>JAJFJC010000142.1 GCA_021774385.1 Alphaproteobacteria bacterium
TAATGGGAAAACTCCGGCAGAAATTACCGAACAATCAGATAAGGCGATATCCCTTTATCTGATTGCATCAAGCGCCCAAAACGGGCAACAAATCAACCAAGGGCTCTGCTTATGAGTGGCGGATACTTCGGGAACACGTCAAAAGTTCGAACCGCTTGTTCGATAAGTTGAACGAATGGAGCGCAATCTTAGACGAGGACTGAGACAAAACCGAGGCATCGCCGGTCCACGGTTTTGAATGCCGAGCGAATCGGACTTTATTCCGGTAACGGCCTGATGGGAGGTCTCAGCCGCATTCGGTATCTTAAAATAGGCGATCACAGGGCGAGGGTCGTCATGCTGCGGTAGCTAACAAGTTGTTCACCTTGCATAAATTCTCACGGACACGAACGCTTACAGGTGTAAACAGCTTGCAGTCCTGATTTCCGTATCGACGACGGCGCTATCGCGATCGATCTAAATTACTCGTCATAGGGCAGCGACCGAATGTGGTTTCCGAGCCTCATCATCGCCAATGGCTTGCTTATGGATTTTAGTCTGTGGTTGGCCAGTTCCGTCTCACCGGGGGCCTTTCGGACGCGCAGCCGGAGTGAATATTGCGGTGTATCCTCCGAGACATCGTCCTCCAAGATAGCAAATTCCTGGTCTCCGATCCGAAACTCGAACTTCAAATAGGTCGTTCGAAAACGTGTGTACCGTCGCAATGTGAACGCCCGTGCCGAGCCTTCGCGTCCCAAGGGCCAAATGACCGAAAGATCGTCTGGAACGCCCATGCGGAATTGTAGCCACGCCACGGTTCCCCGGACCGGCGCTGCGCCGCAGAGCGATACAAGTTGTGACGACTCCTTGACTTGCGCGTTGAACCAAACTTTTTCGCTAGCGGCGCAAAGGCTAGTGTCGGCCGCCATGCTCGGGCTGGCGCAGAAAAGCAGCAGGGTGAGGAACACCATGACCTGAGCACCACAGCGAGCGGGAGAATACTTGGATTGCTTCATGGCTCTACCGCCCGATAAGGTGAAAGGAGGGATCGCTGTGTTGTCGCCGCATTAGGCACGGCAATCATGCCTTCCGACCGCGGCGAAGTGAAGGGAGAAACGAATTGCGCGCCATACAGAGGGTCACACTAATCCTTTTAATCTTCGCCCTGAGTCATGGTACGGCCGCCGCCGATTTGTCCCGTTCCGCCAAAGGCGTTGTCCCCGAGTCGGCACGTCTGCTGGATATAACCACGTTGAACGCGCGCATTAAGAATTTGTCAGCCGCCCGCAAGGCCTCAATGACGAGTCCCATCCCTCTCGTCCTCGAAATTATCGGCGGCACCGAGGAGACGCCGCATACAGTGGTTGACATGTCAGGCGACGCGGGCACCGATTTCAAGGACGCCACGGTGACCGTCATACGCGACGGATTTCAAGACGATTCCGTACGCGGGGACTGGCATGAATTCATCCTATCCAGACAGGCGGATGACAGCTGGACGGTACGCCAAGCGCGCCAGGCGTTTCGGTGTTGGCGTGGCGGCGTCGACAAATATGCCGCGCGCAACTGTCCTTAACATTGCCGTTCTAACGGCAGGACCAACACAACGAGCGCGCGCTCGTTTCATGTAACAGCGCTAAATGGGTAGTTCTACCCATGTTTTCGCAGCACGGCGTTTGCTGCAATCCCTTAGTAGAATTTTTGCGTTTTGGTGAGGCATCCCATGGCCCGGCCGGCGCGAATTAATTTCGATGAAGGGAGAATTATTTTGAGTATTTCGCGTTGGACATTGGCGTGGGCAGCAAGTCTTTTGCTGCTATCACCAACGGCCGTGCAGGCTGTCCCATTCACTTACGATCTGGAATTTCAGACGAGCGGGCAAAGCATCTGGGATACCGGTACTGCCGCGACCTTAAACGAAAAGGCCTTCCTCGGCGCCGCCTGGCAAGACAAGACGGCGAACCTCGACCTGATCGCCGGAGAGGAAGAGGTCAATGTCATCAATCCATTGCGGGTCGCCTACAATGCCGCGTTCGGTGCGTGCCGGGGTCTCGGGTTCTCCTCAAGCGCCTGCATCAATGGTCAAAGCGCCCGGATACCGGTGCCGAAACTCGGTAGCCGCCCATCGGTTCGAAGCTGCGGAAAGTTCGCGGTAGGGTGTAAAATTGCGAGGGCGGCGGATGTTGTGAAGCGGGCGGCCTATGACGTGGCGTTCGCCGCCTGCAAAAAGCTGGGCAACTCATCGTCCACTTGCCGAAATGGTCAATCTGGCAGACTTCCCGTCGTCGCATTGGGCACCGCGCCGCCTCAATTCCTGGAAGTGGATACACGCACCGGGGTCGCCGTGGAAGGGACTTCCGACGGCAGGGTTGGGGTGGAGCTCGGCATTGCCGTGGGCAGCGGTTCGGTCGATGCCACGGTGTCCTATGAAGCGACACTTGAAATCCCCGACACCAGCCTCTTGGACAAAACGAATGCAATAAACTTCAACCCGAATAGCATTCTTGCGGGTACGAACAGCCTGAACACGGAATTCGCCGACCTCGCGCTAACGGCGGATGCGGTCTTTGAGCTGTCCGGCAGCGTTAGCGGAGAAGCCTGTGTTATCGCCGCCGGCTGCAAGACAGGCAGCACACCGTTCAATATCGATGAAACGGTGCCAATTCTTTCCTTTAACAGAGACGGTGAAGGCGAAGTTCTGCTGCTAGGGCAAAACCCATCTGTTTTCGGATTTCCCGATGAAGCAAATGGATTCCCGTTCTCTATCGACGCGGGCGTGACCACGACGACGCTCTACTTGCCGCAACCGGATGCCAGCGGCGGCCTCGACACGGACAGCAATACGCTAAAGGCTTCGGGACAGGATGATCTGGTCGACCTCAGCGTCGATATCGATGCGGTGGTCTCGCTCGCGGTCACGCAAGGCACGACGACCGACGCTTTTGGCTTCAGCGTTCCCATCGGCAATATCGGCAGCGTGGGCTATGACATCATCGACGTGAATATTGGCCCTTCCATCGACCTCAAACAGGATTTTGAGCTCGACCCGACATTGTTCGTTCAGTTGGTATTCGACAACGCGGTCATGATCGCTGGTGAGGTTGTGTCGGAAATCATCTCCGCTTGGGATCTGCTTCCTGAAATTCTTTTTCTGGAGGATGTGACGACCGTAACGCCGATATTCTTCCTCGATGCGGATCTGCTCAACGAAACATTACTTGATATCGACCTCGATTTTGTCATCGATTTGCTGCAGATCAACTTCGATTTGCTCGGTTTGGAGCGTCAATTCGGTATCGGCAATGTGCTGAATCAGAGTGTCGAATTATTCCAATCACCAAACCTTTTCGAAAATCTCTTCTCTTTGCAGGGTTTTGATCTGCAGATCGGCGAGAGTTTCGTTGTCGATTTCCTCGTGGGCTCAACGGCGCCGTTAGGTATCAGCGCCAGGAGTGCCGAGAACCCGATCGAAGACTTCAAGGTAGCGTCCGCTGTCCCCGAACCAGGCTCACTCGCTCTGTTCTTCATTGGGCTTTGTGGCCTTTACCTAATCCGTCGGCGAAAAGGTGCGGAAACTTTCACACGGAACGTGTACGCGCCTTAATTTGCCTAACGTTTGAATCGATCCAATGGCGGTGAGGAGTTTCGTCTTCGGTACGACCCCTCCGCCGATCTTTAGTCATGTTGTTTTTAGAAATGGAAAAGGTATGAAAATGAGGTTTTTTCGATTTGCGATTTGTGGACTTCTGCTCCAAACGACAATGGCATTCGCGGCGGATGACAATGAAAAATTCGCCATGAAAGGCGCAGGCTTCCTGCCATGCCAAAATTACCTCAAAGCACGCGAGGATAAATCCAACATCTACTATATGATTGGCGGTTGGGTCGAAGGTTACATTTCAGCCCACAACCGCCTTGCCGAGGACACATTCGACGTCGCGCCTTTTGAATCACTAGAGTTGCTGCTCAACGTGATCCAGAACCATTGCCAAACGAACCCGAACCATCGTCTCTACGCCGTTCTTAATTCAATAATTATCGGGTTGCAGTCGGACCGGCTGCGCCAAGAATCGCCAAGAGTGCAAGTCACCGAAGGCAAACGTAAAGCCACGCTTCACCGGGAAACGATCCGGCGGGTACAGTCCAAACTTCGCCAGCGCGGCCTTTATAAAAGCAAAGTCGATGGCCGGTTTACCGAAGAGACTAAATCGGCACTCATGGCGTTTCAGTCAGATCTCAGCTTCGAAACGACGGGCTTTCCGGACCAGACGACCCTCTGGCGGCTGCTCCGAAACTAGTCATCGCGCAATCAAGAAACCGGGCGGCAACACCCGCGTTTCGTTTCCAAATCGCTAATCCTTGCAGACAATATCTCCTGTCGCGGGGTCGACGCCTAGTTTCTTGCAATTCGCTAGCGAGCCGGGGTTCTCGGCCGCGGGCGGCTCGGAGGGAGTCGATGGAACGTCTTCGCCGCGCATTAAGGCGATTTCGGCGTCCAGCGCCGCGGGGTCGTCCACTTCTTCCTGAATTAGATCGAATGCCACAGGTCCAAAGGCGCTTCTAACCGAGACGCTTAAATTTCCATCCGGCTTCAGTTCTAATGATGCGGGGCCCGCCAAAGGCAAATCCTGCGCGGTATATTGGCCTGGCCCCATTCTTTCATAATTCGTTGAGACAACCATGTCCGGCTGCACTTGCAGAACGAACAAATGTAACCAGGAGTCGATCGCAAATGACCGGCCTCGCTCAATCCGAATCTTCTTTCCGATCGTGGAGATTGTCCACACACCGTCGATTGGCAATGTTTCGGTTTCCGGTACCGTGTCTTTTAAGGGCAGCATCGCAGGCATCTGCGCCACCACCGGTGACGCGAATGAGAATACGAAGAGCGCTAGAAGGCTCATTGCGGAAATTCTTATTGCCAGTCTTGGGATCTTCCGGTCGTTTCCAATTCGCATTCTTCAGCCTTCCATACCTTAAAAGAAATCCATTTATAGTCCGAAGAGACCGTAACCTGGTAGTGCAGCCAGTTGAATGGGTATCGCTACCCATTTCCGATTGGCGCCATTCTCGTTAGGCTTCGATGAAGTTTAAGGGGAATACATGCAATCGATCTATCAAGGGCAAAAAATAAGCGGTGCGTCGCGCCATTTATTACTGGCCGCGATGTTGACCGGGGTCGTCGGGCTCCTGTTGTCGGCAATACCGGCGCGCGCCGCCACGCCTGATTTAGTCCCGTTGCCTGGGACAATTATCTTCTATACCGCGGCGCTGACGACGATCGGCGCGTTCTTCCTGTTTAACGTCGCTCTTAATAACAGGGTTGGTGTTTATTACGCCGCATTATTTGCGGCGATGCTTGCGCTAGTTTGGTTTTTGGAGGGCGGTCTGACGGCACTGGCGCTCGGAATAGGCCAGGACCTGGAACGTTCGGCCGGTATGACGATTGGTCTCGCCGGCATCGCGTTCGGGTTTTTTACCGCCGAGCGGGCGATTGACTTTCGCCACGACCGGACCTGGGTTCGGCGTGCTTTTCTTACTCTCTCATTCGTTTCGGCGATTTTGATTTTTGGCGCGTGGCTCTGGCCGTTTGAGGCCATGGCGCTGGTTGTCGATTCATTGTTGCTGATAATGGTTGCCTGTCATTTCGTTGCGACCTTGACCTGGCGAACGTCGGATGGGCGGCCGCTTCGTCTGCCCGCGATCGCGGCTCTCGCGCTGCTTCTGGCAATTGTTGCTCTCTTTCTTATTTATTTCGCGGGCGGCGGCACGCTGAATGTTGCCTCCCTTTTCCGGTGGCTGTTCGCGCTCGTGGTGATACCGGCCATGGCGGCAATCGGCACGGCATTAATCGATATCAGACGTTCCAGGGACGTTGCGTTGGAGGCCGCACTTGTAGCCGCGCGTAAAGATGCAGAAATGTCCGCATCCCTCTTGGAGATGGAGAAAAACTACACCCATGCGCGCGACGTCGCGGCAAACCGGTCCCGACAAATCGCGACGGCATCTCACGACATCCGCCAACCCATCGCCGCCATGCGTGCTGAGTTGGATGGATTGAAAGGAGAAATCGCGACTGAAAACGCCGATAGGTTGACCCGGATACTCAATCACTTTGACGCGCTGACGGAGGAGCTGTCCCGGTCAAGCCATGGCGCGCAAGAGCTGTCGCCGGTGGAAGATGTGGAAAACGTGCCGGCGTCGATACTGTTTTCGACGCTGGCGCGCATGTTCGCGACCGAAGCCCGGTCCAAGGGTATCGAATTGCGTTTCGTGAGGAGTTCCAAGATTTTTTACGCGCCGGCCGTCGTCCTGATGCGCCTCGGCGCAAACCTGCTTTCAAACGCGATCCACCATTCCAAGGCAACACGCATTCTTGTCGGCATCCGCAGCCAAAAGGGGCGCCTACAACTCAACATAATCGACGACGGCATAGGGTTTTCGGCAACGGGGATCGCCAACGCTCTGTCCGCCGGCGTGAAGGGCGCGGAGTCGAACGGTTCCGGGCTGGGTCTATCCATAGTCCGCGAGCTGACTTCTAAAAACGGCTTTGCATTGCGTTACCAATCGTCAGAAGGCAATGGCGCGGCGTTTTCGATATCCATACCCAAGGCGGAATAACGCGGACGGTTCCAAAGAAAATTCCCTCCAGGACTGTTCCCGCACCATATTTACGCAAACGCTATTTTCAACGGCGCCGCAATGCGTTATGTCATCATTCATGGGTGGGGATGGTACGAATTTACCGCAACCGGGGCAGTATTCGGCGGTTATCGCGGACGATCATGAAATCGTGCGTTCCGGGTTACGATCAGCGCTGGAGACACCGGGCATTGTGGAGGATCGTGGTATTCGCATTGTCGCGGAGGCGGGCGACGGCTTTGAGACGCTCGCCGCAACCAAGCAATATAAACCGAATCTCCTGTTGCTCGATTTGACGATGCCTCTTTCCGGAGGCGCGGAAGTCTTTAACGATCTGCGGCGTTGGAGTCCCGAAACAAAAATCGTCGTTTTTTCCTCGGTGCTGGCCGGGGGTGTTCTGGGTCAACTGGTTCAAGCCGGCGTGGATGGTATGTTCGCGAAAGGCGGTTCAAATCAACTGCTCTACCAGAAACTCCCCTTGATCTTGCGTGGTGGCCGTTTCATTGCACCGGAGTGCCTCAGCCTCATCGGAGAACAACCGAAACCGTCGGAACTTACGCCACGTGAGCAACAAACGTTGAATATGGTAATCCGAGGCCGGACGACAAAGGATATCGCCGAAGCGCAGGGAATCAGCCCGCGCACCGCTGAAAAACATCGCGCCAGCCTGATGTCGAAGCTCGAAGTACGGTCGGTCGCCGAGCTCATGGCGCGTGCACTTAAAGACGGTCTGTTGGATGAAAATAACAGATTTTGAGGCAATAAGAGAGAATTGGGTAGTGATACCCATTCATCGAAGAGGGGCGGTCTGAGACAGTAACTCGGCAACCAACTGTCGTACGCTTTTTCGCCATCGTGATCGGGGGGTCATATGAAGAAAATCGGCACTATTAATCTCCAACGGAGCGTTTGGTTCCTATGCCAGGCGTTACTCCTTTGTCTCATGTTTGCATTTGTCACGGTTTCCGCGGCGGATGCCAGCAGTCATCGGAAAAAGGACCGTTGCAGTGCCGAAGGACAGAAGCCATGTCCGATCGCCTATAAGGGACCGATCTGCGATGCGGGCTTGGGAAATATTCGCGGCACCTGCCGGAACTGCGGCGGCGAAGGACAATATTCCTGCCCCCGGTCCAAGAAAGGCAAGCAGTGTGGCGGTGGCCGGATGAAAATTGATGGACGCTGCTATGCCCAATGCGGTGGTCCCGATCAAAAGGCGTGCAAGAAGTCCAAGCGCGGTTATCCCTGCCGGGGAAGCTACGAGTCGAATAGCGGCGGTTTCTGTAAACCTTGCGGGGGCAACGGCCAGAAGGCTTGCCGTGCCTTGAAAAAGGGAAAGCAGTGCCACGGCGGCCTGACTAAGATCGACGGACGCTGCCTGAATTGTGGCGGTGAGGGCCAAAAAGCCTGTCCTGCCCTGAAAGCCGGCAAACAATGCAGCGGCGGCGGGATGAAAATCGACGGCCGCTGTTATGCGCAATGCGGTGGTCCCGATCAAAAAGCATGCAAAAAGATCAAACGTGGCTATCCCTGCCGGGGAAGCTACGAGCCGAATAGCAGCGGTTTCTGTAAACCCTGCGGGGGCAATGGGCAAAAATCCTGCCGTGCCTTGAAGCGGGGCAAGCAATGTCAGGGCAGTCTGACCAAGATCGACGGACGCTGCCTGAATTGTGGCGGTGAGGGTCAAAAATCCTGTCCTGCCCTGAAAGCCGGCAAACAATGCAGCGGCGGCCGGATGAAAATCGAAGGACGCTGTTATGCCGAATGCGGTGGTCCCGATCAAAAAGCGTGCAAAAAGATCAAGCGCGGTTATCCGTGCCGGGGAAGTTATGAGCCGAACACAAGTGGTTTTTGCAAACCTTGCGGCGGTTTAAACCAAAAAGCCTGCCGCGTGATGAAGAAAGGGCGGCAATGCCAAGCCGGCTCGACCGAGCGACGTGGCATCTGTGTCCAGTGCGGCGGCGAAGGCCAACGCGCCTGCAAGGTCACCGATAAGGGTCGCCAATGCAACGTGGGCACGACGGAGCGCAAGGGTATTTGTGTTGCCTGTGGCGGCGAAGGTCAACGCGCCTGCAAAATTACCGACAAAGGCAAGTCGTGCGGGCCAGGCATGAAGCGCGGCCTGAATGGAATCTGCAAAATCAGCCGGGAAGAAAGAGTGCGCCGCGCGGCAATGGTCGAGTTGGAAAAGATCAGTGGCGACGTCATCCCCGCGGCAAATTTTGCAATTCGATCCAATCAAGATGCCGGGTTTAAGCAAAGAGTACGGAATGAAGACACCGAAGGTGACGGTGCCGTGCCGGACAACAATGCCTGCTTGGGGAAAAACTATGCCAGTTGGACAATTGGCATCGGCGGAGAAATTGGAATAATCGGCGGCGTCGAAGGCGAAGTGGGCGCCGCGTTCCGATGCGCCGATCACCAAAAGGGCCGAAAGGACTCCAAATGGTATTCCAGTGGCAGCTTCAATTTCCACGCCGGTGGTGGCGCCACCGTTGCGGTCACCGTCGGTATGTGGAAAGACGAGTTCAACCGGTTGCGTGGAAAGTCGCACGGATATGTCTTGGATCTCGTCGACGCCTTCCAATTGATTGGCGCACTCGCGCTCCGGAAAGCGGATCTTATCAAACCAAGCGCGGCAGAACTCGATGTCGCGATCGGCGTATGGTTTGAGCGCCGAGAAGAAGACGGCGACGGAAAGGACGACGAGGTCGGCCGCTTCCTAGGGTATACGATCAGCGTTGGCGGCGCGGCCGGTTGGGATGTCGGTGGCACATATGTCAGGGCAACGACGGTTCAATTCTGCACCATCGACTTGAAATGCACGGAAGGCACATGGGCTGGCCAAATCGCCGGTGAGGACACAACCATCTTCATCGACGGGCAAACCAAAGAGCATATTTTTGCCAGTATCGATGGCGATGAGCGTACAAAGTATGTCCGCGCGACGAAGGCGGGGCGGAAATACGAGAGCGACGCGGGCGATATCATTCGCTTTCGTAAAAACTTCAAGCTCATCAAATTCAAGGCCTCCGATGGTGGCAAGGGTCGCCTTACACCCGTGACGACCACATCCGCAGAGGGCGTTTGGGTCGGAACGATCGAGGACCGCGAAGCAAACATCGTCATTGACGGTCAGTTCAAGGAAAGGGTTAAGGTAAAGGGCGGCGAAGATCAGAAGACCGAACTGTTCTTCGCCAGGGTCGAGAACGGTCCGCGCGTCCAATTCGATCGAACCGGATTCGGGCGGGGGAAATGGAAGAATGCCGATGGCGATTCGATCGATTTCAATAAAGCTTGGACGGCTCTGACGTATAAATCCGTCAGCGGTGAAAAAGGCGAACTCACACCCGGAACCATTGACGACTCGCCCGCCGCGGCAACCGGGATCAACGTTCTTGGATTATGGGATTTCGAAGTTAACGGACGGATGCTTACCGATGAGTTTATCGAGCAAACCGGCGATCAAATCGTCGTTCGGCGCGAAGGGACAGAACTCAATCGAACCTTTAACAAGGTGAGCGAGAACGACTATTCCAGTGAATTCGGCGGCACCTTCCGCTTCGTCACCGAGACACGGGCGTTGTGGATTAGTCCGGACGGCAAAACGGTATTCCAACTAAACAAACGGTAAAGAGGTAAATTCAACCGAACAAACGGCAACAGGTTAGGCGTGAGGATTGGAGGGCGGCTCGGAAATGCCAGCGACCCAGCATTGACAAACGGCACCTTGGTTCCGAGCATGATGCGGCGCAAGCTCACGCGAATTTCCAAAGGTCCCGCCGCCATGACGAAACGTCCCAACATCCTTTTCATTACGTCCGATCAGCAGCGTGCCGATTGTTACGGCTTCGCGGGGCGGCGGGTCAAAACGCCGCATCTCGACCGATTGGCAGCAGGCGGTGCTCGATTCGATAGCTGTATTACCCCAAATCTCGTGTGCCAGCCGTCACGGGCTTCGATCCTCACCGGACAGTTGCCGCTGACGTACGGTGTCGCCGATAACGGCATCGACTTACGGCCGGAAGTGGGGAATCGAGCTTCTCCGAACAGCTTAGCCGCGCGGGATACGAGACCGCTTTGATCGGCAAAGCGCATTTTTCCACCGGTCAGACATTTCAGCCTACCGGCACGCCGGAATGCAAGACGAGCTCCGCGAACTTCGGGCCCGACTGGCCGAAGCCGGGCTCAAGGTCAGAGGGAGTCAGGAATTTTGGACGGCTGCACGAGCCGCCGAGGCACTTGGCATCGATACCTGGCCCGAATATTACTCTCGGACACATGCCGGCGAAGATCATTGGTACGATCTCATGCAGAGCAAGGATCGATCACGAATAAAGAAAGTCGTCGAACTTGCCGAAGCGAGGTTACCCTTATCAAAAATTGCGACGGGTCCCGGCACCGAGATGGGGATCGGCTTGGCGTTTAAGAGCCACAGTGAACTAGACTACATTCTCCAGGACCTTGGAAGATTCCCCGGTCTTGGTTGGAACCTCATTTCGGTGGGGCTGAAAAGCCCAGTGGTTCGTAATCGAAACATGGCGATTCGCGCACTTTTGGGGTGGGGTGCGGAGAATTGGCCAACGGACGCTCGGGAGTTCATTGAACGGTGCCAACGAATTGAACCGGATGAGCGTTTGAGGACGACCTTCGCTAAACTCTTGGCTGGCGAGCCAATCGAGTTCTAGAAAAGGTCGCAACGGATTTAATGCGAAAGCGGTTTAGTCCTGTGAGTGCATATTGGACCTGACGGGGCCGAAAGCTGACTTGGTCGATAAATTTACGCGCTCAATGCGGACTTTCGCCCAAAGAGGGCGTATCGCAGCGTTAGTCTAGTTTCACCTGAAGATAGCGTGACGCCCGGGCAGCGAGCCTGCGGCGAACGGTTCGATATGGAAAATTGTGGCGCGCCCGAGAGGAGAAAGTTCGAACCGCTTGTTCGAGATATTCTCCGATTGGAGCGCGATTTTGGGCGATTCTCGCGACGAATTTAAGATGTCACCATCGCCATAAGCGTTACTTCCGTTTTGAGACCCTAATCGAACCTCATCGATCTGGAATTTTTCTTCCGAGTCTAGCCAAACCTGGAAGTCGGGGCACCTGCCGTCGATGTCTCAGTTCCGACCATAGCCAACATCCAACCGCGGCGATTCCACGTCCGGGTATCCACCCCGCATGTCCGTAGGTAACCCGCCAGCGGCGTTTCGGAAAAAGATGAGGCGCGCTTCTTCATCAAGACCTATTCGCCTTCGATGGGGGCGATGCGCGAGTCGATTGCCCATAAATCATCGTCGGCAAGGCTGACGGCTTCTACGGGGATTTTGTTATGCCACTGCCCCATATCGGAGTGCGGTTCGTTTCGGTCCGTATTCTGATATGCGGTGGTCACATGTACGACGACATGTCCGTTGGCGCGTGCGGCTTCGAGCAGGCGTCGCATACCCGGAATGATTTCGTTGTCCATCTTGTCCATATCGCAGGTGAACGGATTACCGGGCCGTGTCCAGGCGTTGGCCAGATCGACACTGATAATGGCCGGTTTCTTGCCAAAGCCGATGCGCCGCTGAAAGCCACGCTCTTGGTAGATCTTACTGCTTTCATCGAAGGCCTGTTGCAGCATTTCATCCAGATTTTCGATTGTCATCTTAGCCACTCCGGGCAAGGTCTGCTTAAGGTGTTTCGTCACGCCGCATTAGCGCTTGCCGAGTAACTCTCAATAACGCGGCTTGAGTGCGCTATGGAATAGCCGGTTTATCCCCTGTTGTTGTATAATCGACAATAACTGGGGATAAAACGGAATATGAAAAAGCTTCCCGACCTTGACCAGGTCACTGCATTCATCGCTGTCGCAGAGGAACTAAGTTTCAGACGCGCCGCCGAGCGTCTTGCCATCGATGC
>JAJFJC010000143.1 GCA_021774385.1 Alphaproteobacteria bacterium
GCACCACCCGCTTCCGCCAAAACCTTCGTGATCGCCGCCGTCAGCGTCGTCTTGCCGTGATCAACGTGGCCAATCGTACCAACATTGCAGTGCGGCTTCGTACGCTCAAATTTCGCTTTCGCCATGCTTCCGTTCCCTTAATTCATACCCTTGCCGACAACGTGTCGCGCAGGTATCAAGCCAGCTTTGCCTTCACTTCTTCCGCCACAGCCTGAGGTACCTGCTCATAGCGGTCGAAATGCATTGTGTATTGCGCCCGGCCCTGACTACTGGACCGCAACGTATTGATGTAGCCGAACATATTGGCCAGCGGCACCATCGCGGAGATAACGCGCGCATTGCCGCGTTGATCCATGCTGCCAACACTGCCCCGGCGACTGTTCAAATCGCCGATAATGTCACCCATATACTCTTCCGGTGTCACCACCTCGACCTTCATGACTGGTTCAAGCAAACGCGGACCAGCCTTTTGCATTGCTTCGCGGAATGCCGCACGCGCCGCCAATTCAAACGCCATAACGGAGGAATCGACATCGTGGCTCGCACCATCGTGCAAGGTCGCGTGAATATCGATGACCGGGAACCCGGCGAGCACACCCGATCCACGAGCGCTGTCCAGCCCTTTTTCCACACCTGGGATGAACTCCCGTGGCACCGAACCACCGACGACTTTATTCTCGAAAACAAAGCCGGAGCCGGGCTCACCCGGAGAAAATTCTATTTCCACACGAGCGAATTGTCCTGCGCCACCAGTCTGCTTCTTGTGCGTATAATCAATCTCAACGGTCTTCGTGAATGTCTCGCGATACGCGACCTGAGGCGCACCGACATTCGCGTCGACTTTGAATTCGCGCCGCATCCGGTCAACGATAATGTCAAGATGCAGTTCGCCCATGCCCTTGATGATGGTCTGCCCGCTTTCCTGATCGCTCGACACACGGAAGCTCGGATCTTCCTGCGCCAGACGCGCCAGAGCCGTACCCATTTTTTCCTGGTCGCCCTTCGTCTTCGGTTCGACGGCGATTTCGATAACCGGATCGGGAAATTCCATGCGCTCAAGCACAACCGGCTTGAGTGTGTCGCAGAGCGTATCGCCCGTCGTCACATTCTTCAGCCCTGCCAAAGCAACGATATCGCCGGCGCAGGCACTTTTCACATCTTCGCGGTGATTGGCATGCATAAGAAGCATACGGCCAACGCGTTCCTTGTTTCCTTTGACGGAATTCAGGATCGAAGTACCAGTTTCCATCACACCGGAATAAACGCGTGCGAAGGTAAGTGATCCGACGAAGGGATCAGTCATCACCTTAAAGGCGAGTGCGGAGAACGGCTCGTCATCACTTGGCGCCCGCTCCAACTCTTCCTCGCTATCAACCTTCAGTCCGGTCGTCGTGCCGATATCGGTTGGCGACGGCATGAAGTTTACAACCGCATCCAACAAAGGCTGAACACCCTTATTCTTGAACGCGGATCCCGTCAGGATCGGAACGAACGCGCTCTCCAAGGTGCCTTTCCGAATGCATGCCCGTAGCGTATCAGCGTCCGGTTCCTCGCC
The DNA here is from genome assembly GCA_021774385.1 of Alphaproteobacteria bacterium. Classification (GTDB taxonomy): domain Bacteria; phylum Pseudomonadota; class Alphaproteobacteria; order UBA8366. Next base: position 1,556 of record JAJFJC010000143.1, read on the forward strand.
ATCGAGATACGCCTCCAACGCCACTTCATCCTGTTCGACGGCCAAATCGACCAAAGTCGTGCGATATTCGGCCGCCTGTTCCGCCATATCTTCAGGAATGTCTTCAATCTCAAAGGATGCGCCAAGGGTTTCCTCAACCCAGCGCACTGCCTTCATTTCAATAAGATCAATGACGCCCAGGAAATCCGCCTCGGCGCCAAGCGGCAACTGAGTCACCAAGGCAACAGCGCCGAGGCGATCCTTGATCATCTCGACGCAGCGGTAAAAATCGGCTCCGGTGCGGTCCATCTTGTTGATGAAACACATACGCGGGACGCCATATTTATCGGCTTGCCGCCAAACGGTCTCGGTCTGCGGCTCAACGCCCGCGACACTGTCGAACACCGCGACGGCCCCATCCAGGACCCGCAAACTGCGCTCGACCTCAATGGTGAAGTCCACGTGGCCGGGCGTGTCGATAATGTTAATTCGATGGTCGTTCCAGAAGCAGGTCGTCGCGGCGGACGTAATCGTGATTCCGCGCTCTTGTTCCTGCTCCATCCAGTCCATGGTCGCGTTACCGTCATGGACTTCACCAATCTTATGGGACCTGCCGGTATAATAAAGAATCCGTTCCGTCGTCGTCGTCTTGCCGGCGTCGATATGCGCCATAATGCCAATATTGCGGTACTGATCGATGGGGGTAGTGCGTGACATAACAGATTTCCCGACGGCGTTCTAAGTTACGATTACCAGCGATAGTGCGAGAACGCGCGGTTGGCTTCCGCCATACGATGCGTGTCTTCGCGTTTTTTTACGGAGCCGCCGCGGTTATTCGCCGCGTCCATGACCTCACCAGACAGCCGCGCCGTCATCGTGTATTCGGATCGTCCCCGCGCAACACCGATCAGCCAACGAAACGCCAGCGCTTGGGCGCGGTCTGAGCGCACCTCGATCGGAATTTGATATGTCGCACCGCCAACGCGGCGCGAGCGGACTTCGATATGAGGCCGAACATTTTCCAGCGCATCGTGGAATAGTTTAACCGGATCACCGCCAGTCTTCAGCTGCACCTCGTCAAACGCACCATACACAATGCGCTCGGCGACGGATTTCTTACCGTCCAGCATCAGGCAGTTAATAAACTTGCTGACCACCACGTCGCCAAATTTGGCGTCGGGAATGACCTCGCGTTTTTCCGCTCTATGACGTCGCGACATGAACCAACCCTCTTTCTACTTGGGACGCTTCGCGCCGTATTTGGAGCGCCGTTGACGACGATCACCGACGCCCTGCGTATCCAACGTTCCGCGAATGACGTGATAACGTACACCAGGAAGATCCTTCACGCGGCCGCCGCGGATCATGACGACGGAATGCTCCTGAAGGTTATGTCCCTCACCCGGGATATAGCTTGTTACCTCAAAACCGTTCGTCAAGCGCACGCGCGCGACCTTCCGCAAGGCGGAGTTCGGCTTCTTTGGCGTCGTTGTGTAAACTCGGGTACAAACACCGCGTTTTTGCGGACATCCTTCCAACGCGGGAACCTTGTTCCGGTTCGGCGGGGACTTCCGCGGCTTGCGAATCAACTGGTTAATTGTCGGCATTTGCCGTCCTCTTTATAACTTGTCGGCGTCGAAACACTCCGAAGCTTGCATTGGCGACGCCACCCCAATGCACTCCGTAAACCCATGCCGATGACTCGGACACAAAACGCCCCTGAGGCTTCCGGTCGATAATCCGGGCGCCTCGCAGGCGTATCATTTCAGACCGGCTGACCAGTCTTTTATTTTTTCAGGTATTCGGACACTCCGTCTAGGTCACGTCGACTTTGCAGTCACAAACGAGACCTACAGCCAGCCCCCTGAAATTTCGCGCATACTAGGGATGCCCCCTAGGGGCGTCAAGCAAAACCGGCGAACTTTTTCGAGGTATTCCGCAGGGTTAGATGCGCCGGTTGAATAATAATTTTGCCTCGCGCGTTTGAAATAATATTTCGCGCGAGGCAAAAATAGAGACTCATTATTACGAAATCAGGCTACTTCATGTTGCTCTTCTTCCGGTGCATCGCCACCTTCAATTGCCGCTGCTTCTTCCTCGGCCAATGCCAGTTCTTGATCGCGATCCGTGGCAACTTGTCGCATCCGGTTCATGAAGCTGCCCGTACCCGCCGGGATAAGGCGGCCAACAATGACATTCTCCTTAAGACCAACAAGATTATCCACCTTGCCGCTAACCGACGCCTCGGTGAGAACCCGTGTTGTCTCCTGGAAAGAAGCCGCCGAAATAAACGATTTGGTTTGCAGTGATGCCTTCGTGATGCCCTGCAATACAGGATTTCCTTTGGCCGGCTCCTTGCCATCGTCCATCGCTTGCTGGTTCGTTTCCTCGAACTCGTCTCGATCAACCTGTTCGCCAACCAGCATGATCGTATCGCCGGTGTCGGTAATTTCGACCTTTTGCAGCATTTGACGCACGATGACTTCGATATGCTTATCGTTGATCTTCACGCCTTGCAGCCGGTAGACCTCCTGAATTTCGTAGACGATATATTCCGCCAGCGCTTCGATGCCCAAAACATGGAGAATGTCATGCGGGACCGGATTGCCATCGAGCAGGTAATCACCGCGTTGGACGAAGTCACCTTCCTGAACCGTGATGTGCTTGCCCTTCGGAACAAGATACTCGGAGGCTTCGCCTTCACCATCTTCGGGCCGAACGATGATGCGCTGTTTGGTCTTGTAATCCTTACCGAATTCAACCCGGCCATCATTCTCACTGATGATTGCAAAGTCTTTCGGCTTCCGTGCCTCGAAAAGTTCCGCGACGCGAGGAAGACCACCGGTAATGTCACGCGTCTTCGATGATTCCCGCGGAATACGCGCCAGAACATCGCCCGCATGCACTTTTGCGCCATTCTCTATCGAAAGAATAGCGTCGACCGACATGAAATAGCGGGCCTCCATGTCATTGCGTATCGTGATCACTTCTCCTTTTTAATCCCGCAGGGTGATCCGGGGCCGCAAATCAGCACTCCGTGGTTGCTGTTTCCAATCGATAACCACCTTGCTGGCAATGCCGGTTGCCTCATCGACCGCCTCGCGCATGGTGATCCCTTCCTGGAGATCGACATAATTCGCGATGCCGTTCTTCTCGGTAATGATCGGAATTGTATACGGATCCCATTCCGCGAGCCTTTGGCCTTGCGTCACTTCCGCGCCATCTTCGACGGTCAATCGCGTGCCATAGGGAACACGATGCCGTGCCCGCTCTCGCCCTTGTGCATCACGCAAAATCAATTCCGTATTTCGCGCCATGACGACGGGCCGACCACTGGAGTCGAGGACCATGATGTTGTTGCTGAGGGATAAAGTGCCATCGATACTGGATTCGACCGACGATTGCTCCGCGCCACGCTGTGCGGCACCGCCAATATGGAAGGTCCGCATCGTAAGTTGCGTGCCCGGTTCGCCAATTGACTGCGCGGCAATAACGCCGACCGCCTCGCCAATATTGACATCGGTACCACGCGCGAGATCCCGTCCATAACAGGCCCCACACGCGCCACCCTTGCTTTCGCAGGTCAGGACGGAACGGATCAACACAGCGTCAATTCCCGCCGCATCAATTTCATCGACTTTGGCTTCGTCAATAAACTCGCCGCCCTTAACCAGGGTATCCCCCGTTTGCGGGTCAAGCACGGCGGCGGCGGCGGTCCGGCCGAGGATCCGCTCCGCAAGCGGATCGATCAGTTCGCCGCCTTCGATGATCGGCCGCATTGTGAGACCATTCGTCGTGCCGCAATCGACTTCAACGATAACGCAATCCTGCGCAACGTCGACAAGGCGGCGCGTCAGGTAACCGGAATTCGCCGTCTTCAAAGCAGTATCCGCCAGTCCCTTCCGGGCACCGTGCGTCGAGTTAAAATATTCGAGAACCGTTAAGCCGTCCTTGAAATTCGAAATGATCGGCGTTTCGATGATTTCGCCCGAGGGTTTGGCCATCAATCCACGCATGCCGGCAAGCTGTTTGATCTGCGCGGCGGAACCCCGCGCACCGGAATGCGCCATCATATAGACGGAATTTTCGGGTTTACCAGTATCCGTCGTCGAGATCTCATTCATCATTTCCTCGGCAACGCGATCGGTGCAGTTCGACCAGACGTCGACGACCTTATTGTACTTCTCGCCTTGCGTGATCAGGCCGTCGAGATATTGCTGCTCGTACTTTTTGACGTCGGAATGCGCATCCGCAATCAGGCTGTCCTTTGCTTTCGGAACGACGAGATCGTCCTTGCCAAACGACAAGCCGGCACGGCAAGCCCAGCCGAAGCCCAGGGCCATCAGCCGGTCACAGAAAATCACCGTCTCTTTCTGCCCGCAATGACGATAAACGATATCGATGACATTCGAAACGTCACGCTTGGTCAAAAGCTGGTTGATGTTTTCGAAGGTGATATTCGGGTTGTAGGGCAAAATTTCACCGATCAGCATACGGCCCGGCGTCGTGAGAATTCGCTTCACCGTGGGATTGCCATCCTCATCAAAGGTTCGGCAATTCGCCTTGATCTTCGTATGCAAGGTGATCGATTTGTTTTCCATGGCATGGTGGATTTCACCGATCGAACCCAGTACTGGAATTCGATATGCGACGGCCTTACCCGCCTTAATTGCCTTGAATACCTTTTTGGGATCTTTGTCGTCGATCGTTTTGGAGGAATCGGAACTATCCCGCAGAATAACATCCTCGCGCTCAATCGCCGCCGCCAAGGCTTCCTCGGAATCAATGCTCGCGTGATCCCCGACCAAATCGTCTCTTTCGATCGAAAGATAGTACAGTCCCAGCACGATATCCTGGCTCGGCACGATGATCGGTTTCCCGTTCGCCGGCGACAAAATATTGTTCGTCGACATCATGAGAACGCGCGCCTCAAGCTGCGCTTCCAACGACAGAGGCACGTGCACCGCCATCTGATCGCCGTCGAAGTCGGCGTTAAATGCCGTGCATACCAGCGGATGAAGCTGAATTGCCTTGCCTTCGATCAGCACCGGCTCGAATGCCTGAATGCCAAGGCGATGCAATGTCGGCGCCCGGTTCAACAGCACCGGATGTTCACGAATGACTTCCTCCAAAATATCCCAAACTTCCGGGCGCTCCTTTTCAACCATCCGTTTCGCCGCCTTGATCGTCGACGCCAAGCCATACAGCTCGAGTTTCGAATAGATGAACGGCTTGAAGAGCTCCAAAGCCATCTTTTTCGGTAGACCGCATTGATGGAGCAGTAGCTCCGGTCCGACAACGATGACTGACCGGCCAGAATAGTCGACGCGCTTGCCGAGCAGGTTCTGGCGGAACCGGCCCTGCTTGCCTTTCAACATGTCGGAAAGCGATTTTAGCGGACGCTTGTTGGCGCCCGTGATGACGCGGCCGCGCCGGCCATTGTCGAACAGCGCATCGACCGATTCCTGTAGCATGCGCTTTTCGTTACGCACGATGATGTCCGGCGCGCGAAGCTCGATCAGCCGCTTAAGCCGGTTATTCCGGTTGATGACCCGGCGATAAAGATCGTTCAGGTCCGACGTCGCGAAACGACCGCCGTCCAACGGCACAAGCGGACGAAGCTCCGGCGGGATGACGGGAACAACTTCGAGAATCATCCATTCCGGCCGTGTATCCGACGCAAGGAACGCCTCGACAAGTTTTAGCCGCTTGACGAGCTTCTTGCGCTTGGCCTCGGAACCGGTTTCCGCCAAGTCCACGCGCAGATCCACAAGGTCTTTTTCCAAATCGATTGCAGCCAGCATTTCTTGGATCGCCTCGGCGCCGATTTTAGCGGTGAAGCTCTCGTTTCCATACTCGTCCTGTGCGTTGAGGTATTCTTCCTCGGACAGAAGCTGACGCATTTCAAGCGCGGTAAGGCCGGGTTCAACGACGACATAGTTCTCGAAATAAAGAACCCGCTCTAGATTTTTGAGCGTCATATCGAGCAACAGGCCAATGCGGCTCGGCAGCGACTTCATGAACCAAATATGCGCAACCGGGGATGCCAACTCGATATGACCCATGCGTTCGCGGCGCACTTTGGAAAGCGTGACTTCAACACCGCATTTTTCGCAAATAATGCCGCGATACTTCATGCGTTTATATTTGCCGCACAGGCACTCATAATCCTTGATCGGGCCAAAAATGCGCGCGCAGAACAGCCCATCGCGTTCCGGCTTGAAGGTCCGGTAGTTGATCGTCTCGGGCTTTTTGATCTCACCAAACGACCAGGAGCGAATCCGATCTGGGCTGGCTATCGAGATCTGGATCTGATCGAAGCTCTGCGGTCCGGAAGGTTGGCCGAAAAAATTCATTAACTCGTTCATCGAGTCACTCCTGAGTTCGCGCGTTGCGTTGCATTTTTTGGACGACGCAAGCGCCGTCCACGGATATTTTCTCTAACTTTGCTTCAATTCGACATTCAAGCCGAGAGACCGAAGTTCCTTCACCAACACGTTGAAGGATTCGGGTATCCCCGCTTCAAAATTGTCGTCGCCGCGGACGATGGCTTCGTAGACCTTCGTCCGTCCCGAGACATCGTCCGATTTCACTGTCAGCATTTCCTGCAGCGTATAAGCAGCACCATAGGCTTCAAGGGCCCAGACTTCCATCTCGCCAAATCGCTGGCCACCAAACTGCGCTTTACCGCCGAGCGGTTGCTGGGTGACGAGACTGTAGGGGCCTATCGAACGGGCGTGAATTTTATCGTCCACAAGGTGATGCAACTTGAGCATGTAAATGTATCCGACGGTTACCTTGCGATCAAACTGCTCGCCGGTGCGGCCATCGACAAGCGTCACCTGCCCCGATACATCGAGCCCCGCTTGCGTCAACATATCAAGAATGTCCTCCTCGCGCGCGCCATCGAAAACCGGCGTGGCAATAGGAACGCCCGAGGACACATTCGATGCCAAATCAAGCACCGCGGTATCGTCCATTTCCTTGATATCGTCCGCATACAGCTTGCCGTAGCTGGCGTTTAGATCCTTTCGCAGCGTATCCACTTTCCCGCCGCGCTTGACCGCGTCGAGCGATGCCTGAATTTGACGGCCAAGACCGGCACAGGCCCATCCCAAGTGGGTCTCCAAAATCTGCCCGACATTCATCCGGCTTGGCACGCCAAGCGGGTTAAGAACAATATCAACCGGCGTGCCGTCTTCGAGGCAAGGCATGTCCTCGATCGGGACGATTTTCGAAATGACACCCTTGTTACCATGACGGCCGGCCATCTTGTCACCGGGTTGGATCTTACGTTTCACGGCAACGAAGATCTTGACCATCTTCATCACGCCCGGCAACAGGTCGTCGCCGCGCTGCAACTTATCGACCTTGTCCTCAAAACGCGCCTGGAACTGATCTACCGCATCGTTGAACTGTTTCTTGACGCGTTCGATCTCGTCATTGACCTTATCGTTCTTGACGACGATTTGCTGCCATTGGCCCGGCGTAAATTCAGTCAACAGGTTCTCGGTGACACGGCCACCGTCCTTGATACCCTTGGGCCCGCTGACGATCGTGTGGTTCAGCAACAGCGATTTCAACCGATCAAAGAACCAGCGTTCCAGGATCGTCTTTTCGTCATCCCTATCCTTGGCGAGGCGCTCGATTTCCGCCCGCTCATTGGCCAAGGCCCGCTCGTCCTTATCGACGCCCCGACGTGAAAACACACGGACTTCAACGACGGTACCGTTAACGCCAGGCGGCACACGCAACGACGTGTCCCGCACATCCGACGCCTTTTCGCCGAAGATGGCCCGCAGAAGCTTTTCTTCCGGCGTCATCGGCGACTCGCCCTTCGGCGTCACCTTACCCACCAAAATATCGCCCGCTGCGACTTCCGCGCCGATATAGACGATGCCGGCCTCGTCGAGGTTTTTCAGTGCCTCTTCACCAACATTCGGGATATCGCGCGTAATTTCTTCCTGACCCAGCTTGGTATCGCGGGCCATCGCCTCGAATTCCTCGATATGGATCGACGTGAGTTCATCTTCACGAACGATCCGTTCCGAAATTAGAATCGAGTCTTCGAAATTGTAACCGTTCCAAGGCATGAACGCGCACAGCAGGTTCCGGCCTAACGCTAATTCACCCAGATTAGTAGAGGGCCCATCGGCGATGATATCGCCAGCTTCGACCTTATCGCCGACCTTCACCAGGGGATGCTGTGTAATACAGGTATTCTGGTTCGAGCGCTGGAATTTCAAGAGGTTGTAAATATCGACACCCGGCGTGGCTTCCGTCGTCTCGGCATCCTCGATTGCGCTGACGACGATACGCGTGGCATCGACTTGAACCACTGCACCGGCGCGCCGAGCAACGATGGTAACGCCGGAATCGCGCGCAACCCGTTCCTCCATGCCCGTGCCAACCAACGGTGCATCGCTACGAATGAGCGGCACCGCTTGCCGCTGCATGTTCGAGCCCATCAACGCGCGGTTCGCGTCGTCATTCTCGAGGAAAGGAATTAGCGCCGCGGCAACCGAAACGATCTGCTTCGGCGATACGTCCATGAAATCGATATCCTCGGCCCGCGCGACTATATAGTCACCACCGCCTCGGCAGGAGATCATTTCCTCGGTAAAGGCACCCTTGTCATCAAGGCCGGCGTTCGCCTGCGCTATCGTGTAGCGGCCCTCATCCATCGCCGAGATATACATAACCTCATCGGTGACGTGACCATTTTCCACTTTTCTGTAAGGTGATTCGATGAAGCCGTATTTGTTGACCTGAGCAAACGTCGCAAGGCTGTTGATCAAGCCGATATTCGGCCCTTCAGGCGTTTCAATCGGGCAAATACGCCCATAATGCGTCGGGTGCACGTCGCGCACTTCGAAGCCCGCCCGCTCGCGCGTTAAACCACCCGGTCCCAACGCAGACAAACGCCGTTTATGGGTAATTTCCGCCAACGGATTTGTTTGATCCATGAACTGCGACAACTGCGAGGAACCAAAGAACTCGCGCACCGCCGCCGCCGCGGGTTTCGCATTGATCAAATCATGCGGCATGACCGAATCGATATCCACCGAACTCATCCGCTCACGGATCGCCCGCTCCATGCGCAACAATCCGATACGGTATTGATTTTCCATAAGTTCGCCGACTGACCGTACCCGGCGATTGCCGAGATGATCGATATCGTCGATCTCGCCACGGCCATCCTTCAAATTGACCAGAACCTTGACGATCGCAAGGACGTCTTCTTTACGCAAAACCCGGATTTTATCGTCGGTTTCCTGCGCAAGCCGGGAATTCATCTTCACCCGACCGACCGAGGAAAGGTCATAGCGCTCACTGGTGAAGAACAGGCTGTTGAACATCGCTTCCGCTGTTTCTAGTGTCGGCGGCTCGCCCGGGCGCATGACGCGATAGATATCGATCAACGCATCCTCGCGCGACGCATTCTTATCCACGGCCAGCGTATTGCGGATGTAGGGGCCGACATTGATATGATCGATTCCCAAGATCGTCATCGAGTCGACCTTTTCCTCTACCAATAGCGCTAAGATCTCTTCGGTCAACTCATCACCGGCCTCGACAAACACCTCGCCGGTTTCCTCGTTGATGAGATCGTTTCCGACGTAGCGGCCAATCAATTCCTCTTCCGTGACAACGACGTCCTTAAGCTTCGCTTCCTCAAGGGTGCGCAGCAGGCGTGGCGTTACCTTCGCACCCTCTTCCGCCAACACCTTGCCATTCGATGCATTGACCAGATCGAAATTCAATTTCGATCCCCGAATGCGCTCGCCATCAAAGGGGGTTTTCCAACCACCCTTGACGCGTGTGAATTCCATTACGTCATAAAAGAAATTCAGAATGTCCTCGGGCGACATACCCGTCGCGTCTTCGGGGGCGAGAATTGCGCCTTCACGCGCCAATTCCTCGCGACGCGCTTGCGTCGCATCGCTGTCCAATGCCAACAACAATGTCGTGGCGGGCAGTTTGCGGCGCCGGTCTATGCGCACATAAGCAAGATCCTTGGCGTCGAATTCAAAGTCGAGCCAGGATCCACGGTAGGGAATAACCCGTGCCGCGTGCAAAAATTTTCCCGACGAGTGTGTCTTGCCTTTGTCATGATCGAAAAACACGCCGGGCGAACGATGCATCTGGCTGACGATGACTCGCTCGGTCCCGTTGACGATAAACGTACCATTCGGCGTCATGAGCGGCATGTCGCCCATGTAAACGTCCTGCTCCTTGATATCGCGAATCGATTTGGCGCCAGTTTCCTCATCCACGTCCCAGACGACAAGCCGCAGCGTTACCTTAAGCGGCGCACCGTAAGTCATGCCCCGTTGCTGGCATTCCTCGACGTCGTATTTCGGCGCCTCGAGCTCATAGCGAACGAATTCAAGCTGCGAACGTTCGGAAAAATCGCGAATCGGAAATACCGATTTAAACACCTCTTCGAGGCGCGAGCTTTCATCTTCGCGATGCAGAAGAAACGTATCGTAAGACGCTTTCTGACCTTCGATCAGGTTTGGCAGCGGAGCGACTTCTTCAATCCGACCAAAATTTTTGCGTATACGCTTACGAGCCGTGAACGACTTCGCCATAATCTATCCTCGCCTTAACTGACATTGGCCTTGCTGACGGCACCGTTCACAACGAGCAGTGCCAGCACGCCGAGGGGCAACGCCAAATGGCGCGCCCCTCGCTAACTTAATAGGCTCTTTGGTCTTACTTAAGTTCAACCGTAGCGCCTGCTTCCTCGAGCTTCTTCTTCAATTCTTCGCCTTCGTCCTTGCTAACGCCTTCCTTAACGGCCTTAGGTGCGCTCTCGACCAAATCCTTGGCTTCTTTGAGGCCTAGGCCAGTCATGGCGCGGACTTCCTTGATGACGTTGATCTTCTTTTCGCCGAAGGAAGCGAGGATAACATCGAACTCGGTCTGCTCTTCGGCAGCCTCGCCCGCATCCGCACCTGGCGCCGCCGCAACGGCAACCGGGGCCGCCGCTGACACACCCCATTTTTCCTCAAGCATTTTCGACAGTTCCGCCGCCTCGATTACTGTCAACACTGACAGTTCTTCGGCGATTTTCTCCAAATCAGGCATTTAATAACTCCTTGGCTTGAAAGTCTCGGTTTTCGTTAATCTGAATTTCCATCATTCCGACGAACCATAAGCACTGAAAACACGAGCGAGCTGTCCCGCCGGCGCGTTCAACACGCCAACGATCTTGCCAGCCGGGGCTTGCAGTAGGCCTACGATCTTGCCGCGCAATTCATCCAGCGACGGAAGCTTGGCCAGCGCCTTGACGTCATCGACGCCCAGCACTTTCTCGCCCAACGCACCACCGACAATCGTCAGCTTTTCGTTTTTGTTGGCGAATTCGACAGCCACCTTCGCGGCAGCAACCGGATCCTCCGACACGGCAATCGCTGTCGGTCCCGTGAATGAGTCCTCCAGCGGCTCGAACTTCGTCCCTTTGAGCGCGATTTTGGCTAACCGGTTTTTCGTAACGTGAAAACTGGCGCCTTCACCACGCAATTGACTGCGAAGCATCGTCACTTCCTGAACGGTCAGCCCAGTTTGCTGGGTGATGACCACCAGGTTCGTGTCCTCGAAAGTCTGATGTAATTCAGCTACGAGTTCTTCTTTACGTGATCGGTCCACTCTGTTGTCTCCGATCTAATGGCGCGCTTCTTTCGAAGACCCGCCGTTTCAGGATGAATACGACGGAATTACCGTCATATCCGCTTCTCCTGTCCGAGAGGTTCAAGCCTTTGCAGCGTCGCCGCATCAGCTCTCGACCTCCTGTCTCTTGCAGGCTGGTTTCCCAATTAAACCACCGAAAAGGCGGCGCCTGCAGTCTCGGACAAGTTTGCGACAAACCCAACTATGGATTAGCCGCGGCAACGCGGGCGGCAAGCCGCCCGGCGTATTCTATTGGGCAGCCTCCGTCGCGCTGCCGATTTCAACCGTCATGCCGGGCCCCATCGTGGAGGAAATTGACACCTTCTTGATGTAAGTGCCTTTCACTCCGGTAGGTTTGGCGCGTGCGATCGCGCTGACGAAGGCGCGCAAGTTTTCCGAAAGTTGATCCTCTGAAAAGCTCGCTTTCCCGATACCCGCGTGAATAACGCCCGCTTTTTCCGCGCGGAACGTCACTTCACCGCCTTTGGCTGCCTTGATCGCGGTCGCGACATCCGGCGTCACCGTACCCAGCTTCGGATTCGGCATCAGGCCACGGGGGCCCAGCACCTTACCGAGCCGTCCTACGACGGCCATCATATCTGGCGTCGCCACACAGCGATCGAAATTCATCTCGCCACCCTGAATAATCTCGGCGAGATCCTCCGCGCCAACGATATCGGCACCGGCGGCCTTGGCCTCCTCTGCCTTATCGCCTTTCGCGAACACCGCGACCCGAACCGTCTTGCCCGTGCCATGCGGTAGTTGCACGACACCACGCACCTGTTGATCGGAGTGGCGTGGGTCGATACCAAGGTTCATCGAGACTTCAACCGTCTCATCGAATTTGGCGCTCGCACAACCCTTCAGCGATTTCACCGCGTCTTCAACCGGAAGCAATTTCCCAGATTCGATATTTTCCATCATGCCTTTACGGCGCTTGCTATTCTTTGCACTCATCTCAATTACCCCGCCACCTCTAGGCCCATCGACCGCGCGGAACCCGCGATGATCTTCATGGCCGCTTCAATATCATTGGCGTTCAGATCTTCCATCTTGGCCTCGGCGATTTCCCGCAACTGCGCCTGGGTTACCGTGCCAACCACCTCGCGGCCCGGTTCGCCCGAGCCCTTGGCCAGTCCTACCGCCTTACGCAAAAAGAAGGACGCCGGTGGCGTTTTTGTGATGAACGAGAACGAGCGATCGCCATAGGCCGTGATGACCACGGGGATCGGCGTCCCTTGTTCCATATTCTGCGTGTGCGCATTGAACGCCTTACAAAATTCCATGATGTTGAGTCCGGCTTGACCCAGCGCCGGCCCAACGGGCGGCGACGGATTGGCCTGACCCGCTGGGATCTCCAGCTTGATGTAACCACTAATCTTCTTTGCCATGTTCTACCTTTCAAAAATCGGCCGCGCGGTACGGTGCTGGCTCACCTCCCGCACGAATGAAATTCCTAATTAGAGTTTCTCGACCTGCGCATATTCCAAATCGACCGGCGTTGCACGCCCAAAAATCGATACCGACACCTTGAGCCGCGCCTTGTCCTCGTCAACATCCTCGACATAGCCATTGAACGATTGGAACGGTCCGTCGCTGACCCGTACCTGCTCGCCGATATCGAAGGTAACCGACGGTTTCGGACGCTCCACGCCTTCCTTGACCTGGTGCAGGATACGCTGCGCTTCGGCATCGGAAATCGGCGACGGCTTACCACCGCTGCCCAGAAATCCCGTCACCTTCGAGGTGTTCATGATGAGATGCCACGACTCGTCGGTCATATCCATATTGACGAGGATGTATCCCGGGAAGAACTTCCGTTCGCTGCTCACCTTCGAGCCGCGACGCATTTCCACGACCTCCTCGGTCGGCACGAGGACTTCGTCGACGAGATCCTCCATGCCCTTGATTTGAGCTTGTTCCTCAATCGACTGGGCAACCTTCTTCTCGAAACCCGAATAGACATGCACGACGTACCAACGCTTCGCCATCGCTAGCCTCCAAGTCCGAGAATTTCTTGAATGCCGACCGAGATAATCTGGTCGACGATCAAAAAGAATATTGCCGCAAGCGTCACCATAACGAACACCATTGCCGTGGTTACAGCGGTTTCCTTGCGCGAAGGCCAGGTCACCTTGCCAACTTCTTGGCGGACCTGGCGCATAAACAATGCAGGATTTACCTTCGCCATCTTCGCTACGCCCGCCTTCCAGACTGTATTACTGCAAGCTCAACCAAATTGGCAGGGGCACTAGGGCTCGAACCCAGGACCTTCGGTTTTGGAGACCGACGCTCTACCAACTGAGCTATACCCCTAAATTGGGCCAAATTGCGCCCGATACCTCTACTCTACGATGCTCGCGACAACGCCGGCGCCGACGGTACGGCCACCTTCGCGGATCGCGAAACGCAGACCTTCATCCATCGCAATCGGTGCGATCAGCGCCACTTCCATCGCCACGTTGTCGCCCGGCATCACCATCTCCGTGCCTTCCGGCAACACAACC
>JAJFJC010000144.1 GCA_021774385.1 Alphaproteobacteria bacterium
CGGCGGCGGCGGCCGAGGCGATCGCCGGGCTCACCTCGCTCTTCACCTATGTCACCCTGCAGCCCAACCAGCCGGTGCCTCGCCGGCGCACGCGCACGGCCGGCGCCCGCAGCCTGCCGACCGCCGCGGAGATTGCCGCGCTGCCCACCGCCAGAGAGCGCCGGGCGGAGAGGCTCCGAGTGGAGAATGTCCGCAAAAACATGGCGGCCCTGGCGGCCCTGGCCAGGACGCAGCCACTTGTCGACAATATCGTCCGGGGACTGGCAGAGCTGCGCCGCGGGAACCCGTACCCGATGCCGCGCTACGCCCTCGTGCAGTCGGACGCGGGCGACCGCACGGCGCTCGTCGAGATGGACTGGACGAGCACGGACGAGATCTACTGGGCCGGCAGCCTGGTCTACACGGCCGCAGACGACCAGGGCACGACTGGCTTTGTCGTGCCGCCGATTCGCCTGCAGCGCCGCTGGTGGGACCTCAGCCCGGTGCTCATCTCCACGGGGAACGAGGAGGAGGCACGCTTCTTTGTCGACGCCGCCGGCGAGCCGGAAGACAACGACCTTGTGCCCTTCCCCACCGACGCGGGCCCCGCTGACCTGGGGCGGAGCCGAGAGGTTATTGCGCGGCTGGACGCGCGGCGGCCGACGCGGCCAGCCACCGGGACACGTAACGTCTGGACGGCAGACCAGGCCGTCCAACTGCAGGCGGGCGTGCTGGGCGCCGGCGGGCGGTATCTGGTGTTGCTGGACCCGGTGGACGTCCCCGGGCGCCGCAGCAGTCTCCATGCTGCCACCTACCGGGCGGGCGCGGCGGCCGACGGCCTCCCGGCCCTCGTGCCAGACCAGGGCGAGTTTCCCCGGGTTGCCCGGGACTGGCACCGGGCCAGCTCCAGCGCGGCCATTCTTCCGCTTGCTGCCCTCGGCGGTGACCTCGACACGGCGCTGGCCCCAATCGGGGCGGCGATTGTCGTGGCGGGCGCCCCCCGCGGCACCCCCTGGACCTACGTGGACCACCCGGCCACGTCGACCATCCGCCTGCTGCAGCAGGACGCGGTGGTACGCTACCGGGCCGTGCTCGGCCAGCGCCACCGAGTGCGCAACCGGCAGAACCTGCCGCAGGTTGACGGGCCAATGTTCAAGCAGGGCAGCGAGCCGGCAGAGCGCGAATCGATGTATGCCCGGCTGCACGCGTGCCTGGCCGAGCTGGAGGGCTTCCAGGAGATTGGGCCCGCGGCGGCAACGGCCGTGCTGCAGCAGCTGCTCACGGCGGGCATCATCTGGCCGCTGACGCAGGTCTTCTCCGTGCTGCACGTGCCGCTCTTTCCCCTTGCCCTCGGCACCGAGCGCGCCAGGTCGGACGTTCTCCGGCTGCTCGAGCAGCGGTTTGCCGCCGCCGGCCTGGGCGACCTCTTTACCTTTGACGCGGTTGACAGCGGCGATGTTGACACCCGGGTGCTCCGCCTGACGGTCCGCACGCACGGGGACGCCACCGGTCGGCTGACGCCGGTGCAGTGGCGGCAGCGGCTCACCGCGCTGCAGGCGACGTTGGTTGACCTGGTCTACTCGCGCGAGCTGGCAGACGCCGATACAGAGGAGGCGCGCGAGGCGCGCGTCGCCCGCGCCCTGTCGCCGCCGGAAAACCTGCCCGGCTCTGCAGTCGCCTTCCCGGACGAGCCGGCTGGCGGCACGGGCGACGGCATCGACCACGTGCCGCTGACCACCTTTTGGGCGGCGGACAGCGACCGCCCGGCCGGTCAGCGGTACCTGCGGGGGCTCGAGGTGGCCGTGGAGACGATGCAGACGGCGGCCAGACGCACCCAGGTGTCGGGGACAGAGCACGAGACCCTCTCTGCGACGGCCCTCGGCGTGCTGCAGAACGCGTTGTTCCGGCACTCGGACACCTTTCGGCAGCGGCTGCCCGCCCTGACCGCGGAACAGCTTGCCCAGCGGATGGCGCGGCGACAGTTGACCGCCGCGGCGCGCGCCGCCGCCACTGCCGCGGCGGACCGTCAGCTGGATGCGGCGGCGGCGACGGAGCGCGCGGCTGCCGCCGACCGGCGCGCCGCGTCCCGGGCCGCCACGGCGGCGGCGGCGCGCGCAAAGGAAGAGGCCGCCGCGCGCGAGCAGGCGGCGCGGGCGGAGCAGGCGCGCACGGAACAGGCCGCGCTGGTCGCCCTCGAGGCGGAGGCGGCAAGGGAGCAGGCTGATCTGACCAGGGCCGAGACGGCGGCAGAGGCGGCAGAAATCGACGCGATCCGAAAGGCGGCCGTGGCCGCCGACGCAAAGCGGCTGGCCGAGGAGGCGCCCGGTGACCAGCAGGCCCAGCGCGCCGCCGCGGCCGCGACCGAGGCAGCCCGGGCCGCACAGGCGGCTGCCGAGAAGGCGACAGCCGCCATCGGGAAAGAGCGGGCCGAGGCAACCGCAGTCGCCGATAGGCAGACGGCGCTGCAGCGCAGCTTTGCGGCACGAGAGGCCGAGAATGTGGCCAGGGACCTCCAGACGGTGGCAGACGCCAAGATGCAGGATACGCGCGACGCGGAGACCCTGAAACGTGTCCGAACATTGCTAACGGCGCGTCTGGCGGTCAACGAGGACAACTACGACCGGGCGCTGCTGGCGGACGGCGCCGTGGTCTTTGAGGCGGACCAGCGGCCGCTGCCGCTCGGCGTTCAGCGGGTGGCGCTGTGGAGCGAGCTCGCCACGCTGCTGCGGGCAGACCTGCCGGTGGACCGCAGCTACACCCTCGACCCGCCGGACGCCGACACCAGGGAAGACGCCTTTTACACCAGCCGCGAGCTGGGCGTGCGCGACGTTTCCTCGCTCGACGCCGACCTGCTGGAGCTGGTCGGCGTGCGGGCAGGCGACGACGCCCGCACCCTTGTGGTCCGGGCACGCGATGGCTCGATGCCGCTGGCGGCCGGAGAGGTGGTGCACTGGGTGGCCGCGGCTGCCCTCGTGCGCCTTTGGACGGCGCTGCCCGTGGGCACCGACGAGGTGTCCGCCGCATCGTACGCCCTTGTCGCGCGCCTGGAAGAGCTGCTGGAGCGGGAGACATCCGCGACCAGCACCGACGGCCAGGAGGGGGCCAACTACGATCGCGAGCGGGAGATCCTGCTGGATAGCGCCAGTCAGTCGGGAGTGACAGCGGCTAGCCCCGCGAATGGCCCCTGGATCCAGAAGCTGCTCCACCTGTTGCCTGTCCGCCGGCGGCGGGCGGGCGACGTGGACTGGGTCCACACCCGGGCGGCGGTCGACGAGGCGCGCACCCGCGAGATTGCCATGCTGCGGCAGACGACTACGACCATCAACGCGACGCGTCGGCTGGCCCTGGAGCAAATGCGCGAAAGCAGGGAGCGCCAGGGCGCGCGGCACACGCAGCGCCTGAGGCGCGTGGTGGCGGAGCAGGAGCAGGAGGCCGAGGCGGCCGCAGACGACGCGCGCGAGACCGCGGCGGAGACGGCCGCCGCCGCCGCCGCAGAGGCCCGGCAAGAGGCCGAGACTGCCGCCGCCACCCGGCGGGCGGCAGAGGCGGCGGCAGAGGCGGACCGTCTGGCCGCAGCCGGTGCCTCTGCGGCGGCG
>JAJFJC010000145.1 GCA_021774385.1 Alphaproteobacteria bacterium
GCCTTAGCGCGCTGTTCTTCGGGAAAGCACGCGGTCGCAAGCGCGGGACTGCAACTGATGACCAACGCCGCGCCAACGCCCTGACAGAAACGAAAGAATAGCAGCCAACCAAAATCCGAGGTGCTGCCGCAAAGGACGAAGGCGACGACGCTGATTGCCAACCCGATGCGAAAAATCCGCCGGTGGCCAAACAGATCGCCAAGCTTGCCGAAAACCAGCATCAAGCTCGAATAGGTCAGCACATAGCAAATGACGACCCACTGAATCGCGTTGATCGAAATTCCAAAGGCCTGCGTGATATGAGGAAAGGCAATGTTAACGGCGGAATCCAGCGGCACGATCACCGTCCCCAACCCGACCGCGACGATTGCCAAATAGGGATTCGCGATCATGTATTGCTGCGCACCAGGTTCACAGGGAGGAGAGCGATATATCCCCACCATAGGACGTAAACACGTCAATAGGCGAGCCTGTGCGAAATTCGCTACCGAACGTCCGGCAGGGAAGCGACAATTCGTCGAACCGTATCGTCGACGAGCGAATCCATCACATCGTGATCGCCGTGCAAACGTGACGCCTTTGCGATAGCGAATGGCGCCGACAACGGCGACAGAGGAAGACCGCCATCAGCACGTTCAGCCGTATGGCGGGCTTTCCACAACAGAACCTCATCACGCACCATGATGATTTCCAGGTCGAGCCTCTTACGCGACCAGACCAAAGCGAAATCCTCGCCGGATTGCCAAACCTTGGCTTCGACAAGAACCGGACAACGAACCGTACGCGACAATAGGGCGCGATCATTTGCCTGACGGAGATTCACAACCAATCGACGTTCATGACGCCTTCTGTCAAGCGGACCAACGACACGGGCAACCTTGGTAACGAGATGGCGGTGCACCGCATCTTCAACCGCACGGCGCAAGCCTGACGTTGCCCGCCCGGCAACGGGCATCACAATGGCACAGGCCGGTGGGGGCCGATAAAAACTCATCGGCAGGTGAACCGCGACCTCGCGCGTCAACAGCGACGCGGCCTGATCATTCGACCGGTATTCCGAATAACGAGTCGGTCCGCAAGCCGCCAATAGGATCATGGCGCAAAACGAACCCGCTCGAACCATCCAACCGGTCATGTCCGTACTCTGCCGAGACAAGGCCGCGAGGATGCAGCCGAAAGATCAATTCGGCCAAGAACCTTCCGTCCGTCCACTTGAATATTTTCGACAAATACGCCTCCGCGGCGCAACGCGTATTGCGCGCGGATGGTCTTCTGTCCGTCATAGTTCGCGCCAATTGCCTGCCGCAATCCACCTAAAAGAACGGCATCGACACGACGAGGGAATATTCGCACGGGTGCGCCACGCGCCTGCAGTTTGTGCAACCCGCGTATTCGTCGTATCGCGGCAACTTCCCGTGGGGAAGCGCCGCCATCATGCTGCCGCATGAAGCCACTAAACGCATCGAGATTGAGATGCCAGGGCACACCTGTTTTTCCGTTACCGGCAAAGAGTCTTTCGTCCTCCGTCAAAACCGCAACCCGCATCCCAAAGCAACGCCGGAACCGGCGATAGAGGCGCTTTCTTTGGCCCGTTGCGGCGGGCCACGCAATCTCCACCGATGGGCCGGAACCGTGTTCGAGCAAACGCAATAAGGTACGGCCCGCCGTCACTGCTTTCGCATCCGGCTTCGTCGTCGCACGGTCGATGTCCTCTTCAATATCCTCCGGCTTCGTGTTCGTTGGTTGGTCTTGCTTTGGCGCCGGTTTCAAATAGGTCCGTTCCGGCGGGTGGTGTGCGGTCACGGTCGCGACAGGGATCGGTTTCAACGGCGGTACCGGGACAGCTTTTTTCCGCGACCCAAGGTTTTGCGCCTTCGCGGCCGCAATTTTTGCCGGCGGTGGTGGCAAAGCAACGACACTCATGGGTGCGGGTTTCGTATTGTCGAGTTTCGGAGCAGCGCTGTGAACCTCGGCCGGCGTTTCCGCAAACACCAACCGACGCGGTTCCGGCGCACTGGAAACGGTTCGTAACAGCAATACGCAAACAACACCGACCGATAAGGCCATCGACACAAGATGCGAAACCCGCCTGGACATCTTACGGTCAGCGGCTCAAGCGACGGACATAGAACAACTCCATTTCTTCCGCGAGGGTAAATAATTCGCGGCGACGCTGATCCGATGTCATGAGTTTGTCTTCACCTTGTAGCGCCTCCCGTGGGGATTTCATGGTTGCGCTTGCGCTCCCCAGCACTTCCGCACGGCGTTTCGCAACCGCCGGATCGAGCGTTTCCGGTTTTGTGGCAACAATCTGTTCCAATGGCTCGGTCACGACGCTCTCGACTTTCACCTCGAGTTCGGAATCCGTACTATTTTTCGGCACCGATTTTAGAGCCGTCACCTTTGTTTCCTGCGTTGGAGCCGGGGCCGGAGAAGGCTTCGCGGCTTGCTCCGGTGCGATTTCGCCCGTCTCCTTTGTAAGTGTCCGCTCCAGTCCGACAGCCGCGTAGGCTTTTTCGGCTAGACTGGACAGGTTGGCCTTGTCCGAGTCGAACAAGAAAAACAACGCCGCAATTACGGCAATGTTGAATAGAACGAACTTCATCACGAAATCTCCTCATATCCCTTGGCACGAATGACCGTCGATGCCTCAAGCCGCGTGTAGGTAACGATCAACAACGACCGGAGCATCGCGGAGATTGGCAGCCCGACAACCGTTGTCATGAAAGCAAGGCTGAAGTTTGCGGTTAGCGCCTGAATGACCTCGTGAACCGTGTCAGGCGTCAATGTCGCTTCGGAAAGGCTTCCAATGCCGAGGCTGATTCCAAAAAGCGTATAGGTCAACGCCAATGTGGTAACACCGTTAGCCGCCTGCACACCGGCTTCCAACCATATGCGGATCTGGCCCGATGATGCTTTTACATCGGTCATCTTCACCCAAGACAGGACGGCAACGAATATCAGCCCCCCAAGCATTAAAACAAACGTCGCGCCGAGGACATCCCGCGCCCACGTCGCGACATCAACGGCGCTTGCCGCCGTCGTTCCCACGATAATGGCCAAAGTTATGACGAGGCCACCCAGCATATAGCTTGCCGCGCGCGTACCAATTCCAAAGGCCTGGGTAAGGGAACGCATGTTAGCGCCTCCCGACGCGCGCGCTCATGAGACTATGGGTCGATACGCCAATCTGTTCCAACCAATGGTCAAGGACGTCCCGATTTCCTTCCGTCGCGGCATGTACGAGAAAAGTGAGATCGTAATTGTCGAATGCCTTACGAACGTGCGGCGTGTTTTTACCCGCGAGAGATTTATCGCGTAGCACCATCCGCTCTAGATCGATCAGACGATTTCGCGAAATTTGGGTCCGCGACTGGCGTTCGTTCGCTTCGAGAGCCTGATCGAGATAGGTCCCTAGAACGATCGCGCGTTCCCGTTCCAAATTTTCCAAGGTACCGGCGGAGGCCGAACCGGCCCAGATTGCGCCGGAAACCGCTACAATCAATGCCGTTTTCATGATGTTCATCACAAGTTCTCCTAACGGGTTACAAAGAAATCAATCGCGGAAGTCACGCTTGCGGCTTTTACACCTGGTTCGGATACGGCGCCGTCCGCGACAACCGAATCCGACAAGGCCATCGCATCCAACGCGATCAGCTTTGCCATATACCCGAGCACGGTCTCTTCTTGATCGAGGAGCGCGACATCCGCTTCCGACTCAGTGACGACTTGGCGAAGATAGTCCTGCTTGCTAACTGCTTTTCCGTCGATTTCAGCGCGTTGGTTCATTGGATGAGATTGGATGGCGGTAACAAGTCGCTCGATCGCCGAAAGATTCTTGGCATATTCGCGCGAATATTTGCTCTCCGACGTCGCCGCGTTTCCAAATAGTTTCATGTCAACCGCGCCGATCGAAGATTGAAACCGTTTCTGCGCGGCATTTTGCTTATCAACCAGAGCCGCATATTGCGGTGTTTGAGCAGCGGATTTCCGGTTCAGCTTTTCGAGCATTTTCCCGTACAGGCTTATTTTTGTTTTAGCCTGACGGCGGCGCAGATCTTGCGTCCGCGCGACGAGTTCGAGATAGGCTCGTTTTTCGGCGAGAAACTGATGCTTGAGTTCTATCTTCAATTCACCGTCTGCCGACTCGATCGCGGACTGCAAATCGCGCAAGGTCATGGTTTTCAGCTGTGTTAGCTCTTTGTTGTCCTCGATTGCCGCCGCGAGGGCGGACTTCGCGAAATCATGGTCAACCGCCTTTTTGAGATAGTTCGCCGGCAGTTTGATCAGCCGCTCGCTAACCACCGGGTTCCAAGCATCACTTTCGACGGCCGCCATGACCGGAAGCGAAACAAGAAGAACGCCGGTGAGCAAAACCAACGCGTAAGCGCGAGCCAATTGGATCGGGGGTAGTCTGAAGTCAGTCATTTCATATTCCTCTCTGTTGCCGCGCTATTTCCGACGCCAGTAGTCGATACGCCTGACTTCGTCCTTCAACTCGTCGTTCACGTTGAGCATCGCAAAGGATGCGCGGCCATCGCTTTCGCGTTCTCCCAACAGCACTTCCATGGTTGCGGAGAACGAAGACCCATCGGCGTAATAAAGATCGTTTTGGGGGAAAGCCTGGCGGAAGCGGCCCAAATTTTCACGCGCCTGCACCATCTCACCGGCTTTGAAATAATTCTGAATACTCAAGGCATAAGCGCGCATTCGTTCATCGACCGCGATACCGCGGCCTTCAGCGCCCAGTTCCGCTTCGCATTTCTCCAGCAGGCGCGCGCTTGCAAGATAGCGTGGACGGGAACCGTCTTTGCGCGCCAACTCGTCCAGCGAGACGGCCTCGTCTCGGCATTGGCGATAGTTCCGCATCGCGGAAATTTCGTTAAAGCGGGCTTCGCGAAAACCGATACCTTCATAGGCGGTCGTGTCGCCATTTGTTACGCATGCCGTCAGGCCAAAAAGCACACAGGCAATAGCGCCCATGCGGACGGCAAATCGGCGCGCATTAAGTTTGCATGTCATCACCTGGGTCCTCTCTTGTTTGTCTGAAACGGTTATGAAAGGACGTGGATCGTTATTTGTTGCGACCGTGCGCCGCTCTCTCCATAGTCGCGCGATTAGCCCTTCAACCGATCCCCGCAATAGCGCGAGCCGGAGCCCGTGATGTCGATCATCAACACCATCGAAGAACTTGAGGCCCTTTACGGCCAGCCGAGCGAAAATTCCCTCGTCAAGGAAGTGAGTGAAATCACGCCGCGATACCGAACCCTGATCGAGGCGTCGCCGTTCGTCGCTTTGGCGACAAGCGGCCCGGAAGGCCTCGACTGTTCACCGCGCGGCGATTTGGCGGGATTCGTGCGAGTTCATGACGAGAAAACGCTTATGATGCCGGATCGCCGAGGCAACAATCGCGCCGATTCCCTCCGCAATATTATTCGTGACCCCCGTATTGCTCTGCTATTCCTCGTACCCGGTTCTGGAACGACCCTGCGGATAAACGGTCGCGCAAATCTTACGACCGATAGCGATATCCTTGCCTCCTTCGCCGTTACGGAAAAAGCACCCCGGTCCGTCATCGTGGTTACTGCGGAATCGATTTATTTTCAGTGCGCGCGGGCAATCGTTCGCTCGGACCTTTGGAACCCGGAAAAACATGCCGACCCAAAGAGTCTTCCTACGCCAGGGCAAATTCTCGCCGACCTGACCGACGGCCGAATTGGCGGAAAATCCTATGACGACGCCTGGGCGCCCCGCGCAAAGGAAACCCTGTGGTGAAGTCGAATTCTATCCTTCCGGAACGAGTATATGGGACAGGGTAAAAACCGTTAGCCCCGCGTCCGAGATATCCGTCATCAGCTCACGCAGACGCGCCCGTGATAGCGTATCGGGTAGAGGATCAACGCTTTCCGGCAATTGACTAGCACTTTCCAAATCCGGTTCCGCGATTAGCAAAAACCGCAGCCGAACCGGCACCGTCGTACGGGGCGGCTGGACTGACAGGGACGCCTGCTCGCCGGCCCCCAAACGATGACGGCGAAAAAACAGTTTGGGGCGCAAAGTTTCATCGCCCCTCGCACCACGAACGCCCAGAACACTTAGAATTACGGGAGGTCCTCTATTGGTCACCCGATAGTCCAGCCCGCACAAATTTTTGAGCTTGCTGTCGGCGAATTGCCCCCCTTTTGAAATCGTTGTTTCAAAAATTTTTGGTTTTGCGGCATTGAAATGAACCGCCGCGCAGGTCTTGCCCTTTGGTGCGCGCGTTTCGAATACGGTTGTCGCGAGGTCTGGAACCGGTAGCGGTGCCGCGATACGCTTCGCCGTTTCTATCGAGCCGTTTTCATTCCCAACCCGAATGCTCCAGAAAATCACGGCAAAGACGGCGACCAAGCCGAGGATCAGCGCCGAAATGGACTTATTACGCCCGCGCGGCCGGGACCGGGAGCCTTCCATGTACGCTGGTGGCGATGCCATAGGTACCACCATTTCCAGCACCGCGAAGGCCTCCGCAATAGTGGATAGCGGGACGATGCTAACCGCACTGGATTGCGTGGGCATATTTTCGCGCGGCAGAAGTATCCTTGTGTCTGTACCACTTCGCGCTAGTTCAGAAATAAGCGCCTCGGCCTTAAGAAGTTTTTCCGGCACGTCTTCGACAGCCAAAACATTCAAGTCTCGATCAACTTCACCAGTCGTCAGCACGGCAATTTCGCCGGTCCCACAGGCCAACCGGTCGAGTCGGTAAAGCGCATGGGCCAAAAACACGCCAAGCTGCCAGCTTAACCCTTCCGAGATGCGTTCCGACACGTCGAGCCGGTAGGCGGAATGGCCAAAATTGGCTTCAATGACTCCCGTGGGTGATCGAACAAATGCTTCATAAGCCGGGCTTACCGGCAAGGAGACGGCTTTGCCATCGAGACAAATAACCGATTGGACTCCGGGGTCTTCCGCGGTAATCCGCTGAACTTCGACCGGGCCTTCCGTCGTCAAGATAAAGACGCGGACCGACATCAACGCAAAAACACCTCCGCTCGATTATCTTGCAGCCCCTCAACCAAAGACGATCCTGAGTCGGCCAAGATTTGAATTGTCCCATCATGCGCAACGGGCAGGCGATGCTTCTCGCAACGGCAACCGGGACGGCAAACATACAAAGTACGCGGCGGTGCCGCCATGATATCGCCTAGTTCAATTACGACATAAACCTGCATCGGATCGGCGCGCGACGGCCGCAGCAAAATTCGATATTGATCCCCATCGCGCCGCGCGACAGAACCGCTGCTTGCCGCCGCGACCTTGGGAAACTGGTATCGGGCCGTGCGTTCCAAAATTCGCAACAAATCGCCTTCCAGCGAAGGGTCTTGCGCAAACGCCAGCGATAGGGTGGGACTCATCTCACGGTCAGGATTGGTCGCAAACGCGTATAAATCGGTAAAACCCGCACGGCGTGGCCTCTCTTCCTCGATCCCTTCCACGATCGCATCAACCATGCTCAAAGCATGGAATACGTCTTCCGCCTTATGTCTTTGCCTCGGATTAAAATCATGCCATCCGGTCGTCATGCATCTGCTCCATAAATTAAATGAAATTGCCGGAGGAATAGGGCGCGATCCTTATCAAAGCGCGTCTCCCATTCAGCGGCACTCATACCGGTTCCATCCAGCCGCCGGCCAAAACGGTTGAGGCATTTCCGAATGGCAAACAAGGGCGTACAGGCGGCGGCATACCCCTCGGCAATCTCGGTCTCCGCCAGGTCCGCGGATCGAAATCCACGGCGTGAAAGACCGTCGAACGCCGCTTTTGCCTCTTCCACGAAGTCACGAAACGGTCCGGTAAGGGCCTCAGTCGTCGCGATAACCATCAAAAACCGCGCCGTAAGACCATGGTCGCCGAGAGATACGACATTATCACCAAGCTGGGTTTCGGCTGTGAGGTGCGTCGCCAGCGGCCGGTAGTCGAGTTCCGGTTTCAGCTCCAACGGTATCGTCATGGCTTCCGGGCGTCCCAATTCCGCAAGCGCATGAAAACTAGCCAAGATCACACGCTGCAAATGTCCCGTAAGCATTTCGAATCGTTCGCGCGTTTCACCATAAGTCAGGGAGACGCTATCGTCGATCAACGCGGCCATGCTGTCCGCCGCCAAATGCCGTCGTAGACCCTGGGTAATTCTCGCTTGCGCGGCACCAAACACTTCACTGCGAAGGACCGATAGGGGCAGCCGCACCGCCAGGGCACCTGAATCGACTAAAAGTTCCAGTGACCGTGCTTCGGCCTTGGTCAGGAACCGAACCTCATCCGCCGGTGCCGTCGCCAGCCTTTCCAGAGGATTTTCCGTAGCTTCTATTGGCTCGAAGTCGATTTCAATGTCGCCTGGGTCGACTTCGCCAGATATCCGGTCAGGGCCCAATGAGCGCGTATTCTCAAGCGCCGCATGGTCTCGCGCCGCCGTCAACGCTTCCATGAACCTCAGAAAAGCTGCGAATACAGATCGAAATGTCTTGAAATCACCCCCGTCCTCAACCGCCGCATTCGCCACCCAAAAGGCCAGGACCAGATCATCATTGACGGCTTCCGGCGCAATTTCACCCTCGCGGCCAAGAAAGGTGATCAGTTGGCGAAACTTACGTTGGTTCTGTGCGCTCGTTAAATTCGGTTTCAGATAGGCATAGATTTGCGAGGCTAGGTATTTGGCGGTATCGCTGACCGACTTCGCCGTGGCATCCGCCTTACACAATGCACTAGCTGCGTCATCAAGCGCTTGGAAACCGATTGAGGAGACAAGGAATTCCATAAGTATGGACAGAAATGGCATCCGCCCAAAGGTCACGGCGAATTTGCCGTCGGGGTAGGTCAGCTCGAAGCCGGACTTCGTGTTATTGACATTCCCTCGCCCAGTTTGACTTCGCGCGGCATAGGATCGAAAGGCCGCCGGGCGCGCCGGCCCGCTATCCCAAAAGAAAGCACAATAACCGCCATCGCACGTGTCCGCCGCCCGGATTAAATGACATAGTTCCATAAGTGGCGGCGCATAGACCCGGCAAACCACGGTTCGGACCAATTCACGGCACAGGCCTGGCGAAAACTTCACGACGCCATCACTCTCCGCATCGGCAACGACCCGAAACACATTCGCAAGCTCCGGACTCTTGTCCGCGTCCAACAACATGCTTTCCGCGACGGCAGCACTCATACTAAATACGCCTTCCCTGGGCCAAGCGTGTGCGGTAGTGACGCCGCAGCTTCTGCACCTTCACGACATAGCGCGCCGTTGCGGGAATAACCTTGGCATTAGGCCAGACGCCAACCGCCGACCCGCCATTGTAATATGAAAGCGCTAAATCGACGCGTCCCCGATAGCGCCTCACCAGCCGTTTCAGGAAATGCAGACCCAGCCTGATGTTCAAACGCGCTTCCCACAATCGGTCCGCGTTAATGCCATATTCGGAACGCGCCGTCGCGGGCATGATCTGCATGACGCCGCGCGCACCCACATGGCTTCGTGCTTTTGGATCAAAATTCGATTCGGCATGGGCAACCGCAAGTGCGAGCGAAACCGGAACGCCCATATTTACGGCTTCGCGGGCCACCATCTCCTTTACCGTTGAACGGTCGAGAATGGGGCGCGCATCGGCGGATCTCAAACAACCACTCAACACAAGAGCCGTCGCGAAAATAAGCGTCACCTTCGCCCGCCAGGAGAGTCGTGAAATCGCATTCCCCATTTTTAACTTCTCCGCCGAGGACGTATCGGAAAGTCGTCCAACGTTCCGCGGGCACGCAGGACACGCCGCGCGATCCCGTCGTCGAAATCATCCAGAATGACCTTTCGAAAAACCGGTGACGCGTTTATGGATCGCGCCGCTTTCCGCGCATCCGCATCAAAACGACGCGTCCAGGCCCGTACGGTTGAGATATATCGCCGAGCCTCCAAACCTTCGAGGTTCCTGCCATAGCGCGCCAACGCAATGTCCATGCGGTTTGAAGATTGATCCATCAACGTACGCAAGTGGGCAACCTCACGCCGAACGCGGCCGCGCATCGACCAAATGCGATGTCGACCGCGCGCTTGTTCCACCGTTGCCACAGCCAATACCAACGACGGAGAAATTTTGGCGCGCAGCGCTTCCTCAATAATAATTCGCTCCTGCTCCACCGGTACCGCGCCATGCGCCGTACCGGCAATCAGCACGAATAGAACAGCGACAATCGCGGCACATTGCAAAGTCCAATCGCAAAACATTGTCGTGCTGCGGGTCATTGCACGCCGTCCTTCAACGCTTTCAGCCATGCCTCGTTAAGTGTCGATACAATCAGCTCCGTATTCGAAAAACGGCTTCGCGCAATCATCGCCTCGCCAAGAGGTAACGACGGATCGATGGCGAGAATAAGGCGTCCCGCCGGATTCACTTCCTCCGGCGGAATCGGTTTGAGGTTCACATCGAAATAAGTTCCGTTGTGATAGACAACAATCGTGTCCTCGGACTCGACTTTTGTCGAACGGTGGTTCGGTGCAGAGGGGACAAGGACAGCGGCGGCAATCGACTGTTTTGGTTGCGGCGCGGTGCCCATCGATATAACGGTCAGAACCATAATGCTGAAAAAACCCATGGCGAGCGCCAGGGCAATTTCCGTCATTGGGTTTCCTTGGGAACCGTCGGGCATATCGCGCTCCGTGTTTACCTTTCGCCGCGCTTCTTGTGTATTGCTATGAAATGGCGAGGCATCGAATTTGCCGGTCTCGTGAAAATGTTACCGGCTTTGCATGCGAAGATTCGCAAACAGGGCCCGCGTCATCCGGCCATCCGCACCCAACCCATTTCGACGTTGAAACGCAGCGATAGCCCGCCTTGTGCGAGGGCTCAAAAACCCGTTGACGGGCCCGGGATTATACCCGAGCGCATGTAACATGCGCTGAACCTGAGCGACGGTCTTACGGCCCGCGACGCGCCTTTCTTTCGGTTTAAAGCGCGCCCTGGGGCGTGTTTGCAACCAAGGCAGTTTCGCTTCATCGACCGCCGGTTGCGCCGTAGCCTCCGGTCCCAACGCCAATGTGGCCGGTATCGAGCGCCGCTGGACCCGCTCGCGCCACGTAACCGCGACCCCGTCCTTGCTTTGCAGTGACAGGCTCAACTCAACGGTTTCGCCAAGCGGCCAATAATTGCCAATTAAGCGATATTCGCCGGACTCCAGATCAATTTTATTTTTCTGCGATGTAACATCAACATCCGCGCCGGTTAGGACATTGGTGGAAGCACGCCGCAATTCATCGACCATCCGGTCGCGAACATAGGCCGCAAACGATGTCTCGGCGGACTCGCTGCGGAGAAGCACATCACCCACAATTATGCGTTCAAGCCCGTCAACCCGTTGCACGAGATATTTAGCGGCGGCGGGTAAAGCCTGATCAAAATTCAGCGATGCCTGCGGCAGATCAGCGTCGCGCAATTGCAATCGATAGGATTTCGTACTCGCGAGGACAGCGCCATCGTCGGCCGTGACGGCCTTATAAGCCAAGACAACGTCGCCGTCCGCACGCCGAAGCGTGCCAACCACCAGGATATCGCCACGTGCATTTTCAAGAAGCCGTTCCACGGGGTCTTGGGGACCCTGCGGCGACATGTTCGATACATCGCGCACCAGTGATTTCAACGCACCTCGGGCGACGAACACATGCCTGCCCTCGCTTTTACGAATGAGTGCGGACAACAGCGCCGCATTAAGTTCATTCGCGACATCCACCGAAATTGGCGTCTCATCCAGCGGGAATGGTTGAACCGCAATCCGAACCTTCTCGGTACCGACCACATTCGGCCCTGGTATGCCGTCGAGTATTTCAGTGGCAAGGCTATCGGCAATCCAGCCTTCGATACCGTCCCCGTAGGCGGGAACCGCCGGTAAAATCAGTATTGCTAAGAAAGTAAAATTTAGACACCAAGATTTTCTCATGACCACCCCACGCCAACCGCGTGCTCCTTTCTACCAATCGCCTTTCTCGAAACCGCGCTGTGCACGCGGACCGATCTTGGCAATTGTGAAAACATTGCCAGAAAAATCGATGTGGCCGCGCATGCCCATATGCGACAGCATTTTCTTCAGATTGCGGTACAGTCGACCGCTGCTTGCCCCGGATTCGTACCAAAATTCGTGATGCCGCGCGCCAACGCGGACCGGTCTGTGACGGTTATAATCGCGAAAGACAACGAGATATTCCTCAATTCCCGTGATGTCCTCGGGCGTGAACCCATCCAATACGAGGGCATACCCATTCGGTGCGGCAGCGAGTGTCTTGCCAGATGGCCGTGGCGTGGCCGGCCCGGGGTCGCTAACCCAAATAAGTTTTTCGGCCAGAGCCGCCCCCATATCGCGTGCCAAGATTTGCGCCTCCCGGCCGACAATTTCAAGAAGGCAGGACCGGGTGCAATTCGACGGCGCGCGACGCAACCGAGGCGATGCCAACTCGAACGTCGCGAGAAGCTGCCCGGTGCGGACATTCAACATCCGTCCGGCAACACGCGCCCCGACCCAGGTTCCGTAATCGTTTTCGCGTGTCTTGGTATAGGTCGAGAATATGACGACGATATCGAGCGGCGGCCGTGTCGCCTTACGCGCCGCCTTGACGATATCTAGGTCGGACCGGCGCGCGGCGCCCTTTTGCCGTCGCTGCAAGTCCGCCGCATCGAAGATATCGAATCCTGCTTCATGCAACTGCTCCGACAATGCCGAAGCCGCCCGCGCGTGTATCCGGCTATCGTGACGAACCGACGCGGGATCGAAATCGCCCCCAACAACGACGATGTTCGGTTTCGAGCCGGCATATGTGTTTCCCGCGCCCGCCGTGACAACCGCGATGCAGAGCAAAAGCAACCGGATTTTTCCGTGAATGGGCATGGATATTCCCTTCATCTCACGTAACCCGGTCCTATTTCACATTCTTCCAACTGCCGTCCGGCTGCCTGCAGGCCGTGCCGTAGAGTTTTTCCTCGAATCCTCCGACCATGCCCCACGTCGTGTATTCGCGACAATAACCGTTCTCCGCGACCTTATAGGTCTTGGTCGGCGTCACCTTGTAAGTTCCACCAGTTTGAGGGTTGCGCCAAGCTATCGCCGTACCCGTGCGGCTCGTTTCCAGCGCCTGGTTGGCCTGATATTGATCCGTTTGATCCATCGATTGGCCAAGGTTCCCGCCAATCAGGGCACCCAAAAGGCCACCACCAAGGATCGCGACGGTCCGGCCACTCCCCTTGCCAAATTGTGTCCCCGTCGCCGCGCCGAGCGCCGCGCCGATCAAGCCACCGACAAGGGTATTTCCGGAAAGCCGCGAAGACTGAATTTGCCGCGTGGGATAATGAGACTTCTTGACGATATAACGGGTCGGCTCATGACGGACACCATAGTCATTATCATGACGATGATGATTATGGTGTCGCCGCCAGTGCCGATAGGCACGTTTTTTCGCGGCCCAGCGATAATCATGCTTTTTCCAATGACTATGGTGATGCGAGCGATGGCCGGCATCCGCGGTCGTGTTTAAAGCCGGTGAAATCAAGGCGGCGGCGAACAGGCCGGTCACGATGGCGCGCCAAAATGTTGATCGCTTCTTCATCACATCCTCCTCAATCCGCACCGAGCGCGGACCCAATCGGGTTATGAAATGGCGAGAACGGTAATTTCACTGTCCTTGAATAAGCTCGCCACCTTTATGTCTTATTACATGCATAAATAACTATATTTATATTGTCAAATATATTTTCATATATTCGTGTAGCACATACCCGCCACTTTCGGCGTAATGCAAACGGCCCTTTTTTCTTCCCTTCACCGGGGGTAATAGGCTTTAAGCATCGGGAAAACGTCGTCGAGGAGTTAAGTACAATGGAATTCGCCCCCCGTATGAGCCGGTTCAAGCCGTCGCCCAGTCAGATCGCTTCCGCGCGCGTCCGCGACCTGATCGCGGAGGGCCGCGACATCATCAAGCTGACCGCGGGCGAGCCCGACTTCCCGACACCGGACCATGCGAAGGCCGCGGCGATCGCCTGCATGGACGCCAACGAGATCAAATACACGCCGATCAACGGGCTGATTGAGATGCGCCGCGCGGTGCAGCTCAAATTCAAGCGCGACAACGACCTGCATTACGACCTCGACCAGATTGCCGTCGGTGGCGGGGCAAAGCAGGTGTTGTTCAATGCCTTGATGGCGACGGTAAGCGCGGGCGACGAAGTCATCGTGCCGGGCCCGTATTGGGCCTCCTATCCCGACATGATCCAGCTTGCCGGTGGCACGCCGGTTTTCATCAATTGCGGTCAGAACAGCAAATTCAAAATGCGGCCCGAGGAACTCGACGAGGCGATCACGCCGAACACCAAATGGCTCATGTTCTGCATGCCGAGCAATCCGACGGGCGCGACCTATTCCCCGGAAGAGATGAGGGTACTCGCCGACGTGCTGCTGAAACACCCCCATGTCCATATTCTAACCGATGACGTATACGAGCATTTGATTTTCGATGGCCGGGTCTTCTCCACCTTCGCCCAAATCGAGCCCAAGCTGTACGACCGTACGGTGACCGCCAACAGCTGCTCCAAGGCCTATTCGATGACCGGGTGGCGGGTCGGTTTCGCCGGTGGCCCGAAGGACATCATCGCCAATATGGGCAAGATGCAGTCACAGAGCGCGTCGGGCATCAGCGCCGTCAGCCAGGCCGCCGCCGTCGCCGCCCTGGAAGGGCCACAGGACTACATCAAGGAACGCACCGCGAACCTGCAATACCGCCGCGATATGCTGTTCGAAAAACTCAACAAGGCGGACGGCCTGTCCTGCGACCTGCCGGAAGGCGCGATGTACATCTTCTGCTCCTGCGCCGGCACCCTCGGTAAGACGACACCGGACGGCAAGGTGATCGAAAGCGACGTTGATTTCACGATGTATCTGCTCGACTCAGTCGGCGTCGCCGTGGTGCAGGGCAACGCCTATGGGCTCAGCCCCTATTTCCGGGCGAGTTTCGTTGCGCCGGAGGCAGATTTGCTGCGCGGCGGGGATTTGGTGCAGGAAGCCTGTGCGGCGTTGCGTTAGCCGAACGACGACAAACAGTTACCAGTCCTATTCGGAACCTATCTAACGGAACGCGCTGGGATGCAGCATCGGGCGGTATCCGGCGCGGAGAGCCGCGGTGCTGGAACGGGGCGTCAGGACGGATACGGCGCCTTGAGTCCGCGCGATCATCTTGCCATAACCGCGCCATGACCAACGCCGCAACCCGTCGGTTTGAACCAGATAGGCCGAACCGTCGATCGCAACGAAAGCGCCCGCGGGCAGCGTTTCGAGCGCCGATGTCCAACCCAGTTGTCGCCGCGTTCTCGGCTCGACACGTTCGGCATGCAGACAGGCATCGATTTCAGGCGCACGGGGTCGGATTTCCGCATGGGTTCCGTCCCACCACGCGTCTTGCCAGAGCCGAAACGCCTCGCGGCGACATTCATAGCAAGGACGATGACCAGCGGCGATGGCAGCCGCCTCGTCGAGGAAAAAGAGTTCCGTGTAACGCCGCGGCGTCATCACCTCGCGCTGCCGGCCCTTGAACGCCAGTCGGCAAATCAACCACGCCTTAAGCACCCAACGCCGCCGGCCAAGCCGCTTGTGTTCATCGTGCAAGACACCGCGATTCCCCATGAACAGGCCGCGCGCCGGCACCGCGACGATCTCGCCAAACGGTGTAACCCGGTTCTGTAATGGCATCAATCGGCGAACGCTTCCTTGAGGAACGCGCCGCCATGCTGTAGCCCGCCTGGGTCATTTCCATGACCGAGGCCAGGGCAGGCAAGTGTTTGAACAGTGAAGCCCACCGCTGCCAATCCTTGCTCCGCCTGCGCCATGGAGTCAAAGGGGACAAGATCGTCCATCTCGCCATGAATGAGTAATATCGGCGGCTTCGAGACCGCTTCTTCCGACAGGCGCTCCGGTGCGATCAACCGGCCAGAAAAGCCAACGA
The DNA here is from genome assembly GCA_021774385.1 of Alphaproteobacteria bacterium. Classification (GTDB taxonomy): domain Bacteria; phylum Pseudomonadota; class Alphaproteobacteria; order UBA8366. The sequence continues at coordinate 15,989 of JAJFJC010000145.1, forward strand.
CGGCCGCAACCGATGGGGTACGGCGCGGCGCGGCATAGAGGCTCATCATCGTACCTTGGCTGAAACCGACGAGCGCCAGCTTGTCCACACCAAGACCGACCCGCTCCAATTCCTGATCGATAAACGCGTCCAGTGACGGCGCCACCGCCTGGACCGCGGCAAGGACATTCGCAGGCGTCCGGTCCTGGACGCTAAACCACTGATAGCCCATCGGCGCCATGTCGCAGGGGAACGGCGCGTTCGGCGCGGCAAACGCCGCATCCGGCAGGATCTCGCCCCAATGCGGCGCCAAGCCGATCAAATCCGCCCCATCGGCGCCAAGCCCATGTAGCAGGATTATCAATTGCTTGGGATCGCCTCCGGAGGCAGGACCCTGGCGTGGCCCATCGAGTTCCATGAAATTCGCCATTCGCTATTCTCCTGGTTTGGCGGCAGTCACAGCGCCACCTTTTTGTATATATGCCACATCAAGAGCGCCGCGGCACCGCGGTAGGGCCGCCAAACCGCCGCCAGCTCATCCATCTTTTTGGTGTCCGGGCGTTCGTCCAGGCCTCTCAATTTTTGTACCGCCACCTGAACCGCAAGGTCGTCCGCCGGCCAGATGTCTTCCCGGCCCAACGCAAACAGCAAATAAATATCCGCGCTCCAGCGGCCCAACCCTTTGCGCGCGACGATTTTTTCCCGTGCCGCATCATTGTCGAGTTCGGGCAAGCCGTCCGGATCGAATCGGCCTTCCTGTATATCCAATGCGAGTAGCTGGCCATATTCGATCTTGCGGCGGCTAAAGCCGATGCCCCGAAGTGCGGCGTCATCAAGCGCGAGAAACGAGTCTGGAGTCAGTGGGTTGGCGGCTTCCAAGAGGCGCCCGCGAATCGCGGCCGCCGATTGAACGGAAACCTGCTGCCCGACGATAATATTAAGCAAGGTGGCGAACCCGGGATCACGCACGCGCGGTTCCGGATAACCGGCTTCCGCAACCATCCGCGCTATATCGGAATCGCGCTCGGCAAGCGTGTCGAGGGCGGCGGCAATCGACTTCGGCGTTGTAACCATGGCGATTGACTTAGCCGGTCGCGCGCGATACCGCCAGTACCATGTTACAAGAAAAAATTTCCGCGGCAGTGACCCGCTTTGCGCCGAGCCCGAGCGGCAGGCTTCATATCGGCCATGCCTACAGTGCTCTGTTCGCCGCCGACGCCTGTGGGCCCGACGGGCGTTTCCTTTTGCGCATTGAGGATATCGACCGGGGCCGCTGCCGCCCGGAATTCGAGGACGGCATCTTGGATGACCTTTCGTGGCTGGGTCTCGAATGGGAAACACCGGTGTGGCGCCAGTCCGATCATATGTCGGGTTATGCGGGCGCGCTCGACCGGCTCAACCGCGACGGGCTGCTGTTTCCTTGCTTTTGCACCCGCAAGGATTTGCAACAGGACGCCGCCAACGCCATCGCCGCACCGCATGGTCCCGACGGCCCGCGCTATCCCGGCACCTGCCGCAACCTATCACCTTCAGAGACGGACGACCGCAAGGCAACGGGTGAACCCTATGCCCTACGCCTGAACATAGAGGAAGCGGTAGCGCGGATCGGGCCGCTACGCTTTCGCGATCTCGGACTAGGCGACGTTCCCGTCGCGCCGGACAGCTGTGGCGATGTTGTCCTGGCGCGTAAGGACGTCGCGACCAGCTATCACCTCGCCGTTACGCTAGACGACGCCGCGCAGGGCGTGAGCCTGGTGACACGGGGAGAAGATTTGCTGCATGCGACCCATGTCCACCGTATCCTGCAGGCCCTGCTCGAACTGCCCGTGCCCCATTATCACCATCACAAATTGCTGCGCGACCCGACCGGCCGCCGCTATGCCAAGCGCGACCGCGCCGAAACCATTCAGGCACTCCGGGAGGCGGGCCGTACGCCGGAGGAAGTCAGGGCAATGGCGGGTATGGGATAAATCCGAGTAAGAGAGGAATGAGGCATGAGTGTCAAAACCGTAACCGCCGGCGTACTTGAAATCGCCTATCTCGAATATGGCCCAGCCGGGGGCTGGCCCTGCATCATGGGACATGGATTTCCCTACGACGTGCACGCTTACGCGGAATGTGCACCGATCCTGGCCGATGCCGGCGCGCGGCTAATCGTGCCCTATATGCGCGGCTACGGGCCAACGCGTTTTCTATCGCCGGACACTCCACGCTCCGGCGAACAGGCAGCATTCGGCGCGGACATGCTGGCGCTCATGGACACGCTCGAAATCGACCGCGCGGTGGTCGGCGGCTACGATTGGGGCGGCCGGGCGGCCTGCGTGACGGCGGCGTTGTGGCCCACGCGGGTTGCGGCGCTGGTTTCCGGCAATTCCTACAACATCCAGAATATCGCGCGCTCCGGCGAACCCGCCCCGGCGGCGCAGGAAGCGTCCTACTGGTATCAGTATTACTTTCATTCCGAACGCGGCCGGCGCGGGCTGACCGGGAACCGGCGTGATGTCGCCAGAACGCTTTGGAAAATGTGGTCGCCCTATTGGGAGTTCGACGATGCCACTTTCGAGCAATCGGCGGAGTCTTTTGACAATCCAGACTTTGTCGAAATCGTCATTCACTCCTACCGGCACCGCTACGGGCTCGTACCCGGCGACCCCGCCGTTGCCTCTCTCGAAACCCAGCTAACCGCACAACCGCCGGTCACGGTCCCCGCGATCACCATCGACGGCACCGGCGACGGGGTGAACACCGGTACGGCGCATCACGCCAAGCGTTTCACGGGACCGCACGAGCATCGAATTTTCGAGAAGGCGGGCCACAACCTGCCTCAGGAACGGCCGCGAGAATGGGCGCGGGCGGTAATCGACGCACGGAACCTCGCGAACCCTTGAACCACTAACTCACGTTTTTCGGATCGTGAAATCGCTGATCCAATCAGCAAACACCGCTTCGTCTATCTCACTGGCCGCCAAGGCGAGCACGATTTTGACCGCCTCCGCTTCGTCGGGACGAAAGGCGTATCCGTTTACGTCCAGGAAGACGGCGGTGGCCAGAATTCCGGCGCGTTTGTTGCCGTCGATAAATGGGTGATTTCGCACGATGCCATAGCAGTACGCGGCGGCGAGACGATGGATCGATGGCGCATCGCCATAAGCTTCGAAGTTGCGCGGGCGGTCGATAGCGCTTTGCAGCAAACCTTCATCGCGAATGCCGGCCGAACCGCCCGCGGCGGCGATGGCGCTCAAATGCAATCCCTTGACGATCTCAATCGTAAGCCACTTGGGCTCCATCAATTTTCAGCCAAGGCTTTCATCAGGTTCGGGTAGCGCCGGATGAAATCGCCCGCCGCATCCATCGCCTCGTCAAAATCCGGATCGAGCCGCGTCAAATGCAGCCCTTCCGTCGTGCGGATCGCGTAAAGTTCATCGCCTTCCTCGAAACCGAGATCCTTGGGCAGACTCACACCCAATCCACTGCCGATTTTGCGAACACGCAATTTTGTTGTCATGCATATATCCCAGCGTATTCCGTATTCCTTTTGTATTATTTTAACGGCTTCAACCCTTTTTGCAAGCGAGGTCATTCACCTCATGCCCCAGCACGAATAGGAATTTTGCGGGAAAGCCGCGAATAGAGGCCAGCTGCACCGTGCCGGTTAGGTCGTGGGGCCCATCCCAAAAGGGTATCTTACCGCCGCACCGGGGTCACCGTATCAGGGACAATCGCGCAGACGATATCGGCGAGTTTCTCCAGGAGCGGGCGGCGTGGAAAGGACGATCGGAACGCGACGCGCACGGCGCGGCCCACCTTGCCGGATTTCTCCTTGCGCAGGACAATGCCGGAATCCGTGACCCACGAGCCCCGCAAACTCATCGCCGGCACCAAGGTCACGCCGGCATCCGCGCCGACCAGCGCCAGGATCGTCATCAGGCTCGTATGCTGCGTGCTGATATTGGGGTTGGTCCGGAACGCATTGACGCAAAATGATACGACCTGATCGCTAAGGCAGTGGCCCTCTTCCAAGAGAAGCAATTCCTCCGCCGCGATATCCGCCAATGCCAGTTCATCCTGCTCCGCCAAGGCATGATCGCGCGGCAAGGCGACCCAGAACGGCTCATCAAAGAGCTCGATTTCCACCAGACGGCGATCCTCGACATCCGTCGCCAAGATCGCCGCATCGATTTCCCCATCGAGAAGCTGCCGTTCGAGGATTTCGGTCATATCCTCCGACAAGTTGAATTCGACATTCGGCATGCCATGACGGAGCGAGGGCATGAGAAACGGTGTTAAATAGGGTCCAATCGTCGGGATCATGCCGAGCCGCAACGGCCCCGAAATCGGGTCCAAGCTTGCCCGAGCGGTCTCTTCGATCAGGGTTACCGTCGCCAACAAAGACCGCGCATGGGCGATAATTTCCTCGCCGACCGGCGTACTCCGCACGCTTCGCTTCGTCCGCTCGAAAAGCGTCACACCCAGTTCATCTTCGAGCTTTCGCAATTGCGCGCTCAGCGTCGGCTGGCCGACGGCGCATGCATCGGCCGCGCGGCCAAAATGGCCATGCTCCGCAACGGCGACGACATATTTCAAGTCGCGAATATTCACGATCCTGCCCATTTCCACATGATTTCAATACCTTATAATAATCGCTGAAATCGATTTATATCATAAATTCTATCGATTTTCATTACATATTCGTCGCCGTCAGATTGTCGTCACCAAATTCGATTGAAGAGGCGGAGACAGCAATGAAGACGATGACCACGAGCAACGGTGCGCCGATTGCCGACAATCAGAACAGTCAGACAGCGGGGCCTCGCGGACCGGTCATGCTGCAGGACCATCAACTGATCGAGAAACTGGCCCATCAAAACCGCGAACGCATTCCCGAACGGGTCGTCCATGCCAAGGGATGGGGCGCATACGGCGCCCTGACGGTGACAGAAGACATTTCAAAATATTCGAGGGCCGCGATTTTCTCGGAGGTCGGCAAGCAAACGCCCCTTCTACTGCGCTTCTCCACCGTCGCCGGCGAAATGGGCGCCGCCGACGCCGAACGCGACGTGCGCGGCTTCGCCATGAAATTCTATACCGAGGAAGGCAATTGGGATCTCGTCGGCAACAACACGCCGGTATTCTTCATCCGCGACCCGCTGAAATTCCCCGATTTCGTCCACACGCAGAAGCGCCACCCGAAGACGAACCTGCGCTCCACCACGGCGATGTGGGATTTCTGGTCGGTATCCCCTGAAAGCCTGCACCAGATCACGATCTTGATGTCGGACCGGGGTATCCCCAAGACGCCGATGCACATGAACGGTTATGGATCGCACACCTTCAGTCTTTGGAACGCGGACGGCGAGCGTTTCTGGGTCAAGTTCCACTTCAAGACCCAACAGGGTCACACGCATTACACAAACGAGGAAAGTGCCGAAATTATCGGCCAGTCCCGCGAAAGCTATCAAGAAGAGCTTTTCGGTGCCATCGACCGAGGCGATTTTCCGAAATGGACCATGTATGTGCAGATCATGTCGGAAAGCGATGCCGAGAAGACGCCTTACAATCCGTTCGACCTGACCAAGATCTGGCCGCATTCTGACTTTCCGCTGATCAAGGTCGGCGAGATGGAATTGAACCGCAACCCGGACAACTATTTCGCCGAGATCGAGCAAGCCGCTTTCAGTCCTTCCAATGTGGTGCCTGGGATCGGATTCAGCCCAGACAAGGTGCTGCAAGCACGCCTTTTCTCCTACCCCGACGCGCAACGCTACCGCATTGGAACAAACTACCAAGCCCTGCCGGTGAACGCGCCAAAATGCCCGGCACACCATTATCACAAAGACGGCGCGATGCGGTTCTCCCAAAACGATGCCGGCAGCCCCGACATCTATTACGAACCGAACAGCCTCGGCGGACCGGGCCAGGACGACAACTACCGGGAGCCGCCACTGAAAGTAACCGGTGACATCGATCGGTACGATCACCGCTGGGGTAATGATGACTACGCGCAACCCAGAGCTCTGTTCGAAATGTTCGACGATGGGCAGAAACAGCGCCTTTGCGCCACCATTGCAGGCGCCATGGCGGGGGTTCCGGATGAAATCATTAATCGCCAATTGGCGCACTTCGAAAAGGTGCATCCCGACTATGCAGGCGGCATAGCGGAAGCACTCAATCAGAACGCGTGACAAAAGCGCGCGATATCAAAAACTGCGCGGTGGCGTGGGAAATTCCCCCGATTTGTTCTCACGCCACCGCAATTTTCCAGCACCGGAACCTCATGAAATACGTTACTCCAAATAGACGGCTTGCTTATCAGCTCGTAGGATACATTTCCTTCGCGATCGGATTTATCGGACTAATACTGCCGATTCTGCCGACCACGATATTCTGGATCATCGCCGCCGCCTGTTTCGCGAAGAGCGCGCCCACCATGTATCGGCGGATCGTGGCCTGGCCCGGCGTCGGCCCGGCAATCGAGGACTTTCTCGAAGACGGCGTCATCGGATCACAGGGGAAGGCATTGGCGCTTTCGGGCATGGCCGTCGCCGCGTTTCTAATTGTGGCGGCGCCGATGGGCGCTTATACAATTGCCGTAACATTGTTCGCGCTTATGTTGGCCGCAGCCTACGTTCTAACGCGACCAAGCAGAACCGCGACGGCAAATCTTTAGCAAAAAACTTCCCGCGCGCGAGGCGCACGCATTCGATGGCTCAAGAGAGGGACGGCGCGTTGCGGCTCGGCGAGTTCGTTTCGCTGATGGCATTGCTAACCTCTCTGGTCGCGCTGTCCATCGACGCCATGTTGCCAGCCCTAGCGGACATCGGCCGTGACCTCGGCATAGCCGATGCAAACCAGCCACAGCTCGTCGTTTCGATGTTGTTTCTCGGTCTTACCCTGGGACAACTTGTCTACGGCCCCTTATCCGATTGCGTTGGCCGCAAGATGCCAATCTATGGCGGCCTGGCGATTTATCTTGTCGGATCGATCCTGTGCATATTCGCCTGGAGTTTCACCGCGATGCTAATCGGGCGTTTCCTGCAGGGTTTGGGCGTCGCCGCGCCGCGCATCGTGACCATGGCGATGGTCCGCGATCAATATGCGGGCCGCGCCATGGCCCGGGTCATGTCTCTCATCATGGCGGTCTTCATCATCGTCCCCGCCGTCGCTCCGGCCTTGGGTCAGGGTATTCTCGAGATCGCGCAGTGGCGGGCCATATTTGGGCTACTGCTCACCCTCGCCTTGATCGCCTTCCTTTGGTTCAGTTGGCGGCAACCGGAAACCCTACCGTCTGCCAAACGATTGCCTTGGTCGTCGAGCCGCCTGGCAACGGGGCTCTTCGAAACCCTACGAAACCCAGCGGCGATCGGTTACGCCGTGTCGGCAGGGTTGATCTTTAGCGGCTTTATTGGATACCTGACCTCCGCGCCGCAAATTTTTCAACGGCAGTATGGGCTGGGGGCGCAATTTCCCTTCTACTTTGGTGCGCTGGCCTTGGCGATCGGTGCAGCTTCCCTCTTGAATGCCCGTCTGGTCATGCGGTTTGGCATGCAGTTGCTGTCCCGCCGCGCACTACAGGGGCAATGCGGGATATCGATCCTGTTCTTTGGTTTCGCCTGGCTCGCGGGCGGTGCGTTGCCGCTTTGGGCGTTCATGGTCTGGGCCGCCATCGCTTTTTTCTGCCACGGCCTGTTGTTCGGCAACCTCAACGCGATGGCGATGGAGCCGCTCGGCCACATCGCCGGTATCGCCGCCGCGGTCATCGGATCGCTTACCAGCGTCGTATCGCTCCTGCTCGGCACCGCGATCGGGCAGGCTTATGACGGCACTGTCCTACCCCTGCTTGGCGGTTTCGCCAGCTTGGGACTTGCCGGGCTGTTAGTACTTTCCTGGACCGGGCGTCGAAAAAAGAATGCCGTAGAAGGGTAAGCAGCGGGCACTCGCTTGCCCCCATAAAAATTCAAGAATACCTTGTAGCTGGAACATAGGAGCGTGTTCTGACGGTTTACCGGGTGCGGCAGGAGGTTCCAAGGCATGGCAAAAATCACCAAGGTGACGCTCACCGAGTTCGCGTTCCCCATGGAGAATATCGGACTCGAAACAGCCGCCGCCGGTGTCGGCAACATGGCTTATGTCCCCGGCGGAAAATTCGACGCCAAACGCTTTGCCGTCGCAATCGACTCCGACCAGGGCGTCCAGGGCGAATATGTTGTGAACTGGGTCGGTACGCCATCCACACTCGCCCAGGCGGGCATGCTGGCGCCCCTGATGCTGGGCCGGGACCCGGAGCACAGGGAAAAAATTTACGATGACTTGAAGCGCGAGATCCGGGCGTACGACCATATGGGTCACGGTCCGCTCGACATCGCCCTCTGGGATCTCTGCGGTAAACTCCGAGACACTTCGGTGAAAGCGATGCTGGGCGGCTTTCGCGACAGCCTACCGACATATGCCAGTTCGTATTGCGGACAGGAGAGTCCGGGAGGCCTGGCGACGCCCGAAGCCTTCGCCGACTATGCCGGGCAATGCAAGGAAGCGGGCTTTCACGGTTTCAAGATCCATGGCTGGATGAGCGGCGATGTGACGCGTGAAATCCGCAACCTGCGCGGTGTCCGGTCGCGGATCGGCGATGATATGAAACTGATGATCGATCCCGCCTGCATGCTCGACACATGGAACGATGCCTTGGCACTAGGCCGGGTCTGCGACGAGGTTGGCTGTTTCTGGTATGAAGACCCCTACAAGGATTCATCCGTCTCTCCCTACGGTCACCAGCGCTTGCGCGAAAAACTGTCGACGCCTTTACTCATCACGGAGCATGTCCGCGGTCTCGAGCAAAAGGCCGCCTTCCTGTTGGCAGGCGGCTGCGACATGATACACGCGGACCCTGAGTACGATATGGGCATCACCGGGGTGATGAAAATCGCACATTTCTGTGAGGCTCTCGGCCTCGATCTGCAGCTCCACGCCGTCGGACCAGCGCATCGACTTTGTATGTCGGCGATCCGCAACACGCATTTGTACGAGATGGCGCTGATCGGCCCGGAAATGCCGAACATGGTGGCCCCTGTCTACACCTGCGGCTATTCCGACCAGCCCGAGGACCTGCCGGCCGATGGATGCCTCCCGGTCCCCGCTGGTCCCGGGCTGGGCGTCACCTACGACTGGGACTACATCCAGGCCCACAAGACTCAGGAAATGGTGTTCGGGTAGACGACCAACCTTGACGGCGAAATACCGCTCGTTGTCGACCGTCGATATATAATGACCACGATCTCTATCGGCGAACCGAAAAAGGGGGTCACGATCAACGGCTCGGTTATGGAACAGTAAAGGGCTCTGAGCTAACCCGGGTTTGACGGACACCTAAAAGAGGGGACACTCCCCTTGGAGAGGTGCCGTATGAACGAGCGACGCAATTACAGCAAAGCCTTTAAGGTTGAAGCGGTCCGGTTGTTGGGCCTAGGC
>JAJFJC010000146.1 GCA_021774385.1 Alphaproteobacteria bacterium
GTCGCGGCCGTTGATCAGGAAGCCAGCGACAAAGCGGTGAATTGGATCCGCTCAATCACGGCCGAGCCTGAAGTTGGCGTGATCTACGAAGGCAAGGTTGTCAAAATTATGGATTTCGGCGCTTTCGTGAATTTCTTTGGCCCTCGTGACGGTCTTGTTCACATTTCCGAATTGGCCAAGGAACGCGTCGGTTCAGTGTCCGATGTTGTCAAGGAAGGCGAAACCGTCAAAGTGAAGGTTCTTGCCATCGACGACCGCGGAAAAGTGAAACTTTCTATGCGCGTGGTTGACCAAGGGTCCGGCGAAGATTTGGGCGACGTGGCCCGCGAAGGACGCTCGTAATCCTGGAAGTCCACGCTTTATCAAAAGTTTGGATAAGATCAACGTGGTTGTTGTTTTTCCGAAGGTAGTTTCAACGAACCTGGATCCGATCTAAAGCAAGTCGACAAGGAAACGGGCGGCCCATGATGTGGCCGCCCGTTTTTCTTTGTTGCAAAGTGTGAGCAACGAATAAACAAACAAGCCTAAGGTCAATCTGGAGACGCCATTCCAACGATGTGATAACCGGAATCCACATGGACGATTTCGCCGGTCGTGCCTTTTCCGAGATCGGATAGCAGAAAGAGAGCGGCGCCACCAATTTCGTCAAGTGTTACGGAACGACCCAAAGGTGCGTTATCGGACTGCCATTTAAAGACAAATCGTGCACCGCCTATCGCCGCACCCGCCAAGGTACGCATTGGTCCGGCCGAAATCGCATTCACGCGAATATTGCTTGGTCCAAGATCGGCCGCCAAATAACGGGTACTTGCCTCCAGCGCCGCTTTTGCGACGCCCATGACATTATAATTCGGCATAACCCGGCGCGACCCGGCATATGTCAACGTCAAAAGGCCTCCACCTTCTGGCATCATACCCGCGGCGCGCTTCGATACCGCCGTGAAAGAGTAACAGGAGACGTCCAGGCTCCGCGTAAAATTCTCGCGCGAAGTTTGCAGATACCGCCCCTTCAATTCCGCCTTGTCGGAAAATGCGATCGCATGAACAACAAAGTCTAGGCTACCCCATTCCCGTTCGATGGCGTCGAAGGCGGAATCGATACTGCTTTCGTCGGAGACATCGCATCGTACCGCTATGCGCGAATTGACTGACTCGGCCAGCGGGCGAACCCGTTTTTCGAAATTTTCATCCTGATAGGTGAACGCCAATTCGGCGCCATGTTCCGCTAAGACGCGCGCTATCCCCCACGCGATGGAATGATCATTCGCGACACCCATGATAAGGCCGCGTTTGCCTTGCATAAGGCTTTGCCCTGTCGTCATTCGATCCTTTCACCGACCGCGGGGGCCGCGGAACGGCATCCTATTTCCGTCGATCTCTTCGAATTATTGGGAAGGCGATAATTGCTATCCGTCGTAACGTTTGAATGCCAGCGTTGCGTTCGTACCGCCAAACCCGAAGCTGTTGGAAATTACGCAATCGAGCGCGACATCGTCTTGTCGCTCGCGAACAATCGGAAAATCCGCCGCCTCCGGATCGATTTCGTCGATATGCGCCGATGCCGCGAGAAACCGGTTTTCCATCATAAGAAGGGAATAGATCGATTCTTGCGCACCCGCCGCGCCCAATGAATGTCCGGTAAGCGACTTCGTCGAACTAATTGGCGGAACGTTATCGCCAAAGACCTCGCGCAGCGCCTGAAGTTCCTTAACATCGCCGATCGGCGTCGAAGTGCCGTGCGCATTAATATAGCCGATCGGGCCATTGTGACCCGCAAGCGCCTGCTTCATGCAGCGAACGGCCCCTTCACCGGATGGCTGCACCATATCGTATCCATCGGATGTCGCGCCATAGCCGGCAATTTCCGCATAAATTTTCGCGCCCCGCGCCTTCGCATGCTCAAGTTCTTCAAGAACAAGCACGCCGGCTCCGCCGGCGATGACAAAGCCATCCCGATTCTTGTCGAAGGCCCGGCTGGCGAATTCCGGCGTGTCATTGAAATTCGAGGACAAAGCCGGCATGGCATCGAACAAAAGCGTAAACGACCAATGCAGTTCCTCGCCACCGCCCGCGAAAACAATGTCCTGCTTACCCCACTGGATGAGCTCCGACGCATTCCCGATACAGTGCGCACTCGTCGAGCAGGCGGAACTGATCGAATAGTTGACCCCGTGAATATGGAACGGCGTCGCCAAGGTTGCCGAATTCGTGCTCGACATGACCTTGGGTACGACAAAGGGACCAACCCGCTTTGCGTTCTTCTCGCGCATGATATCGACCGCGCCAACCATATTGCGCATCGAAGGCCCACCTGACCCCATAATTAGGCCGGTTCGCTCGTTGGTAACGTCTGATTCCTCAAGGCCCGAATCGGCGATCGCCTCTTCCATAGCAATGTAGTTATACGCCGCGCCATCGCCCATGAAGCGGCGTTGCTTACGATCAAGACGCTCCTCGATATCCATTTTAACGGAGCCGTGAACGTGGCTGCGAAAGCCAAGTTCCTTATACTCCTCGCAAAACACGATGCCGGAGCGGCCGGTTTTGAGGGAGTCGAGGACTTCGTCCTTGTTGTTTCCGATACTGGAGACAATTCCGATACCGGTGACCACGACACGTCGCATTGCAGGAACCTCGCTATTGACCTTCCGCTGCCGTAAACAGGCCAACCCGTATGTCATTCGCCTCGAAAATCGGCTTGCCATCTACCTGCAACTCGCCGTCGGCGACACCAAGCACGAGCTTGCGCATTATGACGCGCTTCAGATTGATGATGTAAGTTACTTTATGAGCGGTTTCCAGGACTTGTCCGGAAAACTTGACGTTCCCCACACCGAGCGCGCGGCCGCGCCCAATCCCCCCAAGCCAGCCCAAAAAAAATCCGACCATTTGCCACATGGCATCAAGGCCAAGGCATCCGGGCATGACGGGATCATTTTCAAAGTGGCAAGGAAAAAACCAAAGGTCCGGGTTAATATCCAACTCCGCCACGATTTGGCCTTTGCCGTGCGCGCCGCCATCCTCGGTGATCGACGTCACTCGGTCGAACATCAGCATCGGTGGCAACGGCAATTGCGCGTTGCCCGGGCCAAACAGCTTACCGTGCGCGCATTCGAGCAAATCTTCGTATGAAAAACTATCTTTTGTGAGCTTCACGCTTCAACCTCGTAGAACGATCCCGAAAACCACAGACATCATTACCTGGATAACACATAGCAGGGCGTATATGTAACCGCTCCCGCCCTTCGCTTCAACTTACCTTGGGTTCACCATCATACGTCCAGATTGGCGACTTTGAGCGCATTCGCCTGAATAAATTCTCGGCGCGGTTCGACGATATCGCCCATCAATGTCGAAAACAAACCGGCGGCTTCCTCGGCATGCGCGACCTTAACCTGAAGCAATGTCCGCGCATTGGGATCCAATGTCGTTTCCCAAAGCTGATCCGGATTCATTTCGCCAAGGCCTTTGTAACGTTGAATGGAAACCCCCTTTCGACCCAATGCCATAATTTCATTGAAAAGGTCAATCGGTCCGGGGATTCGTATTTCAGTGTCTTTTGCATGCAAGACAGCATGCTTCACGCCATATTGGATCTGCAGTTCCGACGCGAGCCCATCCAAGCGGCGCGCCTCGGCGCTGCGAATTAAATCCCCATCGATCAAATAACGTTGCGTCACCCCACGCACCGTACGCTGAAAAGCCAAACCGCCATCTTCTTGCGGGCGGCCTTCCCAACCTTGTTCCGTTGGCTCCGACAGCAAATCAAGACGACGCGCAATATAGACCGCCGCCTGATCCGCGCGTTCGGTATCGGCAAGAACCTCGGGCTTAAGGACACCCGCAATTGCAGACTGTTCGACAACATGTCTGTTGCCGACCTTTTGGATCAGCGGTTCCATGAGTTGGACAGCGTGCCGGGCCTGTTCGACGGTTCCTCGTAAATCCTCGCCCGCAACCTCGGAATCATCAGCCAAGGTCAGCGCAATACCGTTCGCTCCATCACCAATTAGAAAGTTTTCCAATTCTCGATCATCCCGCAGATAGACGCCTGAATTGCCTTTCTTGGCGCGATACAATGGCGGTTGCGCAATATAGAGATAACCGCGCTCAACCAATTCCGGCATTTGCCGGAAAAAGAATGTAAGCAGCAATGTGCGGATATGGCTGCCGTCGACATCGGCATCGGTCATGATGATGATGCGATGGTACCGGCATTTTTCGATGTCGAAATCTTCCGGGCCAATACCCGTACCCAATGCCGTGATTAACGTACCAATTTCAGACGATCCCAGCATTTTATCGAACCGGGCCCGTTCCACATTCAGGATTTTACCCCGGAGAGGCAGAATCGCTTGGGTACGGCGCACACGCCCCTGTTTCGCGGAGCCCCCCGCGGAATCACCCTCGACAATGAAGATTTCGGAGAGCGCGGGATCACGTTCTTGGCAATCGGCAAGTTTTCCAGGCAAGCCGCCCATTTCAAGCGCGCCTTTTCGGCGCGTAAGCTCGCGCGCCTTGCGCGCGGCTTCGCGCGCGGCGGCGGCCTCCACGACTTTCTGCACAACCTGCTTGGCCTCGGTCGGATGTTCCTCGAACCACTGCCCGAGCTTTTCGTTAACGACCGATTCGACAACATTGCGCACTTCCGAGGAAACAAGCTTGTCTTTCGTCTGGCTGGAAAACTTTGGATCAGGCACTTTCACCGACAATACGCAGGTCATTCCTTCTCGCGAATCGTCACCGACAATCGACACTTTTTCCCGCTTCGCCAGACCGCTTTCCGCAGCATAGTTATTGATTTGGCGCGTCAATGCGGCCCTAAATCCAGCCAGATGCGTGCCACCGTCGCGTTGCGGTATGTTGTTGGTAAAACACAACATCGTTTCGTGATAACTATCATTCCACTGCATGGCGACTTCGACGCCAACCCCATCCCTTTCACCTAACATTTGAATTGATTCGGCATGCAGCGCCGTCCTAGATCGATTCAAATACGTCACGAAAGCGTCTAGCCCTCCTTCATAATGTAGATTGCTGACTTTTGGTTCCGGCAGGCGTGCATCGGTCAGTACGATATCAATACCGGAATTAAGAAATGCAAGCTCTCGTAACCGATGCTCCAGCGTTTCGAACTTGAACTCGGTTTCCTTAAAAACTTTAACGGACGGCCAAAAAACAACCTGGGTGCCCGTTTCATCGCCGCATTCGCCAGTAATTTCCAAATCCTTACCGTCCGCCGGCTCGCCATCGGCGAACCGCATGAAGTGGGTATGGCCATTACGGCGAATCGTAAGATCAAGCTGCGACGACAATCCATTCACCACCGAGACGCCGACACCATGTAGGCCGCCAGAAATTTTGTAAGAATTCTGATCGAATTTTCCGCCGGCGTGGAGCTGGGTCATAATGACTTGCGCGGCCGAAATGCCTTCCTCGGTATGGATATCGACCGGGACACCACGACCATTGTCAACAACCGTAACCGAACCGTCACCGTTCAATGTCACCGTGATTCTATCCGCATGCCCCGCCATCGCTTCGTCAATCGCATTATCGACGACTTCATAGACCATATGATGCAGACCGGTGCCATCTTCGGTGTCGCCGATATACATTCCCGGCCGCTTACGAACCGCTTCCAAGCCACGCAGCACCTTGATCGAATCGGCCCCGTATTCTTCGTTCGAACCGTCGCTGATTTGGTCAGCTAAATCACTCATACAAATTCCGTTCGTCGTTACGCGGCACACCGCAATGTCGCATCGGCGACAGTAAAAAACTGAGCATATGGCTCCAAATCCGCGAACAACGTCCGATCGGTTCCGGTGAGCCATGCCTGCGCACCAAGCGTCCGCACCTCCTCGAAAAGCGCGCGCCGCTTCCCAACATCAAGATGAGCCGCGACTTCATCCAGCAACAACAGCGGCGCGACACCGCGCTCCGCCGCCTGCAACCGCGCATCAGCCAGGACCACGGCAATCAGTAATGCTTTCTGTTCTCCTGTCGAACAAAGCTCTGCCGGCATACCCTTTTCCAAATGCGTTACGGCGAAGTCGCTGCGATGAGGTCCAATTGTGGTACGTCCAGCCTCCGCGTCTTCGGTCCGGCACTCAGCCAGCCTTAGCCGCAGGCGATCTTCCGCGGCCAGCGCGGGACCTTCGTCAAGCCAATCTTCGACATGGCCCGTCGCCGCGATACCAGCCCGAGGAAAAGGCCCCAAACCAGCTGCGCAGGCGTGGGCAAGCCGTCCCGCCATTTCGCGACGCGCAGCGGCAATCGCAACCCCACGGCACGCCATTGCCTCTTCCAACGCCGAAAGCCAACGGTCATCCCGCTGGCCAACCTTGAGTAACCGCGCCCGCTCTCGCATCGCGTGCTCATAGGCACTAACTCGATTGGCGTGTTGCGCGTCAAATCCAAATATCAACCGATCCAGAAACCGGCGGCGAGCCGACGCGCCATCCAAGAAAAGGCGATCCATTTGCGGCGTCAACCAAACGATACTGACAAATTCCGCCAAGGCGCCTTGCCCGGAAACGGGTGCGCCGTTTATACGGACAATCCGGCGCGGTGTCGAAGCATCACGCCCAGTCCCAATTTCGACCGGGCCGCCGACGGCGGATACCGTCGCGGCAACGGCCCATTCCTTTTCACTACCGCGTTGATCAATGTCTGCGAGACGCGCCTGCCGCAGCCCCCGACCGGGCGCAAGAAACGAAACGGCTTCGAGCATATTTGTCTTCCCGGCCCCATTCGGTCCCGTCAAAACCACCGGCCGCGCATCACCATCAAACGCAGCACTGCCATAGCAGCGAAAACTCGAAAGCCGCATCCGACAAACCGAAAGCCGGCCCACGGATCCTACGCCGGCGTCTTCGACGAGGGCGGTATCCCTCATACCCGCATCGGCATCAGTACATACAACGCACTGCTGTCGGCACTGTCGCGCACAATTGTCGGCGATGCCCCATCCGCCAAAAGCACTTGAGCAACATCGCCTTCCACTTGCTGCGCGATATCGAGCAAATACTTTGAATTGAAGCCGATTTCTATCGCCTCCTTGCCATAAGCGACTTCAATCTCTTCCGTCGCAGACCCAGCATCCGGGCTACTTGCCGAGAGCGTCAAGCTGTTATCCGCAATCTCCAACTTGACCGAACGTGAGCGCTCCGTGGATATTGTCGCTACCCGGTCAACGGCCTCGGCAAACTGCTTGCAATCAACTTCGAGCAGCTTGTCATTGCTAACCGGTATGACTTTTTCGTAATCGGGGAACGTCCCATCGATCAATTTCGATGTCAGAACCGTACCATCGAACCCAAAACGGATTTTTGTATCGGACAGCGAAACCTGGACATCGTTTTCGCACTCGTCGATCAGCTTACGCAGCTCATTAACTGTCTTGCGCGGAATTATGATCCCGGGCATGCCGGCGGCACCTTCCGGCATCGGTATTTCAACACGGGCGAGCCTGTGCCCATCGGTCGCAACCGCGCGCAAAACAGGAACGCCATCCATTTCCACGGCGTGTAAATATATGCCATTCAGATAGTAACGCGTTTCTTCCGTCGAAATCGCGAATCGCGTCCGATCGACAAGTGCGCGTAAAACGTCGGCGGGCACCGCGAAAGAATGCGGCAATTCACCCGCGCTCATCGTTGGAAAATCCGCGGTCGGGAGTGTCGCTAGCGTGAAGCGCGACCGACCCGCGCTAAGCACCAAACGATCGGAATCGCCACTGGCATCGAGTTCGATTTGTGACCCATCAGGCAGCTTTCGCACAATATCGTACAGCGTATGCGCGGGCGCCGTCGTGGACCCGGATACCGAGCCCGCCGAGGAAGCCGATTCGACTATGGAAATATCCATATCCGTTGCCGTGAGGTTCACCCCATTGTCATTCGCTTCGACAAGGACGTTTGCAAGAATTGGTATTGTGTTGCGCCGCTCGACAACGCTTTGGATATGGTTCAGTGACCGTAGGAGCGCCGCACGTTCTATCGTCAGTTTCATGGTATCTCTTTTGCCAAAAACGTCATCAATTTAGACCGCGATCTGCGACCGGCTATCACCCCTCCGACACATCAAGACTTGCGATGAAGGCAGGTGCCCGGACGGAGGGCGAATATATCATGATTGGCTTGAATCCGCACTTTATTTAGCGCTTCAGACACCAATTTAAGCGGATTTTAGGCATCGCCTATGCCGAAGTGCGACTTTACCCTTCCAGCATGCGGCGTAGAAGCTCGACATCCTCGGAAAAGGCGCTATCAAGCGCGCATAACTCGTCGACTTTCCGAACCGCATGCATGACCGTGGTATGATCACGACCGCCAAATTTTCGGCCGATTTCCGGCAATGAGCGAGCGGTAAGTTGCTTGGCCAAATACATCGCCACCTGGCGCGGCCGTGCGATCGCCCGCGAACGGCGCGCGGAATACATTTCACCGAGGCGAATATTAAAATGCTCAGCGACCCTTTTTTGAATCTCTTCAATCGTTACGCGGCGATCGTTCGCGCGCAAAATGTCATGCAAGACTTCCTGTGTGTTTTCGAGGGTGACGGGCCGGCCCACCAAATTCGCATAGGCCACCAGTCGATTTAACGCCCCTTCGAGTTCGCGAACATTCGACGTAATTTTATGCGCGAGGAACTCGAGCACCTTGAGCGGTATATCGACTTCCATCCGCTCGGCTTTCGATTGCAGTATACCAAGGCGCAATTCGTAAATCGTTGGATGAATATCAGCGACCAGCCCCCAACCGAGGCGCGATTTCATCCGTTCCTCCATCCCCTCGAGATCATTGGGCGACTTGTCCGCCGAAATCACAACTTGGCGGTTTTGATCGACCAGCGCGTTGAAGGTATGAAAGAATTCCTCCTGCGTATTATCCTTGCCGCTGAAGAACTGCACATCATCGATCATGAGAACATCGACCGAGCGGAACTGCTCCTTGAAGGCCATCGTGTCCTTGTAGCGCATGGCTCGGATAAACTGGTACATGAATTTTTCGGCCGACAAATAGATGACCCGGCGTTCCGGGTTCGTGTCCCGGATGTGCCATGCAATGGCGTGCATCAGATGGGTCTTGCCAAGGCCCACACCGCCATAAAGAAAAAGTGGATTGAATGGCACCGCCTGTGCTTCTCCAACCCGGCGCGCCGCCGCGAAAGCCAACTCATTCGGCTTTCCAACAACGAAGTTTTCGAAGCGAAAACGGGGATCGAGCAACGCCCCGATTTCCTTGTCGCTCTTTTCCGCATCCGCCACCACGGGGCTTGCCGGAACCTCGACTTTTTCCGTGGCAGCGCCCAAATGAACAATTTCCAATCGACGAAGCGCCGGCATTTCTTCCGCCCAAAGGCGCTTTAGCCGTTCTCCATACTGCGTTTCAATCCAATCCCGCATAAATCGAGTAGGCGCGAGAATGCGCACGGTTTCGTCATCGACGGCCTCGAAAGACGCTGGCTTCAGCCAACTGCGATACGCCGCCTCGCCAAATTCGGCGCGAAGCTTTGAACGTACACGGCTCCATTGTGAAGAAAGCCCGGTCTCGAAACGCCTGTCATCGGTCACAGTCTGCGCTACCCCTTGCACAATGTCCGCGTGCCCAATTTCGAGCGCGACGAACAAGAGAAATTTGTATCCGCCTCTCGCCGATCATCAAGCTAGGGACATTGGCGTGCACCGCATTAAATACCGAGCACAACCATGAAGTAAGTTAACCGTGCATTGCCGCTTTCAGGACAAACAAATCCCTATTCCAAAAGAAGTATTTCTTTTGAAAAATCAAAAAAATCCAAATAAAGGACTGAACAGAAACAAATTTTTACTTATTGTTTCTGCCTTTGCATCCCCGCTTTCGCCGATTGGACGTTTTGCCGCCGCTTTTTTTACTGTTGTTAACCCGACTTCGAACCAGTCAAGATGTTCGCCACAATGTTAATCTACCGGCGCTCTTTTCAGCATGCAACAAGATCGAAAAGAGAACATCAAAAAAAACCGGCCTCCGGACAGGAGCGTTTCAGCTAAGCCGTTGAATCTTCGTTAGGATAAATTTGTGTTTCCGGAACAATAAAAAACAGCCGCATTCATCGAATGCGGCTGCCGTCTCGCGACTCATACAAACGTTGACTTAAAGCGCGCCGATTCGCTTCGTCAAACGTGAAATTTTTCGAGCCGCCGTGTTTTTGTGAAGAATGCCGCGCAAAACACCACGATGGAGTTCCGGCATTGCCGTCTTCATTGCCGTTTCCGCCGAAGCCTTATCGCCACTGGCAATTGCCTCTTCAACATTACGGACAAATGTCCGGATGCGCCCTCGGCGAGTTCGGTTTATTTCTGTGCGCCGCTCGGTACTGCGGATCCGCTTTTTGGCGGATTGGTGATTCGCCATGGTGTAACCTGTCACTGTTTGCGATTAATCAAGCCTGCGGCTTATATCGATGGCTTCGCCTTGCGTCAACCTCGTTTAACATAGGGCGAATCAAGCCACCGTCATCGGTTCTTGAATGCGGGCTTTCGTTTTTCGATGAAGGCCGCCATACCCTCCTTCTGGTCTTCCGTCGCGAATACAGTGTGAAAGACGCGTCGTTCGAACAGGACACCTTCGGATAATGTGGTCTCATAGGCTCGGTTCACGGATTCCTTCGCCATTAGGGCAATCGGCCGCGACATCGACGCGATTTTCGCAGCGGCCTTTATGGCCTCGTCAATCAGTTCGGCCGCCGGGACGATTCGACTGACAAGACCACAACGTTCCGCTTCATCGGCATCCATCATGCGACCGGTAAGGCACATTTCCATGGCTTTCGATTTTCCGACAAATCGCGTGAGGCGCTGCGTCCCGCCCGCGCCAGGAATTGCGCCGATGGTAATTTCAGGCTGACCGAAACGCGCCGTGTCCGCTGCGAGGATAAAGTCACACATCATGGCCATTTCACAACCACCGCCCAATGCATATCCAGCCACGGCCGCGATCACCGGTTTCCGGCACTCCGAGACCCGCTCCCAACCCTCAGTTATGAAATCAGCCAAATAGACGTCGACATAGGAACGTCCTGCCATTTCCTTAATATCAGCGCCAGCCGCGAAAGCTTTATCCGAACCGGTCAATACGATCGCACCGATTCCATCGTCCGCTTCGAATGCATCAAGCGCTTGGGCGAGTTCCTTAATCAAAGCCGCACACAAAGCGTTCAGCGCCTGCGGGCGGTTCAGCGTGATAAGGCCAACGGAGTCTCGCGTTTCAACCAATATGTTTTCGTAAGCCATCTTGTCCCTTTCAAAACTATGTATTCTTCAATGTCCCTATCGCATTGGACTATCGCGTTGGAATCGGGCCCAGCTCAAATCGAATCGTGACAGCCGCCGCCGTTCCGAGTAATTCCAAAGTCAGGTTTTCACCATCACGAACGAAATCAAGCGCGCCCGTCCGAACCCATCCAAGCTGCGGCAAGGCCGTCCGATAAAACGACCGAACCGCCTCTCGCGTCACCTTTCCACTCGCATATGCTTCGACTATTCGTCCCGCCGGCGAATCAAACGCCACGCCGGCGTCACCAATCACGGTAAGGCCCGGCATGACCGGCACATCCTCGAAGCCGGCCAGGAAACCCTCCGCTCGGCTTTCCTGAGCCACAGTCAAGATCAATACGGCAATAAAGACCAAGAGACGCATGCAACCGTGCCCCTTCACTATCTTTGATGTGTTGCGCAATAGAAAGTCGACCGCCCGCCCTGCACGATGCGGCGCACCGTTCCGGAACACCCATCCCGTCGGCAAGGCTCTCCCTCACGGCCATAGACTCGCCAATTATGTTGAAAGTAACCGAGGTCACCCGACGCTTGAACATAGTCGCGTAGTGATGACCCACCGGCCTCGATTGCTTCCCTCAGCACAGCTCGAATTTCCCGCACGAGCCGTTCGGCCCGCTTGCCCGGTATGGTTCGTGCGCTGCGCCGCGGTGAAATGCCTGCCCGATGCAACGCCTCACAAACATAAATATTACCCAGCCCCGCGACATTTCGCTGGTCTAAAAGCGCGGCCTTAATAGGCGTTCGCTTACCCTCTAAAGCATCACCCAGCACTTCCGCGTTAAACGCGTTGCCGAGCGGTTCCGGCCCCAGCATTTTCAACATTCGATGGGATCCCAAGGCCGCTGTCGTCGTCAGGTCCATCATACCAAAACGGCGAGGGTCGCAATACCGAACGATCGCGCCTTGATCCGTTTCGAATTCGATATGATCATGCGGTCCATGCGGCGGCGCGCCGTCGGCGTCGAGAATTGTCATACGCCCCGACATGCCAAGGTGAGCAATAAGGACAGTTTCGTCGTCCAACGTCATGAGTATGAATTTTGCACGCCGGTCGACCCGCATCACCGTTCGGCCCGTGAGGCGTATGGAAAACCGTTCAGGGATCGGAAAGCGCAGATCGGGACGGCGTTGTGTAACGCGAACAAACGCTCTCCCTTCGAGCGGCTTTCGAAGGCCACGGCAAACGGTTTCGACTTCTGGCAATTCAGGCATGGCTAAAGGTTATAGGTGCGTCGACACGCGTCTGGCAAACCCCTATCGGGTGGGTTATCGTCGCGGCGATGACGCAACGCAATACAATTGATCCCGCACAAACGACGCATTTCGGATTCCGTACCGTTGAACGGAATGAGAAAGCGCGTTTGGTGCGCGATGTCTTCGACACAGTGGCGCCACGTTACGACCTCATGAACGATCTTATGTCGTGGGGTGTTCACAGGCTTTGGAAGACAGCCCTTATCGACCGCCTAAAACCCCGCCCCGGTCTTCGTTTGATCGATGTTGCGGGCGGCACGGGCGACATTGCGTTTCGTTACCTGAACGCGGGTGGCGATGAGGCCGTCATTTGCGATATCAATGCGGAAATGATTTCCGTTGGCCGGAATAGAGCACTCGATCGCGGCATCACCAAGGGTTTGGGATGGATGGTCGGAAACGCCGAGGCGCTGCCGTTACCGGACAGCACGATGGACGCGTATACCATCGCCTTCGGTTTGCGAAACGTCACCGACATTGATCGCGCCCTGCGCGAGGCGCGAAGAGTGCTCAAACCAGGCGGACAGTTTCTTTGCCTCGAATTCAGTAAGGTCATTCTGCCGCTCCTGTCGGACTTTTATGACCGTTACTCGTTTTCAGTCTTGCCGGCGCTCGGCGCTAAGATTGCGGGTGATCCCGGCGCCTATCAATACCTTGTCGAAAGTATTCGAAAATTTCCTGACCAAAACGCATTATGCGATCGACTTTCGGATGCGAAGTTCGAGCGGATCGCGGTACAAAATCTTTCCGGCGGTATCGCGGCAATCCATGTCGCCTGGCGCATTTGAACGCACGAAATGCTTGGTTCCATTACGAGTATCATCCGTTTGATAGACATCGCCCGAACTTTCGCGCGTCACGATGCATTATTTCCACTCCAAAATATGGGTATCGCGCCGGTCATCGTCACCGTCGCGAAGCTGATCTCGCGGCGCACCGTTCCGGGGCGGCCCGGGGCCCGTCTATCCGCGGCCTTAGAAGAACTCGGGCCAACTTTCATTAAACTGGGACAGGCGCTTTCCGTACGTCCCGACTTGGTTGGAGAGGAAATTGCGGACGATCTATCGAGTTTGCAAGACAGCCTGCCGCCATTCCCGGGAACCGTCGCACGCGAAATTATCGAACACGAATTGGAAGCACCGATCGGCTATCTTTTTTCCAGCTTCGAAAACAATCCGGTCGCGGCGGCCTCCATCGCCCAGGTTCATTTCGCGGTAACACCAGAGGGTGAAGATGTCGCGGTGAAGGTCCTACGACCGGGAATCGAAGCTCGATTTCGACAAGACATAGATCTATTTTTATGGCTTGCCCGCGTACTGGAACGTACCCGGCCCGCATTTCGGCGACTTCGACCGCTGGAAGTCGTGCGCACCTTTGAGGCGTCCGTCAATATTGAAATGGACTTGCGGCTTGAAGCAGCGGCCGCTTCCGAACTTCGCGAAAACACGGAGAACGATCCTGGCTTTCGCGTACCAAAGATCGATTGGATTCGCACGGGTCGCCGCGCCATGACGCTGGAACGGATCGATGGCGTCCGAATCGACGACCTGAATGCTCTCGAACAAGCAGATTTCTCATCGCGGGATATACTTCAACGGTCCGCTGAATCCTTTTTCAATCAGGTTTTTCGTGATGGGTTTTTTCACGCCGATATTCATCCTGGAAATATGTTCGTCACACCGGATGGAACGCTTTGTCCCGTAGATTTCGGTATCATGGGCCGCCTTGACCGGAAGACACGAAACTATCTCGCGGACATGCTCATTGGCTTCCTCGACCGCGACTACAAGCGCGTGGCCCAGGTTCATTTCGAAGCGGGCTACGTGCCGGCAAGAAAATCACTTGGCGCCTTTACCCAAGCAATCCGCTCCATCGGTGAACCGATTCTAGGCAAGCCGCTGCACGAAATTTCATTGGCGCGACTGTTGGCACAACTGTTTCAAGTCACCAAAACGTTCGAGATGGAAGCGCAGCCACAGCTCCTTTTGCTTCAAAAAACGATGCTCGTGGCGGAAGGCGTCGGGCGCAGGCTCGATCCTTCCGTTAACATGTGGGCACTGGCACGGCCACTGATCGAAGACTGGGTCATACGCAATCGTGGACCGGAAGCACGCCTCCGCGACATGGTTGGCGACACCGTCTCGACGCTCGAACAGCTGCCGCAATTGCTTGGTCGTGCCGAAGCGGTCGCCGAGGCTTTAACCGGAAATCAGACCGCCATTCGAAACGATGGTGATTCCGGATATGGGAAGTCCCGTTCAAACTGGATTCCATATTTGTTAATTGCCGCCACCGCGGTCCTTTTGTTCGCCTATCTCTAAGTTCGTTCGGATTCACAGAAATTGATTGTTAAATCTTGCGCCAACCAGCCTGGACTATTAAATTAAATACAGTTTTCAGAATGTAATTTTCGCTGAGGGTAACATGATCCTTCAGGACAAACGTATCCTCTTGATCATTTCAGGCGGCATCGCGGCCTTCAAGTCCTTGGACTTAGTTCGACGATTGCGCGAACGGGGCGCATCGGTGCGCTGCGTATTGACCAAGGGAGGCGCACAATTTGTGACGCCTTTAACCGTATCCGCACTGAGCGAGCAAAAGGTGTACCAGGATATTTTTTCGCTAACCGATGAAGCGGAAATGGGGCATATCCGACTATCGCGCGAATCCGACCTGATTGTCGTGGCACCCGCAAGCGCCGATATTCTCGCGCGCATGGCGAATGGTCTGGCAAGTGATTTGGCGACAACCGCCCTTTTGGCAACCGATAAACCAGTGCTCGCCGTACCGGCGATGAATGTCCGCATGTGGGAACATGCCGCCACGCAAGCGAATATCGCAACACTCGAATCCCGCGGTGTAGGAATCGTCGGACCCGTCGAGGGCGACATGGCGTGCGGCGAGTATGGATTCGGAAGAATGAGCGAAGTCGACGACATCGTCACCGCGATTGCCGCGCGGCTCGGCCAAAATGCAGGCCCCCTCGCCGGTCGTCGGGCGATCGTTACCAGCGGCCCAACACATGAAGCGATTGATCCGGTTCGATATATCGCAAACCGATCTTCTGGTAAGCAAGGTCATGCCATCGCCGCCGCCCTTGCACGAAACGGCGCGGAAACGATCTTGATCAGTGGTCCGACGGCATTACCCGACCCAGCTGGTGTGACGATCATCAAAGTCGAGTCCGCGCGCGATATGCTTGCCGCTTGCGAGCAATCACTCCCGGCGGAAATCGCTGTCTGTGTCGCAGCCGTCTCGGATTGGCGGATCGCAAAAGCAGCCGGTCAAAAGCTAAAGAAGAATGGGGGCGGTCCACCGCGGCTGGAGTTCGCGGAAAACCCGGATATTTTGAGAACACTCGCCAAGGCCGGAAACAAAAGGCCTGGCCTCGTCATCGGCTTTGCGGCCGAAACCGAGAATGTCGTCGAAAATGCCCGTGCCAAATGCAAATCAAAGAACACTGATTGGATACTGGCGAACGACGTTTCACCGCAAACCGGTACATTCGGCGGCGATGCTAACACGATTCACCTCGTCGACGGCAGCGACACGGTTGAAGCCTGGCCGACGATGACGAAAACTGACGTTGCGGACCGCCTCGTTTTGCGAATTGGTTCCCATTTTGGCGAGGAAACATGACGGGCGTGAACGTCGCGGTACAACGGTTGCCCCATGGGGCTGATCTTACACTGCCCAGCTATGCGACAGCCGACAGCGCGGGATTGGATTTATTGGCGGCAATTTCCGGAACGCGGGTTTTGCAGCCGGGCGAGCGCGTTCTCGTGCCAACCGGGCTCGCCATCGCACTTCCCGGCGGGTATGAGGCACAAGTCCGGCCGCGCTCCGGAATGGCCTTGAAAAATGGCATCACGGTACTCAATAGCCCAGGTACGATCGATGCCGATTATCGCGGCGAAATCGGTGTCGTTCTAATCAATCTTGGGTCCGAACCTTTTGAAATATCGCGCGGTATGCGCATCGCGCAGATGATTGTCGCGCCGGTAACCAGATTAACGTGGGAAGAGGAAGCGGCATTGCCGTCCACATCGAGAGGGTCCGGCGGCTATGGTTCAACAGGAACGGGAGGGGTTTAAATTCGATGCTACGGCTGACCAAGAAACTAATTTTCGCTATCGATGCCGTTGTCGACATCGCATACAACGCCTCCGAAGCGCCCGTCCAAAGCAAGGAAATCGCACAACGCCAAGGCATTCCACGTCGTTACTTGGAGCAAGTACTGCAAAACCTGGTGAAAGCGGAAATTCTTCGCGGCGTCCGTGGCCCCCGGGGCGGATACAGGCTCGCACGCGAACGTCGCCGAATCTCACTCGGCGAGATCACGCGGATCGTCGACCAAATGGAAGGTACGTCGGACCCGCTGGAAGAACCCGGCGGCTCCGAACTCGGACGCGCCGTCTTGTATCCGTTGTGGCTTGAACTGCAAGAGACCGCGATACAGCGCCTGGATGAAGTAAGCATTGAAGACCTTTGTACAAGGGCTCGCGCCGCCGGCGTTCAATGTTCGGCGTCTGAAATGTTCGACTTCATGATCTAACGAATTCGCAAGGGACTGGAATTAAGTTGAGCGACAAAACCGGCGCGCATCAAGAGTTCCGCGGCAAGATATACAACAGCATTCTTGAAACGGTCGGCGCCACGCCGATTGTTCGTCTATCGCGGCTAATGGCGCATGTCGGCGTCGATACGGAGTTGCTGGCAAAGCTCGAATTCTTCAATCCCATGGGATCGGTAAAAGACCGCATCGGCATGGCGATGGTCGAGGCGTTGGAGGAAAAGGGAAAACTGAGCGCCAATTCCGTGATCGTCGAGCCAACCTCGGGCAATACCGGCATTGCGCTCGCGTTCGCCTGCGCCGTGAAGGGCTATCGCCTAATTCTGACCATGCCTGAATCGATGTCGATCGAACGCCGTAAGATGCTTTTGATCCTCGGCGCTGAAATTGAACTAACCCCAGCCCGGCTGGGTATGCGGGGTGCCATCGCGCGCGCGAATGAAATCGTCGCGGAAATTGGGGATGCGGTTATTCCTCAGCAATTCAGTAACGTCGCCAACCCCGCCATTCACCGTGCCACCACCGCCGAGGAAATTTGGCGCGACACCGGCGGCCAAGTTGATATCATGATCGCCGGCGTTGGGACGGGTGGAACCGTGACCGGCTGCTCGGGCCTCCTGAAGGAACGCAACCCGGCTCTACGAATGATCGCCGTGGAACCTGAAGACAGTGCGGTGTTATCCAGCGGCACACCGGGAGCCCATAGGATCGAAGGCATTGGAGCGGGATTTATTCCCGATAACTTGGACACCACCCTCATAGACGAAGTCATTTCCATCGCCAATGAAACCGCGTTCAGGACAGCCCGACAAATGGCGCGGATAGAAGGAATTCCGGTCGGCATATCCTCCGGCGCGGCGGTCGCGGCGGCACTTGAAATCTCAGAGCGGCCGGAAATGTCCGGCAAAAGAATTTTGATTATTGTACCCTCCTTTGCGGAACGCTATCTGTCCACACCGCTGTTTGACGGAGTTTGAAATGCCTCTCCACCGGGAGATCACCGACGACCAACTGCTGCGATACGCACGGCATATCATCCTGGACGAAGTCGGTGAGGAAGGTCAGCTCCAGCTGCTTAACGCCAAGGTGCTCGTCGTCGGCGCGGGCGGACTCGGCTCACCGCTCCTGCTTTATCTTGCCGCGGCGGGTGTCGGGACATTAGGGGTCATCGACTTTGACACAGTCGATATCAGCAACCTGCAACGCCAGATATTGCATGCCACCGAGCGTGTTGGCGCCTCGAAGGTCGACAGCGCTGTCGCGGCAATTCGAGCGATCAACCCGGAAGTCGTGGTGCATGAGCACAAGGAACGGCTGACATCGGAAAACGCGATCGCACTGATCTCGCAGTACGATTTGGTCGCCGACGGTTGTGATAATTTCACCACCCGCTATTTGGTCAACGATGCTTGCCATCTCGCCGGGAGACCTTTGGTCGCCGGCGCGCTACAACGCTTTGAGGGGCAACTTTCGACATTCAAGTCCCATCTGGGCGGCGATAATCCTTGTTACCGGTGCCTGTTCCCCAATCCACCGCCACCTGGTATGACCGCGAGCTGCGAAACAGCGGGCATCTTCGGGTCGATCGCCGGTGTTATCGGCACCACACAGGCGACGGAAATTTTGAAGGAGCTGCTGGGAATAGGCGAAAGCCTGTCCGGCAGCCTGCTGCTTTTCGATGCACTGAACACGACATTTCGGAAGATTAGAATTCCACCCGACCCCGCATGCCCACTATGCGGCAGCCAGCCGACGATCACGACACTGCGTGAAACGGAGCCCGTACGGGAATAGATCGGATCTAACGGCGTGAAACGATCAAAAAGCGGAGCGACAAGAGCGTAACCGACACTGTGCTGGCCAAGATGATACCGGCAACAAGTCCATGCGCGCCGTACCCCAAGGGAAACGCAAATATCCAACAACCCGGAATCATCACACCGAAATAAGAAACGACATGCATGGCCGTCGGCGCCCATGTCTCTCCCGCCCCTCGCAACGCGCTTGCGACAACCACTTGTCCACCGTCTGCAACCAAGGCGTAGGCCGAAAGCGCAATGAGTGGCGCCGTCGCGATTGCCAATACGGGGTCGGTCGTAAACAGGGCGGCAATTCCTTCGGAATAGGCGAGAAGAACAACGCCGCAGAGACCAAGCAGAAGCATCACCACACCCAGCCCCGTCCATCCCGCAAGAGCGCGGTCGGCCAAATCCTCTCGGCCATGTGCAATTCCAACACGTACGCTGGTCGCGGCGGCAATGCCCAATGCAATCATGAAAATTAGAGCAAATACGAGATGCTGCAGAGTATAGGATGCGAGCGCCAAGGCACCGAGAACGCCGGCGTAAAAGCTGATTGCACCAAATGCCACTGATTCAATTGCGTAGCTTGCGCCGGCGGCAAACCCAAACCGGCGAAGGGCACTGCCAGCTCGCCACCAGCCCCCTTCAAGCGGTGCACGTATGCCAAAAACCGCATGGTCGCGCATCCCCCAAACATAGCCCATCAGCATCAATGCCATTCCCGTACGGACCAGCGTAGTCGACAACGCGGCACCATCCGCACCCATCGCGGGGAAACCGCCATTCCCGAAAATCAACAACCAGTTGAGTAGAATGTTTACCGCATTGGCGAAAAGCATGACGAACATCGCCGGCGCCGGACGGCGGAGGCCTTCCAGAAAAAACGCCGTCGTGTAAAACAGTAAAGTCCCAGGCGCGCCAAAGCCTAGAATCGCTATGACACTACCGGCACCAATCGCAATTGCTGGGGGCTGTGCCGCGAAAAGAAAAAATGGTGTCCCGAAGAGGCACGCCACGGCGGCGATAACGCCAAGAATTGCCGCATAAGGCAATGATCGGCGCCAAATTGGACCGCACGCGGATGTTTGATCCCGGCCGACGGCATGGCTTGTCATGACGACCGTGCCGTAAAGCAGGCCGATACCGGTGACGGTGATGACAATAAATGGCGTTACACCGAGGCCATGAAACGCAACTTGGTCTATCGTCGTGCGACCGAGCATCGCGGCGTCGATTATCGCCATGGTCAAAATACCGGCGCGCGTCACCACAACGGGCGCGGCAAGCCGAATGAGCTCGATCAAGTGTCGGCGCAAACGCGACGCTAGCCAGCGGCGTTGCACAGGCATCTACCTTACTCCAAATGGCGGCCCTAAGCCGCCTAAAACATGGTTTCGATAATTCGGTCCGGCGGATTGTGGCCGTCGATAAAGGTTTTGATGTTGATCAGCACCTTCTCACCCATGGCTATGCGGCCCTCGATCGTCGCCGAACCCATATGCGGTTGCAAAACGACATTGTCCAGGGCTAGAAGCTTAGGGCTGATCGCCGGCTCGTTTTCAAAAACATCCAACCCCGCGCCGGCAATAGTTCCTTCACTCAACAATTGCGTCAGCGCCGTTTCGTCGATCACCTCGCCACGGCTGGTATTGACGATAAAGGCGTCACTCTTGAGCAATTGCAGCCGGCGTTTCGACAGTAAATGATATGTCGCCGGCGTATGCGGGCAATTGACGGATACGATGTCCATCCGTGCCAGCATTTGGTCCAGGCTTTCCCAATAGGTCGCTTCGAGTTCCGCCTCGATCTCTTCATGTACGCGGCGGCGGTTATGGTAATGCACCGACAGGCCGAATCCACGAGCGCGGCGGGCAACGGCTTGGCCGATTCGGCCCATCCCAATTATCCCAAGGCGCTTGCCCCAAATCCGATGACCCAGCATGAAGGTCGGCGTCCATCCGGTCCAATCCCCCGATCGAATCAGTCGCTCGCCCTCCGCCAGGCGCCGTGGCGCGGCAAGGATCAGCGCCATGGTCATATCCGCCGTATCCTCGGTCAATACGCCTGGTGTGTTGGTAACCATGATCGACCGTTTGTTCGCGGCATTGAGATCGATGTTATCAACCCCGGTCCCGAAGGACGCGATCAGCTTGAGACATTCGCCGGCTTCGGTAATCAATCTGCTATCAATCCGGTCCGTCACGGTTGGAACCAGTACATCCGCTTCCTGCATCGCCGCGCCAAGATCCGATGGCGACATCGGCGTATCGTCAAGATTGAGCCGCACATCGAACAACTCCATCATCCGCGTTTCGATCGCGTCGGGTAGCTTGCGCGTAACAATGACAATTGGCTTTGTCTTGGTCATGTCTGTTCCCAGTGGATAGGCGTGAACTTCCAGCTCGCAATATTACAGGGTCGATTAAGCGATGTCCCGTCTTGACCAAACGTCATAGCATACGTTTATTGATTTGGTGATGATGCTGATATGTGACACATGATGAAACGTATTGTTCGATTCGTAATCTTGACGGCAACGCTTCTCGCCCTGCTACCGGGCGTTACGCTTAGCCAATCCGCCAACCCAAAAACATCCGACCCTATTCGTTTCGCCTCTTTGCGTGCGGATGAGGTCAATGTTCGTGCCGGGCCCGGTGTCCGCTATCCCGTGAAATGGGTTTTTGTCCGCAAGAAACTACCGGTCGCCATAACCGCTGAATTCGAAAGCTGGCGAAAGATAAAGGACTCGGAAGGCGCGGAAGGTTGGGTTCATCGAGCAATGCTTTCCGCGAAACGGAGTACCGTCATCACGGAACAGAGCCGAACGCTGCGCCGAAGCGCGAGCGATACGGCACCGGCGGTCGCCCAGCTCTCTCCGGGTATCGTCGCGCAAATTGAAAACTGCAACGGGACGTGGTGCGAGGTGGAAGTAGGCGCCTATTCCGGCTGGGTGCGTCAGGTGGGATTGTGGGGTTTACGCAAAAAAGAAGTGATCGAATAACGTTTCAATCGGCAAAGTCTTTTGCCAAGGATAACCGAGTGTCCTCCGACAAAACGGCCATATGGCCGTAGGCGGCGTGCTCGAAGCCAAAGATCACTTGCGTACCCGGTTTCCTAAAAGCACCTATCTGTGCATCGGTAAACGGAAAATGGACAAATTGAACGGACGACGCCTTACCGTCCTCGGTCGTCCTGTCCAGATCAACTTCCGGAACACCACGAACTTCCATATCTCCGATACGCATGAACAGGGTTTCCTCCACGCCACCGAGACGTGCCAAGAAAGTACGGCGGCGCACTTCATCATTGATCTCGAACATTACGGTACAGACCAATTCCTTCCCTTTTGGTATCAAGGGATTATAGGCCGCCAGTTCATCTTCAATCTGCTCATCACCGCCTTTTTCGATGAACAGCATTTCATGAATTTGCCACCACATCGTTTCATAGGATTCGAAATAGCAGGTCGCAACGGGGCCAACCTCCACCCGGCGATGCCGCTTAAGAGCAACTATTTCCTTTCGCTTCGCGGCGCGGATCTTACCAAACTCATCCAGCGCCATGACGGCATCGCGCGAAACTACTCTCTTCACCATCAAACTCTCCATCCCGCGGAACCTAAACCGCAACGCCATAAGCTCGGGCGAACAGAACGACAGGATGTGCCGCGCTCTTCGGCGGCACACTATCGAGACGCTCGACCCCTTGCGCGATGTGCATGCCGGCAAGCGGGCATTCGGAAACAACAAATTCCGGCGCATCTTTTTTTACCTGCCGCGCCACGGGGCGGCCAACCTTCAACGCGACTTCAAAGTTTTCCTTCATGACGCCCCAGGAGCCACCATGTCCGGAACAACGTTCGATAACCTGAACGTCCGAATCGGGTACCAACCGCATCAGCTCAGCCGCCTTCGCGCCCATGTTCTGCGCCCGTGCATGGCAGGCGAGGTGCACCGCAACCCTGCCGCCGAGTGGTGACAGACCTTCGGCCAGACCCTCATTTTTGGCAATATCGACAATATATTCAGACACATCGCGCGTCGCCTTGCTCAAGCGCTCGATTGCCGGGTCGTCCGGTAGAATCAACGGCCATTCGAACTTCAGCATAAGGGCGCAGGACGGCATCAATGCAATGATGTCGTAGCCTTTATCGATCCACGGCGCCAACGACGCGGCAACCTTACGCGCGTTTTCCGCGACACCGGCGATGTCGCCCTGTTCGAGTAACGGCATGCCGCAACACGATGGGTGCACGACTTCGGTTTCGACCCCGTTGCGGGCCAACACTGCGCGCGTCGCGCGGCCGATTTCAGGGTTATTGAAATTCCCGTAGCACGTCGCGTAAAGAGCCGCCTTGCGGCCATGCGCCGGCGCTTTCGGGTCGACGGTCGGCACGCTTTCCCGCGCCTCGCTTTCTAGTGTTTGACTGTTGAATTTCGGTAGAGCCGCTTCCTTGTGCACGCCTGCAACCGATTCCATGATCGAGCGCGTCATACCATTCTTCTCATCCAGCGCCCAATTGGCAAGCGGTGCGGCCAAACGCGCAAGTTTACCATTTCGGTCGGTCTGTGCCATTTGCCGTGACGGCCACGCGACCTCGCCTTTGCGGTGTTCAATTGCTCGATAACGCAGCATCAAGTGTGGGAAGTCGAGATTGAAGTCATGCGGTGGTACGTAGGGACATTTCGTCATGAAGCACATGTCGCAAAGCGTGCAGGCATCGACGACGGGTTTAAAACCCTCCGATGCGACGGTATCCAGTTCGCCGCTATCCGATTCGTCGATCAAATCGAACAGTCGCGGGAAGCTGTCGCAGAGATTGAAACACCGCCGGCACCCGTGGCATATGTCGAAAATGCGGCGCAGTTCCGCGTCCAACTGCGCCTCGTCGTAGAAAGCATCGTCTTGCCACGCAAGCGCATGCCGTACAGGCGCTCCAAGGCCGCCTTCCGTCATAATCGTATTCCTGAAAAGAACCCTAATGTCCGCGACGCGTCGAAACGGCGTCGCGGACAGGGGTTATCGGTGGCTATTAATCGTCTAGCGTGTCTAGTGCGCGCTGGAAACGGCCGGCATGACTCTTCTCGGCTTTTGCCAAGGTTTCAAACCATTCGGCAATTTCCTCGAAATTCTCATCGCGCGCGGTCCGCGCCATACCCGGATACATATCCGTGTATTCATGTGTTTCACCGGCGATCGCGGCGCCAAGATTGGCGGACGTGCCACCAATCGGCAGGCCCGTCGCGGGGTCACCGGTTTCCTCGAGGAATTCAAGGTGTCCGTGCGCATGCCCCGTCTCGCCTTCGGCGGTCGACCGGAACACCGTTGCGACGTCGTTATAACCCTCTACATCCGCCTTTTGCGCGAAATAAAGGTAGCGGCGATTAGCCTGACTTTCGCCTGCGAATGCGGCCTTCAAATTTTCTTCGGTCTTACTGCCTTTTAACGACATGGTTCTCCCTCCTCGAAAATGATTTACCTCGCCCTGAATTCCTTGCACGCCAACGGTTGCAGGGCCAGCCGTGGCAGGGGCAGCTTGAAGCGCGCATAAACGCTCAAACTTCCACCCATGAACTCCATGATTCTCTATATGACCATAGCGCAAATCAGAGTCAATAAATTGGAACCATTATAAAAAAATATTTAGCATGCTGTTTAAATGAGAATAATTATTATTTATTTCGAACCCTCACGATAACATCGACACTTTCCACCACCGTATCGTCCGGCGCTATCGGCAGCGTCGAAAGAACAACGGAATCACCAGGAATATCCTGCAGCTCTCCTGTATCATCATTAAAGAAATGATGATGCGCCGCCGTATTGGTGTCGAAATAGGAACGCCCCGTCTCAACAGCGACCTCCCGCAAAAGGCCGACCGCAGTGAACTGATTGAGGGAATTATAGATCGTGGCCAAGGAAACCTTCACCCCAATCTCGGTAACTTCGCGATGAAGTTGCTCCGCCGTGACGTGCCGGTCTCCATTTTCAAATAGCAAACGTACCAAGGCCAATCGCTGTCGAGTCGGGCGAAGACCGACAGAACCAAGCCTGTCGATTGCATGGGTAAAGGGTCTATCTTTTTTCATGACCTTTCATAAGGCGAAAGAAATTACGCCGCAATACTCCTCATAAACAATTCTCTATCGACTAATTTGGAAACGATCGAATGTCCCAGGTCCTTATTGCTCACCTATCGGGTCGATCAACACCCCTATCCATAACGGAACAGGCGATCGCCATTTTTTCGTAGCCAGTCCCGCCCCTGTTGGGCATGCGGCGAAAGCTGATCTACAATTTTCCAGAATGCGGGCGAATGGTTGGGTTCCGCCATATGGCCAACTTCGTGCGCGACAACGTAGTCGAGAACCGGGTCGGGCGCGAGAACGAGACGCCAGTTGAACGAAAGGTTTCCCGACGATGAACAGCTTCCCCAACGGCTTTTCTGGTTTCGAACCGTAATGTTTCCCGGTTTTCTCTTGAGAATAGCGGCCATATCATGGGCGCGCGGCGTCACAATTGTCTTTGCTTCCCGGCGCAACCAGTCATGCACGCGACGCGAGAGATGTTCGATGTGTCCCGAAACGACAATACAATCACCTTCAAGCCAAACGCCGCGTCGCGCCGTCGAATCATGGACAATTTTATGCAGATGCCCAAGGAACGGAAGCATCGTGCCATCGCAAAACGGTATATGGGGTGGCAGCGCGGCAAGGCGTTTTAACAGCCAGTCCGCACGGCTTCGCACGAAATCAAGTCCTTCGGACTCACTCGTTCGCGGCGGCAACACAAGCTCGGGCGCTTCCTTAGCGGGATCGATACGAAGAGCTATTCGCCGCGCGCGGTTATTCCGCCTGATCGCAACGCGCACTTCCTTGCCACTCAGTGCAAGCAGTACAATTTTACCACTGTTCGTTACGACGATCGCTTCAATCCCAGCCGAGCCAGAAGGGAAGCGCCGAAGGGTTCGGCACCATCATTAATCCAATCGACGACATGTCTCTCCAAATCCTCAACGTCGTCTTCGGAAATGGCCCCATCGCGAACTGAAATTCCTGCTTCATGCACAGATTCCTTGTTTCCTGATACCAAGGGGTGCCAACTCGGCAGTTCCTGTCCGGCTGCCACGAGACGATACGCGCAGGTTTCGGGAAGCCAGCGCAAACGGGTCGCTTTACCGGGCGTTAACTGCACACAATCAGATACGTTCTTCTGCCGATTGGGATAATCAGCGCAATGGCAGCCCTCCAAATCGAGATACCGGCAAGCAACATTGGTCAGCGCAATTTCCCCGGTATCTTCATCCTCAAGCTTGTGCAGACAACATTGGCCGCATCCGTCACAGAGCGATTCCCATTCCTCCGACGTCATCTGTCGGAGGGTTTTGGTCTTCCAAAAGGGCGCATCACGGGTCGTCATGACGCACAGTCTATCAGGTGGATGAAGGACCCCGCGACCGTTCCCGCAACAAGACCGCAAGATTTAGAATTCTCCCCGCGTGAATCTTTTGCCCGAAACAGATGTGTTCCCGGCCCTTCGCTCAGTGTCGTGGCGTAGTGAAATTCGTGACCCCTGAACGCCGTACCGGCATCACCAAGAGGGAAATCACCCGTCGTTTCTAAAAGGCGATATCCGAGATGTAATTTACGATTGGCGAACGAGGTTTCCAGAGGCAGCAGGCCAAGCATTTTGTGGCGCTCACCCTGGGCATCGACCAATCCTCGGCCCAGTGTCATATAGCCACCGCACTCACCATATATCGCGGCGCCCCTCTTCGACGCCGCATGCAGCCCTTTGAGGAACGCATCATTCGCCGCAAGCCGCCCCGCATGAAGTTCGGGATACCCACCCGGCAAATATACCGCGTCGGCCTCTGGACCAGGGGACTCATCGGCGAGGGGTGAAAAAAATGAAACCGCCGCCCCTGCTCCGCGCCACCCATCGAGAACACTTGGGTAGGTGAACGCAAAGGCATCGTCCCGCGCGACCGCGATGCGCTGGCCCAACGGCGGCAACGGTCGAACCGAAGCCGCATCCAATCGAGAGTATTTCGCATTCGAACGAAGCCGCTTCAAATCGATTTGGTTCGCTACAAGTGCCGCCGCGCCGTCCAGAAAAACGTCAAGCGCATCGTGCTCCGAAGCCTGAACCAGACCAAGGTGCCGCTCCGGAAGTGTCAGCGCCTCATCGCGAGGCAAAAACCCGAGCAGCGAGGGCGTCGAATTCGCGGCGGCAAACGCATCCTTCAGGATACGTTCATGGCCCGCACCCCCGACACGGTTACAAAGAATTCCCATCAGTCCGATATCATCTCGGTGTCGCGCGAGCCCTTCGAAGACCGCCACGGCGGAGGCGGCCTGACCAGCGACATCCAGAACCAAAAGGACGGGCCAACCGGTTTTCGCGGCAAGATCAGCGGTCGATCCGCCACCGCCCGCCGCGCCATCGAACAGCCCCATCACGCCTTCGCAAACTATCAAATCCACGTCGAGTCCAAGATTGCCAACGAGCCCCGTGAGGGTTTCCTCCCGCATGGCCCAGCTATCTAGGTTGACGCATGCTCTGCCGGAAGCCGCGGCGTGATAGCCGGGGTCGATATAATCCGGGCCCACTTTCGCGGAAACAATCCGCAACCCAGCATTTCGAAACGCCCGCAACAAAGCCAATGTGACGATGGTCTTGCCGCTACCGCTGGACGGCGCGGCAACAATGAGACCCGGTGCAACGCCCATCGACTAGGCCGAAAGACGCACCAGCGTCACCGCCACAACCACCCACTGCCCGAGATGGACGATGACGCTGAGACGATGGAGGGCACTTGCTCGCCTGTCGCGCCCGGCTTCCCGGCTACGGTTCAGGATCGGCAGCAACACTCCGCGCTGAAGAAAAAAAAGGATTGCAACAGCCAGCATTGCGATGGCCTCTGGCCGATAGCTGGCAACGGTAAAAAGCACCCCTGACGGAATAAGACAAACAATCCCCAGCACCAAGAAATAGACTGGAAAAAGTGACCGCATGAATGGTGCCGCTACATCGCGTGGCAGAAACCGGAATACCGACGGCGCGAAAACAGCCATGAAGAAAATCATGCCACCAAAGACGGCCGCGATGAACACCAGTGATACGACATGCAGCGTAAGCCAGTCGGTCATGCCTGCCCCGAAACCCGTTTTGCGGTGCTAAATTTACGCTGCCGGTTTGACACGTCCCGTCCGGCGATGCAATTGGTAACGGGTGCCGGCCGGCACGCAATTCTCATGGGAGCGACGAAATGAACGGTGCAGAAAGTCTGGTGCGAACGCTTGTCAACGGCAGCGTGGATGTCTGTTTTACAAATCCCGGTACGTCGGAGATGCATTTCGTCGCCGCGCTCGACAAGGTCGATGGCATGCACTGTTTCCTGTGCCTGTTCGAGGGTGTCGCATCCGGCGCCGCCGATGGGTATGCCCGCATGACCGGCAAGCCCGCTTCGACTTTGCTGCATCTTGGTCCTGGCTTGGGCAACGCGGTCGCTAATCTGCACAACGCAAAAAAAGCAAATTCACCGATGGTCAATATCATCGGCGAGCACGCGACTTATCACGTCGAATACGACGCGCCGCTGACCGCCGATATCGAAGGCATCGCGCGCCCTGTTTCCCATTGGGTTAAAACATCGCCCAGCGCCAAGACCGTAGCCGCCGATGGCGCCGCCGCCATCGCCGCGGCGATGATGCCACCGGGCCAGATCGCGAGCCTAATTCTGCCGGCCAACACGGCCTGGGACGACGCGGACGCGCCGGCCGAAACACCGCCGGCGCCGGCGCGCGCCAAGGTCGACGAAAGTACAATCGAGGCTGCCGCCGCCGTGCTTCGCTCCGGCGAACCAACCCTGCTGATGATGACGGGGCAATCGCTTTACCAGCACGGCCTCGATCTCGCAGGCCGAATCGCGGCGACAACCGGCGCGAAGCTGATGGCACAGGGATCCAACCAGCGACTGCAACGAGGCGCCGGTATCGTCCCGCTCAACCGCGTACCCTACCCGGTCGACCAAGCGCTTGACGTTCTGTCGTCCTACCAAAATATCATCCTCATCGGCGCCAAGCCGCCCATCGCCTTTTTCGCTTACCCCAACAAGCCAAGCGAACTGCAGCGCGAAGGATGCAAGATCCACCGTCTCGCCGAGCTGGAAGAGGACCAAGTCGACGCACTTGAGCGTTTGGCAGACGCGGTGGGCGCAAAACCAGGCAGCGCTGAAACGCAAGCCGCGTTCCGACCGGACATGCCGTCCGGCGAATTGAACCCCGACACCATTGCCGCGGTGCTGGGAAACCTGCTGCCGGAAGGCGCGATCATCGCCGACGAATCCGTGACGACGGGACGCGGCTTCTACCCGCTTACCGCCGGCGCGCCGCCCCATGATTGGCTGAACAATATGGGCGGTTCGATTGGCCTGGGCATGCCGCTGGCAACCGGCGCCGCCGTGGCCTGTCCGGACCGCAAGGTGGTCTGCCTCGAAGGCGATGGCAGCGGCATGTACACCTTGCAGGCGCTGTGGACCCAGGCGCGCTACAATCTGGACGTCACGACAATCGTCTTCGCCAACCGGGCCTATCGCATCCTGCAGGGCGAATTGGCCGCTGTCGGTGCAGAAAACCCCGGCCGTAAGGCGCTGGACATGCTGGACCTGTCGCGGCCCGACCTGGATTGGGTGAAGATGGCGAATGGCATGGGCGTCGAAGCAAGCAAGGTCACGGACTGCGAAGGCCTCGCGCGCGAATTGGACGCCGGCCTCAAATTCAAAGGTCCACAACTCATCGAAGTGGTGCTCTGATGAAAGTCCTGACAACACTCACCTCTCCCTATGGACGCATGGTGCGAGCCCTGATCATCGAAAAAGCCTTCGAGGACCGGGTCGAAGTGGTGCCGACGGTCACACGCACGCCAGACACGCCCATTCTGGACGTTAACCCATCGGGCCGCGTGCCAACCTTAATCACCGACGATGGTACGATGTTCGAGGAGTCGGTGCTGATTTGCTCCTATCTCGACTCACTAGAGGAACCACGGGTCCTTGCGCCGCAGGCGGACTGGGACGCCCGCATTCTGGAAGCGCGGGCACGCAGCATGCTGGATGGCATAGCCGTTTGGTCACGCGAAGTCCGCCGCCCGGAAAATGAACAATCGCCCCCGATCGTCGCGCATGAAAAGTCCCGCGCGTTGCGGCTTGCCGGCGTGTTCGATGGAATCGTCGCGAGCGGCGCGCTGAACGGGCCGATTGATTTAGCACAACTTACCCTAGGCTGCACCTTGCACGGGCGTGATGGAAAACCGGTAGGTTTCGACTGGCGCGGAGACAACCCCAATCTTGCCGCGTGGGTCGATAAATTCGGCGCCCGCAAATCGATGCAGGAAACACTGCCACCTGGTTAGTCGGTGTCCGTTTTCAAATCCAGTGACGCCGAGTTCATGCAATAGCGCAAACCCGTTGGAGCCGGACCATCGGGGAAGACGTGGCCTAGATGCGAGTTGCAGCGCGCGCACATTACTTCTGTACGGCGCATGAATAGGCTGTTGTCTTCTTCCTCTTCCACCGCATCGGATGAAATTGCCTCGTAAAAGCTTGGCCAGCCACTGCCGGAATCAAACTTCGTTTCCGAGGAAAACAGGGGGGTGCCACAACATTGGCACACATAGGTGCCCTGATCCTTGCAGCCGTCATATTTTCCCGTGAAAGCGCGCTCAGTGCCTTTCAATCGGCAAACCTCGAACTGCTCCGGCGTCAAGATTTCACGCCATTCCTCATCCGTCTTTACGATCTTTTTACCGTCGTCCGCCATTTCCCATTCTCCCAATGTCCCGTGGGCGGGTCGCCACAATAGTGCCGCGCCCGCGCCCGCGCCAAGATATCGTGCATCGGTCCGTCGCCAATGCCAAGCGCATCGAGATGCGCGACTGTATTCTCCAGATACTCCATACAGCTGCCAAGCCGTCCCGCCGCCATCGCGAGATGCGCGGCCTGAACATCGTGAGGCACCTTGCCAGCGTAACGGATATAGTCCCGGTCGATGACGAATGTAAGGGCGCGCACCCGTTCTTTGCCAGTTCTGACCGAAACCCAACGGGGCTTGTAGGCGCGCCCGATCATTTCCCGCGACCAAATAATTTCGAGCTCTTCTTGAACCTGTTCGGGGGCGATTCGAAACGCCGTACCCTGGCATGATCCACCATGGTCGAGCGCGAGCATAAGGCCGGGCAACTCCGGCGTGCCCCGCCCGCCCGACGTCCACATGCAATAACTGCGATGATAGCCATGGATCAAACCGAGGCGCTTTTCGGCGTAATGGAACGCCGGGTTCCACATCAGTGACCCATACCCGAAGACCCAAACCGGTGTGTCGGGTTCTCGCGCCGCTAAGACCGAATGGAGCAGCTCGCGCCTTTCTCCTTCGGGTCTCGGATCCATGAATCCGGCATTCTGCGCGTCGCGCACCATCTCATCGATGACGCCTCGCTTAATCGCGTCGCGGTCCAGCTTCAACTGTCGGGGGCTCCCAAACTTGGAAACGGTAGGCCGAATGGCGATGGCAGAATAACGCACCGCCGCGTTCGGAACAAAGCGTCGAGATGTCCTACCCGTCCGCCGGCGTCATCGGCAAGGGGTAGCTTGGCCGAGTCAGGATAAACAGCATCACGGCCGCCATAACACCGCCGACAATAGCGGGCATGATCCAGCTGCTTGCAAACCAGGCAATGATCAAAAGGCTCGCCGCCATCATCGTACCGGCCAAGCGCTTTGCGCGCGGCGGAATGACGCCATGCCTGTCCCAGTCGCGCAACGCCGGTCCGTAACGGGGGTGTTCATACAGCCAGCGTCTCAAGCGGGGCGAACTGCGGGTGAACGCCCATAAGGCGATGATCAAGAAAACCGTGGTCGGCATGCCGGGGACGACCGCGCCGATCATCCCAAGAACCACATTGCACCAGCCGCAGATCAGCAACGCAATGCGCCTAGGTCCGGTTTCTAATTGATTATCAACACCTTGGGGTTCCGTCATGGGCGGCGTCTCCTTCACCACCACAGGATGACAAGGAGCGCTTAATTTCCTGTAAACAAGCCGCGTATTTAGATGCGCCCGTCATAGGCGGTGCGCGCTATATGCGCGGCGACGACCGTGTAAGTGTCGGCCGTTAACCCTTCTTGTACTGCTTTTTCAAGGTCTTCACGATTATCGACATCGACGCCGAGACCACCCATGGCGCGGGCCACACCCGCGAAATCCGTGCGGCTGAAATCCACGCCGAGATTGGCCATGCCGTTGGCGCGCTGCTTCATCTCGATCAAGGCAAGCGAGGCATCGACGAAAACCACGACCACGACTGGAAGCTTGCGGTCGCGTAATGTCGCCAGCTCTCCTAGAACCATCTCCAACCCCGCGTCGCCCGAGAATGCCACCACCGGGCGCGACGGATCGGCGAGCTTCGACCCTATGGCCAGCGGTAATGCGCAACCCATCGTGCAAAGCGCCGAAGACTGAATCAGCGTGTGCGGCTGCTTTGCCTGCCAGACGCTGGAAAGCAAGATCCGGTGTGCCCCGGTGTCGACCGAGACCATCGCGTCATCGGGCAAGAGTGTATTAACCACATCGCAAATCGCCGCCGGCCCCCAAGCCTCGTC
>JAJFJC010000147.1 GCA_021774385.1 Alphaproteobacteria bacterium
GTCGTCGAACCGGGCCTTGTCCATCCGATAGACGTATTCATGCATCTCATCTTTGTCCCAGCCCAGCCTGCGAGCGGAGCCGAGAACGGATAGCACCAGTTTGCGCCGAGAGGTTTCGTCCGTGGGGATGCGCGGCGTGCCGTCGATCCGTTTTGTGGGAAGAGGCTCCTCGATCAAATCGTCCACGCGCCATTTCGGGCACGAGGGCGGGCGGGGAGAATGTGAAGTCAGGCCGTCCGCCACATACCAAACACCGCGTTCCATATTGAAATAGGGAACGGTCGCGCGCTGGCCCGTCGATGTGTTGAACTCCTCGACTTTCACCCCTTTTGGAAATTTGAGGAATTTGACGAGCGCCTTCGTCGCGGCCTCGGTGTCAACGTCCTCGACGAACAGCAAGTCGATATGCACACCGCCGGACTTCGACCGCGTGACAACCGGCGTTGAGATGAGAGGAGACGCGTCGAGGCGGCGGCAAAGCTGGACCAGGCCTTCATCCGAGACGGCGTGGTCAATGTCGATCTGACACCAGCGGGAGGTTGTCGGGACATGCAGGCGGTGCGTGCCGTCGAGATGCGCTCGCACGTCGTCAATAGTCGGTGCGCGGTCGTGACTGCACCAGCCGTCGAAGCGGCGTTTGCCGTTGTCGTCAGGTTCGGTGGTAGCGGGGGCTGAGGTGTTGAACGCCGTCGCCTCCGCAATGCACGAGAGTAGGCTCTCGATTAATTCTCTGTTCGACATGGCAATCACCGCGTCGCATGTTCGCGGCACCAGTCGAGCACAACGTCGCGCTCGTAGCGGATGATGCGGCTGGTGATGTGAAGGAACGGCGGTCCGAATCCGCCCTTGCGGGCACGATCAAACCAAGACCGGTTCAGACCGGTCAATTCGGCGACCTGCTCGGTCGTCAGGATAGGTGGAAATTCGCGCGGATGCGCAGTGGTGGTGTTCATAGTACGACTCTCGGTTCATCAGAACCTCCTTAACAGCGCCCTAGGCATTGCACCTTTGGACTCGTTAATTTGTCGGTGGAGGTAATGGACCGACAGTCGTTACTAAACGGCACCATATCAAAAAAAAATCTTAAGTGAAATAGTAAAAACAGGTATTGAAGGCAACGTGTTTAAACGCACTCATGAAAAAGCGGCGTTGAATACATCGCGTTTAAACGCATTCCCCAAGTATTCGCTTGGAGATAAGGTTGACGTGCGAATGGTCGGCGGCGTCGTGAATATACCGGCCCATCGCCTCTGCCTCGGGCGTGCGCACGAGATCGCCACGCAGCCATGCGAGGGCATAGGGTTGAATCTGACAACGCGCGCCCATCGTCGTGAACCAATGTCGCATGTCGTGCTGCCGCGCGTGGGGCAGCGTGTCGAGGTTATCAATGGGGCCGGGACGGCGAAACGATGGGAAGCACCATTTCTCGTCATATCGGCGTAGCGTGCGAAACAATGCCGCCGACCGATTGGACAGTGGCAACGTGCGCGCCTCGCCATTCTTCATCTTCGCCAAGAACACCGTCTTCGCCTTGAGATCAACGTCGTCCCACGTCAGCGAACGCAGGTTGGATGTGCGGATGCCCGTGTGCAGCAACAACTGCCATGCCGTTCGGCGAACAGGGTTCTCGACGGCGAGCACGTCGGCCATGACCAACCCCAAGTCATTGCACTTCATTTGCCGAGGCTTGATCTGGCGGAGGTCAACGGCACGGGTCGGATCGAGCAGCGACAGATCGCGCTTGCCGTGGAACCGATACACTTGGCGCAAAACGCGGATGAGGTGATTGCCAACAGCCGGGCGTTCCT
Organism: Alphaproteobacteria bacterium; assembly: GCA_021774385.1. Taxonomy (GTDB): domain Bacteria; phylum Pseudomonadota; class Alphaproteobacteria; order UBA8366. Next base: position 1,809 of record JAJFJC010000147.1, read on the forward strand.
CAAGGTCGAGCCAAACGTCAGTCACGTCGTCAACTTGCAGGGCAGATAACGGTCGCTCGATCCAGTCGAAAGCGTGCAGGCGCAGCACGTCGCGATACTCCTGCGCCGTCCTGTCGGACAGCTTGCCTTGCGACGTTCGATACCGAATGTACTCCTCAAGGCCCTCCGACAACGTCTTGCCGTTCAAGCGCGGCGCGTCGTTTAAACGGGCCGGGCGACCGTCTTCGATCTGACCAATCGCCGTGCCCGCTTTTCGTTGGGCCTGCATGACGGACAATTCCGGGAAGTGGCCGAGCTTGATTTGCTCGACCTTGCCGCCGGGGCGGCGTTTCGTGACGTACCAAGTTTTCTTCATCGCGCCTGCCATAAGGCGCAGGCCGCGGACGGCGCGGCGGTTTGAATCCGTGTACCACGTCGTTTTGGAGACGTTGATCCCGGCAATGGTAGCGTCGTTGAATGGCAGTTTCGGCATGGCGCGTTCTTTTCAACATTTCAACAAAAGATGCCGCCAACGATACATCAGCCGCAATAAGAATGCGTTAAGTATCTGAGAAATATGAAGAAAAACAACGTCGCGCAAAGAGGCGCAATTAAGTCGGACTAATTAGGAATCTGTCGCTCTATCCGACTGAGCTACGGGGCCATACGCGTATTGATACTGCGGTATCGGCTCAACTTCAAACCGGTTCATTGGCTGAAAAGAAACAAAGCAGCGGAACGATAGGTTATGGATGCAACCCTTGCCGATCTTGATGTCCAACTCACGAGGGTGCGTGACGCCCGCTCGCGGGATTACGTGTTGGATGCAATACGTGCCTACCGGGCAGGGGCTCTGCGGCCGGCCGTAACTGCGGTTTGGGTGGCGGTTGCCTTCGATCTGATCAGCAAGTACCGAGAGCTCGCGGGCCTCGGTGATGCGGAGGCACGGAGCTACGTTGATAAATGGGACAGAGCGCGTGACGCTTCGAGCGCGGAACAGTTATTAAAGCTGGAGCGAGGATTACTCGAGCACGCGAGCGAGAAACTCCAACTTCTCGAACCAATAGGGCTCCGGGATTTGCGAAGGCTAGTGGCAGACCGGCATCTTTGTGCACATCCGGCGTTCTCGACCGAGGCTGAGCTGTTCCAGCCGTCGGCGGAACTAGTCCGGTTGCACATTGTGAATGCTATAGAGTTGGTGCTTTCACAGAGACCGGTTCAGGGGCGTACAATCCTGAGTGAATTCGACCGGGATGTCGTCTCTCCCGGCTTCCCTTCTGACCCCATCCAGATCGCGAACTATATCGAGCAGCGCTATCTTTCCCGCGCTCGTAATGCGACTATTAGCAGCTTTGGCTCGGTCTTGGCCAAAGCTCTCCTGCGAGACGAGCCGGCAACGTGGACTCCAATGAAGGATAAGGTAGAGGCCTGCCTATCCTGCATCCAAGATCGGCGACCAAACGAATGGGCTGCAGTCGAAACAGATATCGTACGGTTGATCAATGAGCTCGACCCTGCGCTGCGCCTCAATGCACTGTCGGTACTAGCACGCTTTCCGCCGGTCATGGATCGTTTGGAGCCGGCGACCTTAACCGTCATCGAGCAGAGCATAGTCAATTTTGATCCTACCATATGGACAGACCGGTCGTTCTTCCGTGCTATTACGCTAGAGCGGTTTCGTCCAACTATAGAAGAGCATTTGCGGGAATTAGACCTCTCCGAGTTCATCAGCGTCTTAGCGTCCACTCCAATCCGAGAATTTTGGCCTTTGGCTTTGGGACATTACGCTGCCTCAGGAAGCTTCCGTGGCGCAGAGTCGAACTTCCGCCTGCTGATAGCACCATTTCAGACAGTTGTGGAGAATGATGATGATCTCGACGCCCTCCTCAAGGTTATCCCGGAAAATGGCCAAATCTACGCTGCCGGCGGAACGTCTGATCTACTTTTCGCATTTCTGAAAAAAGTTGGGCCTAGGGCAAAACCATCGTTTACTGCGAGAACTGAATTCCACAACGCTCTTCTTGCTCGCGACGAATGGGTCTTTAACAGCCATGAAGAACTATGGGAATTCTTCACCGAGGACAGGTGGGAGAGGCCACCGCCATTAGATGGGTGAGCGCCAGTTCGGTGCTTATCCGGTGCTCGGCACGACGCCCCTCGACGCAACACCTTGATACGGCTACGCTTCTCTTCCGGTGATTGCCTGATTCCTAATCTGTAGGTCACAGGTTCGAATCCTGTCGGGGTCACCATCTTACGCGTTGAGAAATATCGATTTTGTCGGGTTTCTCTTCTCCAAACGCCGTGTTTGACCAATCCCAATTCACGTCAGGGCTGGATTTCCCGACTTGGATGGCTTAGATGGTGCCCAATGCGGCACCGCCGCCCCTCCGATAACCGAGCAAGGTAGCCTTCGTGGACATCCGTAATATCGCCATCATCGCCCATGTGGACCATGGCAAGACCACTCTCGTCGACGCGCTTCTGCGGCAAAGCGGGCTGTTTCGTGCCAATCAGCAGGTTGTCGAGCGCGTCATGGACAGCAATGATCAGGAGCGCGAGCGGGGCATCACGATCTTGTCCAAATGTGCATCCGTCACGTGGAACGACACCCGTATCAACATCGTCGACACGCCGGGTCATGCTGATTTCGGCGGCGAGGTGGAACGTATTCTCGGCATGGTCGACGGCGTGTTGCTGCTTGTCGACGCCTCGGAAGGTCCGATGCCGCAAACAAAATTCGTAACGGCCAAGGCGCTAAAGCTGGGTCTGAAGCCGATCGTTGTCGTCAATAAGGTCGACAAGCCCGACGCCCGCGCCGATGAAGTGCACGACGAAGTCTTCGATCTCTTCGTCGCTCTGGACGCGAGCGAAGAGCAGCTCGATTTCCCGATCCTCTTCGCCTCCGCCAAGGAAGGCAGAGCGTCCGCCACCTCGGATCAGCTCACCGACAACATGTCGGTGCTGTTCGAAACGGTAATCGAGCATGTCCCCGCCCCGACGGTCGTCGCGGACGGACCGTTCCGCATGCTCGCGACAACGTTGGAAAGCGACCCCTATCTCGGCCGTGTCCTGACCGGGCGCATCGAGTCCGGCACGATCACGCCGAATATGACGGCAAAGGCGCTCGACATCGATGGCAACAAGGTCGATCAGACGCGGATCACCAAGGTTTTGGCCTTCGACGGTGTATCGCGTACACCCGTGGACCAAGCCCATGCCGGCGATATCGTCGCTGTCGCTGGTTTCAGCGTCGCGACGGTCGCCAATACGCTCGGCGACCTGACCATCACTGAGAGCCTGCCGGCCGAACCGGTCGATCCGCCGACCTTGGCAATGATCTTCTCGGTCAACGACTCGCCGCTCGTCGGGCAATCAGGCAAGAAAGTAACCTCACGGTTGATCCGCGCCCGGCTGCTGGCCGAGGCGGAAGGCAATGTCGCGATCCGCGTGACGGAGACCGAAGACGGCGACGCCTTCGAAGTCGCCGGACGCGGCGAATTGCAACTGGGTGTGCTGATCGAGACCATGCGCCGCGAAGGGTTCGAGCTGTCGATTAGCCGGCCGCAGGTGTTGAACCGCAAGGACCCGGAAACCGGTGCGTTGCAGGAACCCTACGAAGACGTCGTCATCGATGTCGACGAGGATTTTTCCGGCACGGTTCTGGAATCCATCGCCAAACGGCGTGGCAAGGTCGCGGAAATGCGCCCCTCTGGCGGCGGGAAGTTACGCCTGCATATTGTCGCGCCGTCGCGTGGCCTGATCGGCTATCACGGCGATTTTCTGACCGAAACGCGCGGCACGGGCGTCATGAACCGGGTTTACCGGGAATACGGTCCCTATGCGGGCGCCGTTGCCGGACGCCGCAGCGGCGTCTTGATCTCCACCAATGCCGGCAAGAGTGTTGCCTATGGGCTGATGGGGCTGGAAGCGCGCGCGACCCTGTTCATCGGCTCTGGTGTGTCGGTCTATACGGGTATGATCATCGGCGAGAACAGCCGCCCCAATGACCTTGAGGTCAATCCGCTGAAGTCGAAGCAACTCACCAACATCCGCGCATCCGGCACCGATGAGGCCGTGCGGCTGACGCCGCCACGCCGGATGTCGTTGGAACAGGCGATCGCCTATGTCCAGGACGATGAATTGGTCGAGATCACCCCGGACAGTATTCGCCTGCGCAAGCGCTTCCTCGATCCGCACGAGCGCAAGAAGGCGTCGCGGTTAGCGGAAAGCGCCTAAACCAAAAATTTGCAGCGCGCGCCGTTCGAAACGATGCGCCCCACTACGGGCACCGGAAAATGGGCCGCCAAGATCTGCGTTGACGTATCCGCATAGCGCTCGACGGTGGATTGCCGCGTCGCGCGGGACAGTGCCGGGTCGAAACAATAACGGCTGTTCCATTCCGGATAGGCGCATTGGACCGGGTGATGCATCATATCGCCAGTAAAGAGCGCATGATCCCCGCCGCCCTGTAGATGCAGACAGACATGGCCTGGTGTGTGGCCCGGCGACGCTTCAAGGAACACCCCATCTTCGACCTCATGATCACCGTCTACGAAATCCGCTAAGCCTGCCGCAACCACCGGCAGCACGCTGTCCTCGAAACTGCCTTCGGTCGTGCCGGATCCAACATTAGGCATTTCGTGGGTTTCCCAATGGGCGTATTCGTGCTTGTGAAACAGGTAACGTGCATTGGGAAATGTCGGCACCCAGCGGCCATTGTCCAATCGCGTATTCCAGCCGACGTGATCGACATGCAGATGCGTACACAGGACGAAATCGACCGATTCGGGCGGCACGCCCATGGCGCGGAGATCATCCAGCCAAGCGCTATCGCGGCGATGCCAAGGTGGCGTCGACGGGCGCTCCTTGTCGTTGCCGACACAGGTGTCGACCAGGATCGTATGATGGCGCGTCCGAATGACGTAGCTATGCAAGCTCATCAGCAGCCGGCCGCTTTCCGCATCGAGAAAATGCGGCAACAGCCAGTCCATTTCTCTCGCCATCGCCTCCGGCGTCGCGTCGGGAAATATAAAGCCGGGATGGAAACTCGGCCCTTCCGATTCGACAATCCTGTCGACCGTAATGCCGCCGAAATCGAGTGTTTGCATGGCTTGGTTCTATGTGGAGCCGCACGTCTTGTCCAGACACCCTTCCCATTACAAAAACTTTACAATTCACCATCTTGCACCAGCAATCAGGCACGCCAGATATTGCTTAGAGTTTCTTCGGGGTGTTTTGCCAAGGAATAGATACAGGAGGCGGAATTGCACAAACTTCTAAGAGTGTCGGGGCTGGCTTTGATTCTGGCAGTACCGCTCGGCGCGGGCGCCCTCGCGGCCGAACCGACAATTGTCGAATTGACCCAAGTCGCCTGTCAGTTCGTTGAATCGGAAAACAATGTCGATCACAAATTTACCACGCAAAAAAAGGCCGATTGCGAGGCAATCAATTCGCAATCCGGGGCGGCGCGGTTGGCGAAGGCCGAACCCCTAAAACTGAAACCGGGCAAATACATCTTCCGGGTCAAGAATAAGAACGTGCCCTATTCGTTGGGGTTTTGGGTGCGTGACAAGGATTACGATTGGCGCAACCCGTTGCATAAACTGACCAAGACCAGCGTTTCAGGCGGTGGTCTCACCACCGGGAAAACCTTGGAATACGAGGTCGAGCTCGAAGCTGGCGAATATGTCTATTCCTGCCCGCTCAACACAACGCCGGATTATCTGTTGATTGTCGGCGGTTGACCATTTCCCCGTCTCGCCGATGCGCTATGATCTGTTCATAGACGCATCGGGAGACACGTGGTTATGGAAAATTTAAAGATCGATGGTGCCCGGCTCTGGGATAGCCTCATGGAAATGGCCCAGATCGGCGCGACCGAGAAGGGCGGCGTCAATCGCCTCGCACTGACCGATCTCGACCGCGACAGCCGGGACTTGTTCCGGCGCTGGTGCGAAGCGGCTGGCTGCACTGTGAGTTTTGATGCGATCGGCAACATGTTCGCACGCCGGCCCGGCCGTAATAACAACTTGCCGCCAGTCATGACCGGTAGCCATCTCGACAGTCAGCCGACCGGCGGTAAGTTCGACGGCGCCTATGGGGTGCTTGCTGGCCTGGAAGTGGTGCGGGCGTTGAACGACGCCGATTTCGAAACCGAAGCGCCAGTCGAAATCGTCGTCTGGACCAATGAGGAAGGTAGCCGCTTCGCGCCTTCGATGATCGGTTCCGGTACCTATGTCGGTGAATTCGAGCTCGACGCCGCCTTAGCGATAACTGATGGCGATGGTCTTACCTTGGGTGGGGAACTGGAACGGATCGGTTACAACGGCGAAGGCTGCGGCAACCGCCCGTCCACCGCCTATTTCGAAGCGCATATCGAGCAGGGGCCAATTTTAGAAGACGAAGAGAAGACAATTGGTGTCGTTAGTGGGGCGCAAGGGCAGCGCTGGTATGAAATTACGTTGACTGGACGCGAAAGCCACGCCGGCCCGACGCCAATGGCGGTACGGCGCGACGCGCTTGTCGGCGCCGCCGCCATCGTTACCGCCGTCAACCAAATCGGCCATGAATTTCAACCTGGTGCGTGCGCGACCGTGGGCATGATCGAATCCAGCCCCAATAGCCGCAATGTCATTCCCGGCCAAACATTTCTGACCGTGGATTTTCGCCATCCTAGCGATGACCAACTCGCGCGGATGAACGAAGCATTGCATGCCGCGGCCGAAACCGCGGCAGCGGCCAATAAGCTCGAACTGGACTTCAAACAGATTTGGAATTGTCCGGCGACGGTATTCGACGCGGAATGTGTCCATGCCGTCCGCAAGGGTGCCGAGATTGGCGGGTATCCCCATATGGATATTGTCAGCGGCGCGGGACACGACGCCGTTTATATGGCCAGGGTTGCGCCAACGGGGATGATTTTCGTCCCCTGCGAGGACGGCATCAGCCACAACGAAATCGAGAACGCGACGCCGGAGGATATCGCCGCCGGATGCCAGGTTCTTCTACATGCGATGTTGGACCGCGCCGGCGGAAAATAGCGCATCAATGCACCGGCACCTTTTGCTCGTCGGCCTAAAACTTTGCGTTTCCATTGCGCTTCTCTACTGGCTCTGGTGGCGCTTCGATTTTAGGAATGCGTTCGACCACGCGTTATCGTTCGAACCGGGTCCTGTTTTCACGGCATTCATGGTCCTTCTGTCGCACGGTGTTTTGAGCGCGTGGCGCTGGCGCACAATCCTCACGCTACAGGGACAGAACTTCGGGTGGTCCGAAGCACTTCGCCTTTTTTTCATCGCCATGTTTTTCAATCAGACGCTGTCGACGACGATTGGCGGCGACGTGGCCCGGGTCTGGATGGTGCGTCGGCGCAATGTATCTCTGGGCACCGCGACGTCGGGTATCTTACTGGAGCGGGTCGCTGGTCTTCTCGCCCTAACACCCTTGACGCTGATAGGCCTGATACTCCTGCCAAGCACGGATAGTCCGGCGTTATTAGCGCTGCTTGTCACGACCGCCATACTGGTCGTGGTCATTCTGCAGAGCGGTAAGTTGCGTGAGCCGCAGAACCGATGGCTCGCTTCGCTTGGAAATTTTGCACAAACCGCGCGGCGGCTTCTTCTATCTGTCGCTGGATTGAAAATTTTTAGTCAATCTCTTCTCATACATTTGGGCGCGGGCATGGCGGTCTATCTTTTATCCCTGGCGGCAAACGCGTCCCCGGGCCTTTTGGTTTGTCTAACATTGGTCCCATCCATCCTGCTTCTCGCCACTTTGCCGATAACCCTCGGCGGCTGGGGGCTTCGCGAGGCGACGTTGGTTTGGCTCTTCGCGGTTTTCGGCGTTGCGGGGGAATCGGCGCTCGCCATTTCCGTCACGCTCGGTGTCCTCGTCATGGCGGCAGGGCTACCGGGCGGCGTCCTGTGGGTCACCCGCGGCCGGAAAGCGCGTGAATTGTCCAAACCGCCAGAGAAAACAACGTAGCCGCACCGGCCTGGTGCAGCACTGCCAGCGGCATTGGCACCACGAACAGCAAGGTTACCACCCCAAGGACAACCTGCACCAACGCCATTGCCACAAGCGCGCCAGCGGCAAGGCGTGCCTGCGGCGATGTCCAAGCACGGCGTACACGCAGCCAAAGCAAAACGATACAAAATAAACTGAGATACGCCAGAGTGCGATGATCGAACTGAACGGTTGCGACATTTTCAAACCCATTCAGCCACCAAGGCGTTAGCGACAGCGCCCCTTCGGGTACGATATCGCCATCCATCAAAGGCCATGTGTTGTAGGTCAGTCCCGCGTTCAATCCGGCGACCAATCCCCCCGCCAAAACAGTCGTTGAAATGACGGCAAGGGTCAGCCAAGCAAAGCGGCGTGGCGTTTCCGGCGCCGCGGACCGGCGTGGGGAAACGATGTCGAGGGCAAGCCACAGCAGATAGCCAAGAATGACGAATGCCATGCCTAGATGAACCGTAAGCCGATACTGACTGACATCGGTTCGGTCGACAAACCCGCTTTTCACCATCCACCATCCAATGATGGCTTGCAATGCGCCAAGTAGAAAAAGACCGACGAGATGGGGCGTTAACGTGGTTGGTATCTTTTTAAAGAACAGGAACCCTATAAAAGGTAGCGCGAAGACGACACCGATTAATCGACCCCAAAAGCGGTGAATGAATTCCCACCAGAAAATCGTTTTAAATTCCGGCAGGGACATACCGGCGTTGGTGAGCTGATATTCGGAAGTCTGGCGATACAGCACGAAAACGCGCTGCCATTCTGTCTCGCTCGTCGGTGGCCAGGCGCCGATTAAGGGCCGCCATTCGACAATCGAGAGCCCGGACTCGGTAAGCCGGGTAATGGCGCCGATGACCATCATCGCCACAACCATGCCGGCACAGGTAAACAGCCATACCGCTACCGAAACCGAGGGGCTTTCGTGCCGAATTGCAGGGGTGCGACGCTCGTAAGCCATCACTTGTCCGATCTTCCAAGGTAATGCTCTGCAAACTACAGAGATTCGCAACAATACCGCTACGCGCCATTTCGACGCGCGGGACGAATTCCGCACGCGCGATAAAAACCTAAATTTATGTTGATAAATTAGGTATAACACTAATATTGTGTTTATTATATTATTGCACACAACAATTGAGGTGGCTGCCGATGCCCCCCTTAAAGCCGAGACACCGGAACATCACCGACGCATCTCAACGCACGGACGCGTTCCAGCGGAACGGCGTCGTTCATATCGTCGGCGCGGGACCAGGCGATCCTGAATTGCTCACCGTGCGTGCCTTACGGCTGAT
>JAJFJC010000148.1 GCA_021774385.1 Alphaproteobacteria bacterium
GACTATCGCGGCGGCGGTCGTTCTTCGGCACGGGAAACGGCGATGCGGGTCGCGGCGGGCGCTGTTGCGCGTAAAATTTTAGGTGAAAAGATTACAATTCGTGGCGCTCTGGTACAGATTGGCGACGTGTCAATCGACCGCTCTCGCTGGGATTGGGATCAGGTCAGTCAGAATCCATTCTGGTGCCCCGATACCGAAACGGCGCCAAAGTGGGAACGGCTGCTCGACAAAGTCCGTAAATCAGGTTCTTCCGCCGGTGCCGTCATTGAAGTAACGGCGTCCGGCGTGCCCGCGGGACTTGGTGCACCGGTCTACGGCAAGTTGGATGCCGAGATTGCGTCGGCCATGATGGGCATCAATGCGGTCAAAGGAGTGGAAATCGGTGCCGGTTTCGCGGCAGCGGCATTATCGGGCGAAGAGAATGCTGATGAAATGCGTATCGACAACAATGGTGCGGTTCGTTTCTTATCGAATGCAGCGGGCGGTGTTCTAGGCGGGATATCGACGGGACAGGATATTGTCGTCCGATTTGTGGTTAAGCCGACGAGCTCGATCCTTACGCCCCGTCAAACCGTCACCGTGGACGGAGAAGAGACGGAGATTTCGACGAAGGGCCGCCATGATCCATGTGTCGGAATTCGGGCGGTTCCGGTTGGTGAGGCCATGCTTGCATGCGTTTTGACGGATCACCTGCTTCGCCACCGTGCGCAATGCCGCTAATCTCCAACATCGTTTAGGGGCAGAGGCGATATGCGGCGCTTGGGACGAATAATTCTCTACATATTTGCGTCGATAGGCGGCCTTGTTTCTATCTCGCTTGCGGTGTTGATCGTCATCGCGGTCACCTATCGCGAGTCGAAACCGGATTTGCCGGAACATATTGTGCTGCGCTTGAACCTCGATCAGGGAATTGCGGATGGGCGGTCCGATGATCCGTGGCGGATGCTTCGCGGCGACAAGGCGCATTATTTGTATGATGTCGTTTCCACCTTGCGCCGTGCCCGCGAAGATGACCGGGTTTCCGGGCTCTTACTTCGATTGGGGGCGACACGGATTGGCATGGCGCATGCGCAAGAACTGCGTGATGCGATTGCAGCGTTTCGGGCAAACGGAAAATTCGTGATCGCCTTTGCTGAATCCTTTGGTGGGCTCGGCGGCGCGACATCGGAATATTATTTGGCGTCGTCGGCCGATGAAATTTGGATGCAGCCCTCGGGGCAATTGGCGCTGACCGGCTTCGGTTTGGAGGCACCCTTCCTAAAGGGCGCTTTCGATAAAGCGGGAATTCGGCCTGAGTTCGAGCAGCGGCACGAGTTTAAGTCCGCTGTGGAACTCTTCACTCGATCCGATATGAGCGAACCATCGCGCCGCTCGCTAACGCGCGTGATCGAATCCTGGATGGAACAAGTCGAAATCGGACTTTCGGAAGATCGAAGTCTTACCCGGAACGCGGTGCGGTCCGCGGTTGACCGGGCACCACTCCTGGCGCAAGAAGCCTTCGAGGCGAAACTTATTGATCAATTCGGATATTGGGACAGCGTTACCGACGAGGCGAAGGAACGCGGTGGCGACGGCGCTGTGCTGATGGCGTTATCTCGCTACGACACCATCTTGGAGAAATCGGAAGAAGTAGGAACGAAGGTCGCCCTAATCTACGGAATTGGGCCGATCGAAACAGGTGATGATGCCGGCAGTCCATTCGATTCCGAGCGCTTCACATCGGGGAATGTTGCAAGAGCGATTAATAACGCCGCCGATGATGATTCGATTATGGCGATCATCTTTCGTGTCGACAGTCCCGGCGGTTCCTATATCGGTTCCGACACGGTAAGGCGCGCGGTGAAACGCGCCCGCGACAAGGGTAAGCCGGTTATCGCGTCGATGGGCAAGTATGGCGCTTCGGGCGGTTATTTCGTTTCCATGGGCGCCGACAAAATTGTTGCGCTGCACGGAACGGTAACCGGTTCGATCGGTGTCTTTGGTGGCAAGGTGTCGACGGTGGAACTGTGGAACAAACTCGGTATCAATTGGGCACGTGTCGCGGTCGGCGCCAATGCGGGTATGTGGAGCCAAATTTATCCGTTTTCGCCGTCGGCGGCCGCGCGCCACGCGGTGATACTGGACTATGTCTATGATGATTTTACAAAGAAGGTCGCGAAAGACAGAAATTTACCGAAAGAGCGTCTGGATTTAGTCGCGAGAGGGCGTGTTTGGACCGGTACCGACGCGAAAGCGGTGGGACTAGTCGATGCGCTTGGCGGGTATTCCATGGCGGAAGCACTGGTGCGCGATGCCCTTGAATTGCCAAGCGATGCGCCGCTTGAAATCGTGGTGAAGCCGGAGACAAAATCACCACTGGACCAATTGCGGGATGTTCTTGAGGAAGGGGGATCGTTTACCGAGGCGCTGAGTGTTGCGTTCACGCCCCCGAAACCAAAGCCCTTCGATGCTATCTTTCAGGCACTGGAGCCAGCGTTGGGGGATGTCAGGGTTTTCACACCTCGCGCCGGTGTATTGCAGATGCCGCCGTTTCGAATTGTTCCTTAGAGCGGATCAGGATTGATCCAATCGTAATTAAAATAAAAGACCAGATTTATGCGATTGCCGGATCGCTGAAGGCGATTCCGATCAATCCCGATCTGGTCTAGACGGCATCGGTCCTGAAATTTTACCTCGGCTGATTATCCCGTGCGATGCGCGACGATAAGGAATTCCTTGTTTCCTTTCGCGCCGGTAATGGGACTGTCGATAATATCATCAACCAGCCATCCCTTTTGAGACCGCAACCAACCGCGCACGAATGTGCACGCTTGTTCATGGTATCGGGAGTCGCGGACAATGCCACCCTTGCCAATGGCCGCACGCTCCAACTGGAATTGCGGTTTTATGAGTGCGATGAGCGTGCAGGATGGTGCGGCAAGGGTCAGCGGTGCGACAAGTACTTTCTCCAACCCGATGAAGCTGGCATCGCATACGATTACATCGATTGGCGTTGAAATCAGTTCCGGCGAGAGAGAGCGGGCATTGGTGCCTTCCATCACGAAGACCCGCGGGTCTTCCCGCAAGGTCCAGGCGAGCTGGCCCCGGCCAACATCGACGGCGATTACTTGGGTGGCGCCTCGCGCAAGCAATACTTCCGTGAATCCGCCCGTGGAAGCGCCAATGTCGAGACAGTGCTTTCCTGAGGGGTCGATCGAAAAGTGGTCGAGAGCATGGATAAGTTTTAAGGCGCCCCTGGAAACCCACGGATGTTCGCGGCCTCGAACTTCCAGTGGCGCATCGGATGGAAGCGTGTCTCCCGCCTTTTCAATTCGGCGCTCTCCGGAAAAAACCAGGCCGGCCATGATGATGGCCTGCGCGCGCGACCGGCTTTCCGCTAACTTCCGATCGACCAACAGAAGATCGACCCGTTGCTTTCGTTGGCTGTTGCGTTTTCCCGTCATCGAATTGGCGGGGTCCGCACGGCTTTATGCGCGCGCTGGTTCCTCGATCGTCTCATGGCCTAATGCCGTAAGCGCCGTGGTGACAATTTGGGGTGCGTTAATCCCCGCTTCGTCATTCTGGTCGTATTGACCGCCATGGTCGATGAAGAAATCCGGCAGGCACATTTGGCGCACCTTAAGACCGGCATCTAGCAAACCTTCATTGGCGAGGAATTGTAGGACGAAACTGCCGAATCCGCCCCGGGAGCCTTCTTCGACCGTAATAAGGACTTCATGTTCCGCAGCCAAGCGGCGAATCAAGTCTTCATCCAAGGGTTTTGCGAAGCGGGCATCGGCGACCGTTGTCGATAGGCCCCGGGAACCAAGTTCTTCCGCCGCCTTGAGCGATTCAGCCAACCGCGTTCCAAAGGAAAGAATCGCAACCGTCGTGCCCTCGCGAACAACCCTGCCTTTGCCGATCTCGAGCGGAACTCCTTTTTCCGGCATATCGACGCCGACGCCTTCCCCTCGGGGATAACGAAACGCGCAAGGGCGGTCGTCTATTTGCACGGCGGTAGCAACCATATGAGCCAGTTCGGCTTCGTCCGCCGCTGCCATGATCACGAATCCCGGCAGGCAGCCAAGGTAAGCGATATCGTAGGCACCGCAATGTGTCGTGCCATCCGCACCGACGACGCCGGCGCGATCTATCGCAAAGCGAACCGGGAGGCTTTGAAGCGCGACATCATGCACGATTTGATCGTAGCCGCGTTGAAGGAATGTTGAATAGATCGCCACGAAAGGGCGCATGCCCTGTGCGGCTAGGCCCGCGGCAAACGTCACCCCATGCTGTTCGGCGATGCCGACGTCGAAGCAGCGGTCGGGAAAGGCGTCGTCGAATAGATTGATACCTGTGCCCGATGGCATGGCGGCCGTCACGGCGCAGACACGGTCGTCGATTTCCGCTTCCTTGATCAGGCTTTCGGCAAAAACCTTGGTGTATGCCGGGGCGTTCGATTTACCCTTTTGTTGGGCACCTGTTATGACGTCGAACTTGGACACGCCATGATATTTGTCGTCCGACTTTTCCGCCGGATCATATCCCTTGCCCTTTTGCGTGACGCAATGGATTAGGATCGGGCCTTGCATCGTGTCGTCACGGACATTCTTGAGGATCGGCAGCAGGTGATCCAGATTGTGTCCGTCGATCGGGCCGACATAGTAAAAACCGAGTTCTTCGAACAGGGTGCCGCCGGTCACCATGCCGCGCGCATATTCTTCTGCTCGTTTTGCAACGGTTTCGACCGATTTCGGAAATTTGTGAGCGATGACGCCACCGAGGTGCCGTAGTGATCGAAATTGTTTGGATGAAATTAGCCGCGACAAATGCGCGCTTAAAGCGCCAACGGGCGGGGCGATCGACATATCATTGTCGTTTAGGATAACAATAAGCCGGGAATCCATGGACCCGGCATTGTTCATGGCTTCGTAGGCCATGCCGGCGCTCATCGCACCATCGCCAATCACACAGATTACGTTGCGCGGATCGCCTTGTAATTCGCTGGCAACCTTGAAGCCAAGACCTGATGAGATCGATGTGGAGCTGTGTGCCGCGCCGAACGGGTCGTATTCGCTTTCCGAACGTTTTGTAAATCCGGACAGGCCACCCGCTTGCCGTAGCGTCCTGATCCGATCGCGGCGACCGGTCAGGATTTTATGCGGATAACACTGATGTCCCACATCCAGGATTAACTTATCGTCCGGTGTGTTGAAGACATAGTGGATTGCGACGGTCAGTTCGACGACACCCAAGCCCGCGCCCAAATGCCCGCCCGTCATAGAAACGGCATCGATCATTTCGATTCTGAGTTCGTCGGCAAGTTGGCGAAGTTGTGACTCGTCCAGCTCTCGCAGATCGACCGGTAGGTTAACCGTATCCAATAGCGGTGTTTCGAGGCTCACCTTAGGTCTCCCTCTCGTTCTAACTTCGTCTTTCGACGACAAAACTTGCAGCCGCTCGTAAGGGATCGGCCGATTGGTCGAAATTCGCAAGATGTTGAACCGCCTGTTTCGCAAGCAATTTTGCTTGCTCGCGCGCACGTTCGACACCCAGGATGGATACGAATGTTGCCTTGCCGGCGGCGGCATCTTTTCCGACCGCCTTGCCTGTTTCCTCCATTGTCCCCTCTACGTCAAGCAAGTCATCGGCAATCTGGAACGTCAACCCTAAATCATGCGCGTATCCTCGCAATGCTTCGCGTGGTTCCGCCGATGCCCGTCCGAGGATGGCGCCCGCTTCACAAGAAAATGCGATTAATGCGCCGGTTTTCAAGCGCTGCAAGCGTGTAATACCGCCCATGTCGAGTTCTATTGTTTCCGCTGCTAGGTCCAACATTTGTCCGCCGACCATTCCATGGGCACCGGAGGCCTTTGCAAGGGCGCCAACGAGTTCGGCTCTAACGTCACCATTCTCGTGCGTTCGGCGATCCGCCAGCACCTCGAAAGCCATGGTAAGCAAGGCGTCTCCGGCAAGAATTGCCGTCGCTTCATCGAATTCTTTGTGTACCGTCGGTTGGCCGCGCCTCAGGTCGTCATCGTCCATTGCCGGAAGGTCATCGTGGACCAGCGAATAGCAGTGTACAAGTTCGACCGCCGCCGCTGCGCGCAAGGCGGCTGAGCGACTAACGGAAAAAAGCGCCGCACTTTGCGCGACAAGAAAGGGACGAAACCTTTTGCCGCCGCCTAGTGTGGCGTACCGCATTGATTCGAAGAGGCGCGCCTCATGGCCGCTTTCCTCGGCAAGAATCTTGTCGAGAACACCCTCGACTTCCCGAGCGGTATCCCGGAGCGCTTTTTCGAGTGCCAGCATTGCGGGGTCAGCCAAGATCCGCAGGCGCCGTATCCGCGCCACCTTGGCCAGAGAATGAAATTTTCTCGATGCGGTTTTTCGCCTCCGCAAGCTTTCCCTCGCAATGCTTCTTCAACGCTGCTCCCCGTTCGTAGGAACTGATCGCGTCATCGAGCTTGCCATCACCCGATTCCAATGAACGAACGATTTGCTCAAGTTCGTTTAGGGCATCTTCAAAGCCCAATTTTTCGATGTCTTCGGGCGCGCCGTTCATAGGTCCCTCATACCAAATTATCTGTTTCGTGCGGGAGTTTAGTCGGGCGGCGGATAACTGTCCAAGCCTATGTGATGGTTTGACTAACCAACCAATCTTGGGCGTAAAATTGAACCGTTCAAGGCCCTAGTCGGATGTTAATGTTTGTTTTAGAGCTTGCCATTACCTTGATAGCGGCCTTTCGAGGGTGGCGGCCAGTCTGCTTCAATTCGCTTGTAGAGGATAATTTGATGGATTTCGCTATACGGCGTCATCATTTGATCGAAGAGGCCAAATCGGAGCTTGATATCGCGTATGAAGAAGTTAAGCGCGTCGAGCAGGAGGTCATGGCCTACGAAGCGCTATACAACGAAAAATCGAAAAAATTGAATGGAAATGAAGCCGACTTGCTGGCGTTGATGGCCGAAAAGGAAGAAAAACAGGAGAATTTGGGAATAGACGAACTCTATAAGTTACAACGCGCAGCGATCCAACGGTTTGCACAGATTAGTTCGGTATTTACCATTGTTCATTCCGTGGACAGTATATCAATCGCCGTTGATTTGATCCGCCAAATCTTATTTCGCGCCGACGACGCAAAAAAATGTCGTGCTAAAATTGACCAGACGCTTCGTCGGTTTTGCTGCAGCCTTCGCGCCTACACCGTTGAAGAGAGTAGTATCGAGAACGACCATAATGTCCGCGAGTCATGGGGAGAAATCGAAGCCATGCTCAAGGAGATTGGCCGAGCCAGTAAAACCCGCATCTGTTAACGGGCTACGCTTTCATAAGAGCTTCGACATGCAGTGCCGCGCAGCGTCCTAGCGCCTCTAGATCGTACCCGCCCTCGAGTGTTGAAACGAGCCTGCCGCCGCATTGGTTCGCGGCCGCCTTTGTGAGCTGCTCGGTGGCCCAACTGTAATCCGCATCGGAAAAATTCAAGCCCGCGAGCGGGTCGTTGGTATGTGCGTCGAAGCCCGCTGAAATAAAGATCATATCGGGATCGAATTCGTTTAGAGCCGGAAGGATTCTCTCTGACATAGCCTGTCTGAACGCGGTCGAACCATCCGATGCCGCAAGCGGCGCATTCACGATATTGTTGGCGCAACCATGTTCGTGCGCGGCTCCCGTTCCTGGATAGAGTGGGGATTGGTGCGTGGAGGCGAAAAATAAGTCGGGATCGTTCTGGAACATCGCTTGTGTTCCGTTTCCATGGTGAACGTCGAAATCGACGACCGCCAATCGCTGAAGGCCATGCATTGCGCGGGCATGCGCCGCGCCTATCGCGACGTTGTTGAAAATACAGAACCCCATTGGAATTGCCGGTTCGGCGTGATGCCCTGGCGGCCGCACCGCACAAAACGCATTTTTCACTTCGCCGGTGACGACCGCATCAACCGCCGCGCAAATCGCGCCGGCGGCTCGCAAGGCCGCATCTTTAGAACCCGATGATACGATTGTATCGGCATCTAACCGAACGGCGCCACTTTTGGGGATATGCTCCAATACTTGCACGACGTAATCCCGCGGATGCATTCGGGATATTTGATCGATTGACGCGTGCGGCGCCGTGCGACGGTCCAGCGCCGTGAAGGCGTCCGTATCCAACGCTGCGATAACTGCCTTCAGGCGCGCGGGCGACTCCGGGTGGCCGCTCCCAGGATCGTGGTTGAGGCAGTCCTCGTGTGTGAAGAGAGCGGTTTGCATGAGCCAAGCCTTCTAGACGGCGTGTTGAACAAAGAGATATCGATGATTTAAGTCTTTATAACTTCGTAAATTTTAGCTTATAAGTCACGAAAATTTGCGGCCCGATATTCATGCATATTCGCGCGAGATTAAGTTTGATTGTCGGTGCAAGTACATATATAATTACCGGTATATTTACATTTATTTAATCCCATATGAACACTGAATTGAGAAATCGCTGGCGCGAAAATATACAGTATTGGGCGAATAGTAAGGCTGATTTCCAAGACGCGAACGGAATCGCGGAAATATGGAGTGAATGATGAGTAAGTTCGCGGTCGCAATGATACTGGGGTGGGTGGTGATGACGTCCACTTTTTGCCCCGCCTTCGCGCAGGGACGAGCCGCGACAGTGAAGGTAGACCAAATCATATTGGAACCCTTGTCGCAGACGATGCCCGTAATCGGTAGATTCGTCGCGCGTCAAACCGGCGTTGTTTCCGCGTTGACCGGCGGTCCTGTTGCGGTGGTTACGGTAGCGGTTGGCGATCGGGTAAAAAAAGGCGATATCGTTGCCCGCCTCGTGACGGAAAGAATTCGGTGGAGCCGGCAGTTGCGCGCGGCCGCGTTGAAGGAAGAACAGGCCAGTTTACAAACGGCGAAAGCGCAAATTTCCTTTACGAGCGTCGAGCTTAAGCGGTTGGAAAACCTAAAAAAGTCCGCGGCGTTTTCGCAGGCACGGTACGATGATAAGAATAATGAGCTGACCAAATACCGGAGTGAAGTCGGCGAACAGGAAGCGGCCGTTGTCAGTGCGAAAGCGGAGCTGCGCCTCGCCGATATCGATCTTCATAACAGTAATATCCGCGCGCCTTATGACGGCGTCATTTCGCAGCGCCATACCGTGGCCGGTGCCTATTTGAGTGTTGGCGACCCCGTTGTGACGCTGATCAATCATATCGACCTGGAGATTGAAGCCGATGTTCCTTCCGACAGGATATCCGGGCTCGTCAATGGCCGTTTGATTGAAATAAAGTTGGATGACGGTAGCATGCGCCAAGCAGTCGTGCGCGCCCGAATTCCCGACGAAAATGCGTTAACGCGCACGCGTCCGGTTCGCCTTACGCCCGCGATTGAAGGGACGGAGACGGAAGAACTTGGTTTAGCCATGAACCAGAGCGTCACGGTTCTGGTTCCGATTGGGCAGGAGAGGGATGTTCTGTCCGTGCACAAGGATGCGGTGATTCCCCGTGGCGGCAAAAACATCGTTTTTGTCGCGGTCGATGGGAAAGCGGAAAGACGTGCCGTTCAACTCGGTAACGCGATAGGCAATAGGTTCGAAGTTACCGGCGGTCTTGGTAAGGGTGATCTCGTTGTCGTGCGTGGCAATGAGAGGCTTCGGCCCGGTCAAGCGATAAAATTCAAAGCAATGGAGAAACCAGGCAAACCGAAAGCCGCGCCTAATTCCGGGGTGTCGGGCTAGCCATGAACCTGATCCGCGCCGCGATCGACCGGCCTGTCGCCGTAATGGCGGCGGTTATTCTTGCCGTTCTCTTCGGGTTGGTTGCGCTGAATACGATTCCGATTCAATTGACGCCGGATCTACGGCGTCCGGTAATTCAGGTGTCAACCAATTGGGGTGGCGCGGCGCCGGCGGAAGTCGAACGTGAAATTGTAAATCGACAGGAGGAAGCGCTAAAGGGCCTCGAGGGTCTGAAACGGATGGTTGGCCGTTCGCGGGATGGTAACGGACAGATTACCCTCGAATTCGATGTCGGGCAGAATATGGACAAGGCGTTGCTCCTGGTCGCCAATCGGCTTGATCGGGTAAACGGTTATCCCAACGAGGCCGATGAACCGACCTTGCGAACCTCGGGCGCGGACGACAATTCAATCGCCTGGTTCCGGCTTTCGCGCAAGGCTGGGATAGACAAGGCGATTCACACATTTGGCGATTTCGCCACCGATGTTGTGAAAGAACGTATGGAGCGCGTCGCCGGTATCGGGCGGGTGGATGTTTACGGCGGCGGCGATCGGGAAATGCGGATCGTCGTCGACCCGGTTAAAATGGCGCGCTACGGCCTAACGGTGCCGCAAGTCGTGGATCGGTTGCGGGCCGCGAATGCGTCGATTACCGGTGGAGACGTGGAAGAAGGCAAGCGCCGCTACATTGTTCGCACCGATAATGAATTCAAAACACCCGAGCAGGTGGGCGCGGTGTTGCTCCGTTCGGACCGAACCGGGACGGCGGGCCGGATTGGCCGCGTAACCGTCAACGACATCGCGACGGTGCGTTTCGACAACAAAGACCCAATCGCACGAATTCGGACATTGGGTGTCGAGGCGATTGCCTTGAGCGTCAAACGGGAAACTGGTGCGAATGTCATCGAAACGATGCGGGGATTGCGCGACGCGGTCGATGAACTGAAACAGACGATCTTGCCGGGCGCCGGGTTGGAAATCGAACAGCTCTACGACGAGACGATCTACATCGATTCATCGATCGATTTGGTGGTTCAAAATATTTGGGTCGGCGGAACCCTTGCCGTCATCATATTGCTCACTTTTCTGCGGTCGGGCCGGGCGACCTTGGTCATTGCGCTCGCGATTCCAGTTTCGGTTATCGCTTCTTTCGTTGCGATGGCGGCGTTGGGCCGCTCTCTAAATGTTGTCTCCCTGGCCGGTATTGCCTTCGCTGTCGGTATGGTCGTGGACGCCGCGATCGTCGTTTTGGAAAATATTTATCGCTTGCGCGAACGCGGCTTGCCGGTGAAGGAAGCGGCCTATTATGGTGCGCAGCAGGTGTGGGGTGCAATCCTGGTTTCGGCGCTCACGACGGTAATGGTGTTTATCCCGATCTTGATCATGCAGCTTGATGTCGGGCAGCTATTCCGGGACATCGCCGTTGCGATCTCCGTTGCGGTGCTACTCTCGCTGATCGTTTCGATTACCGTTATTCCCGCGCTGTCGCAGCGCTTGCTCGGCCATAGCATTAAGCCGCCGGGTAGCGGCCTGCACCTGCCCGGTATCGATGAATTCGGTGCTTGGTTCGTAAGAATGGCAACGGGTCTGGCGGCCGCGGTTGTTCGTAACAAAACTTTGGCGATTGGAATTGTGGTTGTATTGACGGCCATAACGGGTTTTGCGACGTGGCAGTATTTGCCGAAGCTGGAATATTTGCCAAAGGGCAACCGGAATTTGATCATCGGTTATATCGTGCCGCCACCGGGGTACAATTTGAAGACGACCTCGGATATTGCCCAGGATTTGGAAGATGCCGTCCGGCCGCACTGGGCAACGGAAACCGGAATGTTGTCGTCGCCAGATGAACCGCCGAAAATGCAGCATTTTTTCTTCGTCACTTTTCGCGAACTCACCATTGTTGGCGCGCGGGCAGTTGATGGCAGACGCGTTGGGGAATTGATACCTGTCCTGTCGAAGCCGGTTTTCCGCGAACCCGGCACGTTCGGAACGATGTCGCAGCGCTCGATTTTCGGGCGTGGCGTGCGTGGCGCACGGTCGATTGATTTGGATATTTCGGGACCCGATCTTCAAACGGTTATCGATGTTGCGACGCGTGCCGCCGGTCTGATCGGCGGTGTGCTTCCAAGGTCGGAGGGAAATCAGTTTCGGCCGCGGCCCGGTTTGGAGTTGGGCGCACCGGAAGTTCGGATCAAACCGGACCCCGTTCATCTTGCCGATAATGGCGTCAGTGCGCGGGACCTCGGAGAAACGGTCGATGCGTTTAACGATGGTTTACGTGTCGCGGAAATTACCGTGGGTTCCAACCGAATGGACCTAATGCTTGCCGGTCCGGAAGCGAATATCAATCAGACGCAAGGTATTGGCGGTCTGCCGGTCGTGACTCAATCCGGTGCGATTGTTCCGTTGCAGTCCTTGGCCGATGTCGTCGTTACTTCGGGGCCAACCGCGATCCGTCATGTCGAGCGGGAACGCACCGTAACGCTGGAACTCAAACCGGCGGAAAAGCTGGCCTTGGGCGAGGCGCTCGAAATTCTCGAAAAACAGGTTGTCGACAAACTTCGCGAAGGTGGATTGCCGCCTGGCGTGCGGATACGTTTTTCCGGCGCGGCGGACAAGCTGGTCGAAACCTGGAACGAAATGCGCGTCGATTTGCTGATGGCGCTGATCATTGTGTTCCTGGTGATGGCCGTGCTGTTCGAAAGCTTTTTCTATCCGCTCATCATCATGTTGTCAGTCCCGCTAGCGACGGCGGGTGGAGTGGCTGGGTTGGTTGTTCTGAACCAGTTCTATTTTCAGCCACTCGATATGCTGACCTTGCTGGGCTTTGTCATATTGATTGGCATTGTCGTCAACAATGCCATTCTACTGGTGCACCAGACCTTGTTTCACATCCGTGAAGAAGGCATGGAACACGATCAGGCCATCGTCGAGGCGACGCGCAACCGGATTCGGCCGATATTCATGTCCACGTTGACGAGCGTGATCGGCATGCTGCCACTCGTGTTGTCCCCGGGTGCCGGGTCGGAAATTTACCGTGGCCTTGGTTCCGTGGTCATTGGTGGCCTTTCCTTGTCCGCGCTCCTGACGCTCGTGATTGTACCGCCCTTGCTCGGTCTCTTCGTCGGCGTGTTGGAAAAACACCGTGCGAAGCCGGCACTTGAAGGTGAAACCATTGCGCGGCCCGCGGAATGACGATGGATTGTGACTTCCTCATCATCGGGGGTGGCATTGCCGGTGCGTCGGCGGGCTACGCGTTGGCCGCGCATGGCGATGCGATTGTCCTGGAACGCGAGGATCAGCCCGGATACCACTCCACGGGCCGCTCGGCGGCGCAATTCACGGAATTGTATGGCAATTATGCGATCCGCTCGTTGGCGCGGCTCAGTAAGTCTTTTCTTGAGGATCCGCCTGAAGGCTTTACCGAACACAAAATTCTGACACCGCGCGGGGCGCTGTTCGTGGCAACCGAAGAACAACGCGCACAATTGGATGATTTCGCGGCGTTCGCCGCCAGCGAGTCGGTGCCGGTCCACATCCTGAGTCAGACGGAGACGTGCGATATCGTACCCGTGCTTCGCCGTGACGCCTTTCAATATGGTTTGCATGAACCTGAATCGACCGACATGGACGTCCATGCCTTGCATGGTGGTTTTTTGCGCGGGCTGCGCCAGAGAGGCGGGTCGGTCGTTACGGATGCCGAAGTCGCGGCCTTATCCAGGAAGGCGGATCATTGGACCGTCGAAACGCGCGGCGGCGAAACCTATCGCGCTCCGGTTGTTGTTAATGCGGTGGGCGCTTGGGCCGATACAATCGCTGAAATGGCGGGCGTGCGTCCGGTTGGCCTCGTTCCAAAACGGCGCACCGCAATGTTGTTCGACCCTCCCGCCAATCAAGCTTGCGACGACTGGCCGCTCGTCATCGACATGGATGAGCAATGGTATTTTAAACCGGATGCGGGGAAATTACTGGGGTCGCCGGCGGACGAAACGCCTATCGAGCCGTGCGACGTTCAGCCGGAAGATTTGGATATTGCCATTGCCGTTGACCGGATAGAACGCGCCGCCACTTTAAAGGTTGGGCGGATCAGTCATCGCTGGTCGGGTTTGCGCACCTTCGCGGCGGATAAGACGCCGGTGGTTGGCTTCGCGCCCGATGCCGACGGTTTCTTTTGGCTTGCGGGACAGGGCGGTTATGGGATCGAGACCTCACCGGCGCTGTCGGAAGCCACGGCGAGCTTAATCGTCAGCGGTGGGCTGCCGGAAAGCTTCGCCGCGTTCGAATTGTCGGCGGCGGATATCGCGCCGGACCGCCTGCTCAGCTAAAAGGCGTTAAGGGGCATTTTCAAATAGGATATGCCGTTTTCCTCGGCGGGCGGTAAGCTGCCGCCGCGAATATTCACTTGGACCGATGGCAGGATAAGGCCCGGCATGCTGAGTTCCGCGTCTCGTTCCTGACGCATGGCCACGAAGGCGGCTTCGTCTATACCATCCCTGACATGCTTGTTCTCCGCACGCTCGCGCGCAACGGTACATTCCCATTCATAGCCACGGTCTCCCGGCGCATAATCGTGGCCGACGAATACCCGCGTTTCTGGCGGAAGCTGAAGGATTCGTTGGATCGAGCGGTATAACAAACCCGCATCGCCATCGGGAAAATCGCATCGCGCCGATCCAAAATCGGGCATGAACAACGTATCGCCTACAAATACGGCGTCGCCGATGCAATAGCTGACGCAAGCCGGTGTGTGTCCCGGCGTATGCATGACCTTGCCGGTCAAATTGCCGAGCTTAAAGGTTTCGTCGTCGCCGAATAAATGATCGAATTGCGACCCGTCCGGTGTGAACCCGTCATGCAGATTGAATACTTCCTGAAACGTCTTTTGGACGGCGCGGACATTTTCGCCGATGCCAACTTTGCCGCCGAGCTTTTCACGTAAATAGGGCGCGGCGGTCAGATGGTCGGCATGAACATGCGTTTCCAGAATCCAGTCGACAGCTAAGTTTTCCTGTTTGACGTAGGCAATGATTTCGTCGGCCGATTGCGTGCTGGTTCGCCCCGAAGCCGGATCGTAATCGAGCGCGGCGTCGATAATTGCCGCATGCCCCGACACTGTCGCGAGATGTGTTGCGGTGCAGGTCGCTTGATGAAAAAAAGTATGGATTTCGAGTGATTCAGTCATGCCTCATCCTTCTTGGACGTATCCCCCCAGACACCGTCGCGTGGGACTATAATCGGCGGCGGCATTCTGCGCCATCTTCGTTCTAGGGATTTGGCAAATTCGATTTAGTAGGTTTCGGCATGAGCCGCTGGAAAGCAGTAGGTTCGTCAAAACCCTTCAGAGCCCGGCTTTCGGATAGAACTTCGTAATCCGCGAGTATCGCCGCAACGATAGGGTCTTTCGCCAGGTCATTGGACAGGACGATGTCGCCACCGTCGCTTTCGCCTTGCAGACGCGCGGCCATATTGATTGTCGAACCGAAATAGTCGAGCCTGTCATTGAGCGTCACCGCGATACAGGGGCCATAATGCAAGCCGAGTTTGATGACGAGGTCTTCGCCGTCCAACGACTCATTAAATGTGGTCACAGTTTCTTGGACTTCCAACGCCGCGCGAACCGCATCCGCGGGGTCGTTGAACGCGGCCATGACGGCATCGCCGATCGTTTTCACGATACTGCCGTTTCGTTCGCGGATCACCCCGGCGAGAAACGCGAAATGTTCGCGAACCAGCCTGTAGGCGCCGGCATCGCCGACGCGCTCATAGAGAGCCGTCGACCCCCTAAGGTCGGTAAACATCAACGTGACCTGGGATATCCCAACCTCATCGCCGGGCCGAAGGATTTGGTCAGAGAAGAGGTCCCGGAATGTCTGCAACGTGGTGACCCGCTCGGCGGTTAGAGCTTCCCGCACCCAATTTCGTGATTCAATGATGAGGGTACGGCGGTGGCCGGTTCGGTTGATGGCATGTACGGAGCCTGATTCCGCGAGAGGTCCAGCGCTGACATCAGTGTCGTTAATCAGTGCCTCGGGGAAACCGCCGCCAGCGTAGGTGATATCTGCCTCACCGCCGATTTCCAAGGTGCGCAAACGGTAGTCGCCCGGATCCAACACCGCCGGTACGGTGCGGCTGTCACCTGGTTCCAACGCGATTTGCACTTTTACGTGCGGTGTCGACATGGGTCCGAACAGGCAGAACTCGCCGCTCAATATCTCTCGGATGGCGGGGGCGGGATGAAATGTCAGTTCTACATTTTGCGTGAAATCGCGGTCATATTCGATGTTGCATGACCCACAATGGGCGCCACTCGGTAGTCGGTCGAGTGAAGAGGCAGTGAGTTTTGCGCCGCGGCATCGTGGACAAAGCAGATCCCAACGAAGTTGCAGCAGGCCTTCCTTGACCGATTGCAGGCACATCTCCGTCGTTTTACGTTCGTCACTCTCCCAGCGTTTCGCCAGTTCCAGAGGGCGGATGCGCTCCAGATCGACTTCTTGCGCGACGAGCATCCAATCGGCTAGACGCTTGGAAAGCCCATGATCGTTTCCAGACTCTGCGATCCGCGCCAGGATGCTGTCGAGACGCTCTTGCGCTTCCGGCGTGAGGGGCTGCGGTGACGTATCGAACGGCATCTCCTGGGATTTGGCGGCCCAAGCCGACGCGCTGTCGGCGAGTGCGGTAAACGTCCGTTCCGTGCTTTTGAAAAACGCCGTATTGAGAAGCAGCGTTCCCAAAAAGTTGGCGGCGCTGGCTTTCAATGTGTAGTGACCGAGGGTGCCA
>JAJFJC010000149.1 GCA_021774385.1 Alphaproteobacteria bacterium
TGACCCAGCACATGCCGGCGACATTTACGAAAATTCTCGCCCAGCACATCGCTTCGATCTCGAAGCGGCCCTGTGTCGAAGCACAAGGTGGCGAGGTCGTGACACGGGGACATGTTTATGTGGCGCCGGGTGAGCACCACATGCTTATAGCGACCGAAGGTACGAAGGCTGTAATCCAGCTTTCCCAGTCCCCGCCCGAGAATTTCTGCCGCCCCTCGGTCGATCCAATGATGCGGAGCGTTGTCGAAGTCTACGGCCCCAAGGTCCTTGCCTTGATTCTAACGGGCATGGGGAAAGATGGTTTGAATGGATGCGAACAAGTCGTTGCGGCCGGCGGAACGGTAATCGCGCAAGACGAAGAGTCCAGCGTTGTTTGGGGTATGCCGGGCGCCGTCGCGACACACGGTGTTTGTAGCGCCGTGCTGCCACTCCAGAAAATTGCGTCGCACATCACCAATTTCAAATCGAAGGTGGCGGCATGACACCTCAAGATTTCCAAATGATGTCTGGCTTGGTTCGAGAGCGCTCGGGTCTCGTTCTGAACGAGGATAAGGCATATTTGCTAGAGAGCAGATTGACGCCAATAACCCGAAAAAACGGGATGAAGACTCTTGAGGAGCTGGTCTCGAACGTAAAATCAACGAAAAATGAAGCATTGATTTGCGAGATTGTCGAAGCGATGACGACGAATGAGTCGTTGTTTTTCCGAGATTCCAAGCCATTTGACCAGCTGAAGAACCTCGTTTTTCCGCAATTGCTGAAATCTCGTGAGGCAACAAAGAGAATAAGGATATGGAGCGCGGCGTGCTCCAGTGGCCAGGAACCCTACTCGATTGCCATGATCATAAAGGAAGCGGGTGCTTGTTTTTCTAACTGGAAGATAGAGATCGTCGCGACGGATCTGTCCGAAGAAATGCTGACGAAGGCGCGCTCTGGTGTTTATAGCCAATTTGAAGTGCAGCGCGGCCTTCCGATTAGCTTGCTGGTAAAATACTTCAAACAGGTTGGCGACAAATGGGAAATTGATCCCGCTCTCCGCTCGATGGTGACCTATCGGCCGTTTAATCTGCTCAAGGATCCCAAACCTTTAGGACAATTCGATATCGTGCTTTGCCGCAATGTATTGATCTATTTCGATCAAGAAACGAAGGGGCGAGTATTGAATGGCATCAGTAAGCTCATGCCCGAGGACGGCTCGCTTTACCTTGGTGGTGCTGAAACAGTATTGGGTATCACCGATCGGTTTGAGCCCGTCGCCGGGCAACGCGGTCTTTACAAAATTTCGTCGCGAGAGCTTGCCCGACTGTCCGCCTAGGAAAGCTTCGGTATATTTTGGCCTGGAGACGTCGAGTTTCGCGGCAAGTTAGAGCAAGTTCACCCTTGTGCGTCGTTCCATGCTGTAATTTTGTAGGCATCTGTCGACAAGGAAAGTTTCAAATGAGAATATTCGAAGCCGCTCGTAACGGGTCACGTGTAACACGACCTTACGCGACCGGTTTCCGGCGTTGACTGAAAGGTTAGATCATGAGCGATTTTCTTCCCGAGGATCCAGCGCAAATTCCCGCCGATCGATGGGCGCGGATGGGTCTTTCGGTTTCCGAATATAAGAAAATTCGGGCGGATAAATTATTGCGCGAATCCAGGGCGCCATCCGTAGGGGACTGGGCACCGGATTTCGAAGTGGAGCGTCTATCCGATGATGGAGCGCGAACTGGAACGATGTTCCGGTTGTCGGAATCGCGTGGTGCGCCGGTTGCCTTGATCTTTGGTTCCTACACCTGACCCCCATTTCGACAGCACGCCGTGCGCGTGAACGAAATTTATCAAGAATATCGAGACCGGATTTCCTTCAATCTAGTTTATATTCAGGAAATTCACCCAACCGACGGTTGGCAGGTGTCGGCAAATCTTAACGATGACGTTTTGTACGAACAGCCAGTGACGTCCGACGACCGCGCTGAGATGGCCGCTGTTTGCATGCTGAACCTCAAATTTGAAATGCCGATGTTACTCGATAACATGGATAACGAAGTCGATCGAAAATACGCCGCATTGCCCGAGCGGTTATACGTTATCGATGCGGACGGTAAGGTCTCCTATCGTAGCGATATGGGACCGTGGGGATTTGATGCGGAGGCATGGCGCGGTGCGATCGAGACGACGGTTGGCCGTTAGAGCGCATCAGGGTTTTATTGAACCGTTATAGGTTCCGTTTAATCCTGTGAAGGTGGATTTAATTGTAGACTAAGATCAGATCACGGTTGTCTTGGAGATCAAGCCGCCGTTCCGGTATCCCAGCTCTTCACTTCACCGATATGCTTAACGTCGTACAGGTGGGTTAAGCCGTTGAACAGCTCCATGAACTGCACCTTCGGCATCGACTCGCCGTAATGTTCGACATACCAATTCCACAAATTTATGCCATGCGCTGCATTGGATACACTGGACGCAAGCGATAGGTATGAAGCATCTGAATTCTGCAGGAATTTCATGAAAGCCTGCGGGCGATCCTCGTGCACAAACTTATTGTAGCTTTCCTCATACTCCTTCAGTACGCCGTTCGCTTCGACATATCCAGTACGCATTTTTTCTCGAAGTTTGTCGCGCAATCCCTTGACGCGCCTTTCGTCTTCCGGGGTCATATTTGGGAAATCCGATGGGTAGCAAAGCGTGTTATCGCCCACCCATTGAAAGAACGCTTTCAAGCCATCTGAAAGTGCGGCGAAGCGAACTTGATAGTAACAAACGGCCTTCCATGCGAAGAAGACTTCTGGTGCGCGCTCCGCATCTATCTGCATGGCCTTGATGAAAGGTTCGATACCATCGATGTCGGTCGCTTGCCAAATCTTCATGAGGAACTGTTCGACCTGGGTCTCTTGCGCCTTGTTGTTCGTGCTCTGGCCGCCACTAACCGCCTTGGTGACAAGACGTGAGATTTTCTCACGGATGGGTTTGCGGATGGCATCCCATTCTTCGGCGGAAATCGCAAAGTAGGTTTCATGGATCAAATCGCTGATACCCGCCTGCTCGGCCTTACTCTTAAAAATAAACGGGTCAAGGCTGTGTAACGATGCGAGAACATTGAGGGTTCTCAAATCCAACGCAATGCGCGTCATCATATCTTTTGTCGCGGCACCGTTGGAAATCTTGAAGGCTAGGCTTTTTTGAAAGCCCTTATCGCTGAAACATAGTGATTCGCCACCGTCATAGACCTGTTCGAAATCATACGGAAAATAGATTGTCGTATCGATTTTAGCGGGCCCATCGGCCGTGGAATCCGTGCCTTCGAAGCGTTTGAAAACAACTGTCTTATTCATGACATCGGTCTTGAACAACTTGCCGACGGGGTCGTCGTCGCCGATGGATTTTCCAATCGCGTAGCAATCTAGCGCAATGGATCGGCCTGACTCGATAATATTGCGAAGCTGAGATCGGGCCATGGACATGCGGTATTTTCCTCTGTGTCTGCCGGCAATGAATTGCCCGCTTAGGGTGCGTGCCTACAGACTGACCAAGAGTATTTTACATTTCGTTAACCAGAGTACCAATTGTGATCTTATACGGGTATACGAGAAAGGTATTGCCTTGAAGTGTTTCAAACAGCTCTTAGCGCGCGTGGGGAAGGGGCGACGATAGGCCGCCCCGCGTATCCCGCTTAGTCATCGCCGGCCCCGTTAGAGGCTTCAATCGCCGCCAAAACCTTAGGTGGCGACATTGGCAGATCCGAGAAGCGAATATCGAGGGCATGTGAAACGGCATTTGATATCGCGGCCATCGGCGGAATGATCGGCGTTTCACCGATACCACGCACGCCGTAGGGGTGGGTCGGGTTGGAGACTTCGACGATTATTGTGTCGATCATGGGGACGTCCGAAGCGACGGGAATGCGATAATCCAGGAAGCCGGTATTTTGCAGCTTGCCGTCGTCGCCATAGACGTATTCTTCGTTCAGGGCCCAGCCGATACCTTGTACCGCGCCGCCTTGGAACTGGCCTTCCACATAACCTGGGTGGATCGCCTTGCCGGCGTCTTGCGCTACGGTGTAGCGCAAGATTTCGACGTGTCCGGTTTCCGGATCGACCTCGACATCGACCAGATGGGTGCCAAAACTAGGCGCCGCGCCCTGCGCGTTGATTTGCGCATGACCGGCGATCGGGCCGCCTGTCTTATTGGCGAGTTTGGCGAGATCCGCCAGCGATAGCGGATCGAAATCACCGGCGTTTGATCCCGCCGGTTTGACATGTCCATCTTCCCATTCGACGGCTTCAATCGGGATTTCCCAATATTTTGCCGCGCGGCCGCGCATTTCGGTTTTGGCATTTGTCGCGGCCTCGACGGCGGCGAGGCCGTTCGAGAAAGTTGCGCGACTACCGCCTGTTAGGAAGGTAAAGCCGAGCGACGCCGTGTCGGCGATGATCGGTCGAACTTTATCCAGTTCGATGCCAAGTTCATCCGCCACCATCATGGCGAGCGAGGCACGCGAGCCGCCAATATCCGGCGTGCCCGAAAGTACATTAACCGTGCCGTCCTCGTTGACGTTTATTGTTACGCAGGTTTCACCGCCGATGTTAAACCAGAATCCAGATGCGACACCGCGGCCCTGATTCTTGCCAAGCGGTGCCTTGTAATGGTCGTGGTCGCGGGTTGCTTCCAGGGTCTCGACAAGACCAACCGGGCCGAATTTCGGGCCGTAGGCGGCGCGGGTACCTTCCTTTGCCGCATTCTTGAGGCGCAGATCGATCGGGTCCATGCCGATTTTGTCCGCGATCTCATCGATCACCGCCTCCACGGCATATTCTGAAATTGGCGCGCCTGGCGCACGATACGCGGCAACCTTCGGACGGTTCGTAACGACGTCATAGCCTGTCACTTGAACATTTTCGAGATCGTAGGGCGCAAAAGCGCACATCGCGCCTGGTTGAACTGGCGAGCCGGCGAAGGCGCCAGCTTGATAATGGAGCAAGGCCTGACCGGCGGTGATTGTACCGTCCTTTTTGGCACCGACTTTGATGACCATATTGGCGCCGGATGTTGGGCCGCTGGCGCGGAAAACTTCTTCGCGCGTCATTGCCATTTTTACGGGTTGCGCGGCCCGCGCCGACAAAGCAAGCGCCACGGGCTCAAGATACACGACTGTCTTGCCACCGAAGCCACCGCCGATTTCCGACGACGTGACCCTAATTTTAGAGATGTCCATGCCCAGAAGACGCGAGCAGTGTGCCCGAACGACATAGTGTCCCTGGGTCGTGCACCACAGTTCGGACTGTCCGTCCTCCGAGACGCTGGCGATGCAGGCGTGCGGTTCTATATACCCCTGGTGCACCGGTTTGGTGTTGAATTCGCGCTCGACTACGACGTCGGCCTGTCCAAACCCGGCTTCGACATCACCAACCGCGATCTCGAGGCGCTTGGCGACGTTCGACGCTTTTGTCGGCTTCGGATCGACGCCGTCAGTGAACATGTCTTCATGCAGGATGGGCGCGCCGTCTTTCATTGCGTCGACTACGTCGATGACGTGGGGCAAGACTTCGTAATCAACTTCGATCAACGCGAGTGCTTCGTCGGCGATTGCCGATGTCGTCGCGGCGACCGCGGCGACGGCGTGACCGTCATATAAAACCTTGTCATTCGCCATCACGTTACGGGCAACATCGTGATAATTGACCTGCATTTCGCCAGCCGGCAGGAGTTCGGTTGATTGCTTGCGGAAGGCGGCTGAAGTAATGACCGCCTTAACACCAGCAAGAGCCTCGGCCTTTGACGTATCGATGGATTTGATACGCGCATGGGCGTGTGGGCTCCGCAATACCTTACCGATAATCATATTTGGCATGCTTAAGTCGGCGCCGAATTTCGCACGGCCCGTTACTTTGTCGACCCCATCGGGACGCGGCGCGCGAGTACCCACATATTTTAGTTTTCTTGACTGGCCATTGCCCTGCCCTGTCGCCATGCTTCAATCTCCCGAATTAAGCGGCCGCGCGCTGGCGGCCTTTGAGTCAGTGATATGGTGCAAATAACCCAACTCGCCAGCAGGAAACCGGCAAGGCAGAGCACGCACTTTCATACAGTTTATCGTTTGGCGTGGGGTCGCGTCGACACTTTCTTGGTTGCTTCCGAAATTTGCGTCGAAAAGCGGTTGGGCGGCGCAACGCGGGATTGAGGGCCAGAGGTGCTAAACTAACTCAGCTTTCCAAAACGACATCATATCCCCAAAGCGTCTTCAGATGGGCTAGTACCCTATCGCGGTCGCGCTCCTCAAGCGGGATTCCGTCGCGCATGGTGTGTTTGAGGCGCAATTGGCGGTCGCCCAGTAAATCGACATCAACGACCTGAATGTCGGGATCCAAGACCGCGATATCATACGATCGCGCCAGCGAATCGCGAACCTTGCGATAGCCGCGTTTGTTGTGGATCGCCGAGACGGAATAGAATTTGTCCTCCGAATCGTCGGACAACGTAAAAAGCCGGAACTGCCGCATCAATTTTGGGCTAAGGAATTGCTGGATGAAGGATTCGTCGCGATAGTTCGCCCAGGCATTCTTGAGGACGCTGCGCCAATCCTTGCTACCGGCGATTTCGGGAAACCATTCCTTGTCTTCCTCGGTTGGGTCTTCACAAACGCGCCGGATATCCTCCATCATCGCGAAGCCGAGCGCGTAGGGGTTAATACCGCCGTAGCGCTGATCGTCGAAATCCGGTTGCGCCAACACATTCGAGTGACTGTGCAAGATTTCGAGCATGGCGCCTTCCGACAGCAATCCTTTGTCGTAGAGCGCATTGACGATGTAAAAATGGACGAAGCAGGCGCAGCCTTCGTTCATGACCTTGGTCTGCTTTTGCGGATAAAAATATTGCGCGACATTGCTGACGATATCCAGGATATCCCGCTGCCAGGTCTTCAGAATGGGACTGTAAAGCTTTATGAAATGCAGAAGGTTTTCTTCAGGTAACCGTAGTCTCTTCTTGCGCTCCAGCGCGTCAACTTCGGAATCGTCTTTTGGACCCTTATCGGTGATCGGTACGGTTCGCCATAGATCGTTAAACTCGCGTTCTTCATGGGCGTGACGTTCCCGTTCGCGTTCCTTCTTTTCGCGCAGTGACGGCTCCGGGGGACGGCGATAGCGGTAAACACCGTGCTCCATCAGCGCATGCGCGGCGTCCAGAATTTCCTCGACTGCTTCGGGACCGTGGCGCTCCTCGCATTTGGCGATATAGCCCTTGGCGAATTCGAGATAGTCGAGAATGCCGTCGGCGTCCGTCCATTGCTGAAACAGATAATTGTTTTTAAAAAAATGGTTATGCCCGAAAGCGGCATGGGCCATGACCAGCGTCTGCATGGCCATGGTGTTCTCTTCCATATTGTAGCTGATACACGGGTTCGAGTTGATGACGATCTCATAGGCTAGGCCGCGCAATCCCTTGTTGTAGAGCTTTTCTTCCTGGACGAAGTGCTTGCCGAAAGACCAATGCTGATACATTAGCGGCATGCCGATTGAGGAATAAGCGTCGAGCATCTGCTCCGAGGAAATTATCTCGATCTGATTGATATAGACGTTCAGCCCAAGGTCGTTCAGCGCGATGTCTTCGATCGCCTCGTAGGTCCGGTGCATCGTGTCGAAGTCCCAACTGGAACTTTCGAATAGTGGTTTTTGCTTTTTTGCGCGCTTCGCCATGGCGTCAGACCTTTTCGTTCTTCTTGGCGAACAGTTCGCGGAACACCGGATAGATATCCGCGGGAGAGCTGATCCGCTTCATTGTGAAATTCGGCCAAGCGTCATGGACCTGCCGATAGGAGCGCCATAACTCCGCGCCTTGCGTTTCGTCGTTGATGATGCCCGCCTCGCGCTCATCAAGGATTTCGATATAGGCAAAGTACTGGCAGACTGGCATCAAAACTTCATTGAGGAGATCGATGCATTTGGTGGAGTCGCCGGAAAAATTTTCGCCATCCGAGGCTTGCGCCGCATAGATGTTCCATTCCGAGGGAGGATAGCGTTTCGCGAGGACCTTCTGCATTTCGACGAGCGCCGTGCTGACCACGGTGCCGCCGCTTTCCCGCGCATAGAAAAAAGTTTCCTCATCGACTTCGCTGGATTCGTGGGTGTGGCGGATGAAGACTACATCAATTCGGTCGTAACGCCGTTTTAAGAAAAGATGCAGCAGGACGAAAAACCGTTTCGCGAGATCTTTCTCCCGTTCGCCCATCGACGCCGAGGTATCCATGAGACAAAACATGACAGCGTTGGCGTTGGGTTCCGGCTTCGGCTGAAAATAGTTGTAGCGGACATCGAGTGGATCGATATAGGCGATCACGCGCTGCTTACGTTGCTGCTCCTCCAGTAACTTGTGCAGTTCCTTCAGGCGCGCCCACTGGTCGATGGTTGGTTCCGACACTTTTTCGAGGGCGAAGATCTCCTGCCGAAGTTCCTTTAATCCCTCTTCCTTGGGCCGCTTTAAGGCAAGCCGCCGCCCAAGGCTTCGGCGCATTGTCTGGGTTACATTGATGTTCGCGGGCGAGCCGGCCATTGAGTAGCCGGCGCGGCGGTATTTATTCGACACGACCTCTTTTAAGTGCCGCTTTATCAGGTCCGGGAGTTCCAAATCTTCGAAGAACAGATCGAGGAATTCCTCTCGCGAAAGCGCGAAGGCGAACGTGTCTTCTCCTTCGCCTTGGTCCGCTCCCTCTTTGCCACCGCCGCCACCGCCGCCCGCAGGTGGCTTTTCGATCTTGTCGCCGGCCTGGAACTCTTTGTTTCCCGGCATGACCCGTTCCCGATAGCCGCCGGTGGCACCGTGCCTGAAGGTCGGCTGGGCAATGCCTTTTGTCGGGATGGTTACCGTTTCGCCCTTGTCCGCATCGGCGATGCTGCGGCCCTGAATAGCCTTGTCGACGGCCTGTTTGACCTGAGATCGGACACGTTTCAGGAAGCGCTGGCGATTGCCAAGGCTCTTGTCCTTCGGATTGAGGCGGCGGTCTATAAAATGGGGCATATTCACCCCTTTCCCTTGAGCCAGATCTAGCCGGCCTTGTTGACCCGCATATACCATTCGACGAGGCGCCGGACCTGCCGCTTGCTGTAGCCGCGGTCGATCATACGCTCGACGAATTCGTGGTGTTTCGCGTCGGTATCCTTGTCCTTTTTGCTGCCAAAACTGATCACCGGGAGCAGGTCTTCAACCTGTCCGAACATCCGTTTCTCGATCACCGATTTAAGCTTTTCGTAACTCGACCAATCGGGGTTCTTGCCTTCATTCTCGGCGCGGGCACGAAGAGCGAACTTGACCACCTCGTTGCGGAAGTCCTTCGAGTTCGTGATGCCCGCGGGTTTTTCGATCTTCGCCAGTTCGGATTCGAGGATCTCGCGGTCATACATCTGCCCGGTGTCGGGATCCTTGTAGTCCTGATCCTCGATCCAGGCGTCGGCATAGGCGATGTAGCGGTCGAAAAGATTTTGCCCGTAGTCCCGATAGGATTCCAGATAGGCCTTTTGGATCTCGTGGCCAATGAACTCCGCGTAGCGCGGCGCCAATTCGGACTTGATGAAATCGAGATAGCTGTTTTCCGTATCTTCGCCGAACTGTTCGCGTTTTATCGCGTTTTCCAGAACGTACATCAGGTGCACGGGGTCGGCGGCGATTTCGTCGATATCGTGGTTAAAAGTCGCCGAGAGCACCTTGAATGCGAAACGTGTGCTCACGCCGGTCATACCTTCGTCCACACCGGCAGTGTCACGGTATTCTTGGATCGATTTTGCTTTCGGATCCGTATCCTTGAGATTTTCGCCGTCATAGACGCGCAGTTTCGAAATCAGTGTCGAATTTTCGTGCTCCTGCAGCCGCGTGAGGACGCAGAAGCGGCTCATAAGACCGAGCGTTTCCGGCGCGCATTGGGCTTCTCCCAACGCGCTGTTCTCCAACAGCTTTTCGTAAATTTTCGTTTCCTCGGTGACCCGCAAACAATACGGGACCTTGACCACGCTGATGCGGTCTAGGAACGCTTCGTTGTTTTTGTTGTTGCGGAATTGTTGCCATTCGGCTTCGTTCGAATGGGCAACGACGATACCGTGATAGGGCATGCCGCCAATGTTCTCGGTGCCGGTGTAATTCTGCTCCTGCGTCGCGGTGAGCAGCGGGTGCAGAACCTTGATCGGCGCCTTGAACATTTCCACAAATTCCAGCAGGCCTTGCGTCGTGTTATTGAGGCCGCCGCAATAGCTGTAGGCGTCTGGGTCGTTTTGGCTCAAATGTTCCAATTTGCGGATGTCGAGCTTGCCGGTAAGTGTCGAAATATCCTGGTTGTTCTCGTCGCCAGGTTCGGTCTTGGTGACGCCGATTTGGCGCAGCCGCGAGGGGTGCAGCTTGACGATCGAAAATTTTGAAATGTCGCCGCCGAATTCATCCAATCGCTTGACGGCCCAGGGTGAAATCAAACCCGTTAGCTTGCGCTGTGGAACGCCGTATTTGTCTTCCAGAAGGTCGCCCATCTGCTCGCGGTCGAATAGGCCCAGGGGCGATTCGTATAGAGGACTGACTTCGTCGCCAGCCTTGAGAATATAGATCGGTTCACGCTCCATGAGCGCTTTTAAATGTTCGGCGAGTGTCGATTTTCCGCCGCCAACGGGCCCGAGAAGATACAGTATCTGTTTGCGTTCCTCGAGGCCCTGGGCGGCATGACGAAAGAAGCCCACGATGCGTTCTATCGTTTCTTCCATGCCGTACAGATCTTTAAAGGCGGGATAGCGTCTGATGGTGCGGTTGTGAAAAATGCGCCCCAATCGCTGGTCGGCGCTCGTATCGATAACTTCCGGTTCGCCGACGGCTGCAATCATCCGTTCCGCAGCTGTCGCATGCATCATTGGATCTTCGCGACACCCTAATAGAAAGTCTTGTAAGCTTAACTCGTCCTGATTTCCACGCTTATAGAGATCAGAAAAGACATCAAACACTTCCATATCTGCCGACTCCTTGAATTCTTTACCGCGTTACGCACCTCATCATTGTTCGGTCCTGTCCCATTTCGCTCGCTCCGTAAGTTTATAATACCCCAAATTGGGGGATCTTTGGTGTGCGCCTAATCACAAGAGCTTGAAAAAGCACAAAAAACATTTTGAAGAAGTTTGATTAAGTTACCATTAATCGACGGAATCCTTGGCTGAATTACTTGATTGCTAACCCTAATTGTGAATTGTGTCTTTTTTCGTGCCATAAAAAATTAAAGCCAATAATCGTAAAAATCGTGTATCGAAGAGCTTCAAAAGCAGACTGATTCGCATTTCTATGAATCACATTGTGGGTTCGGGTCCGGATCAGACCAACGGTGTTGATTCTCAATCGTTTATGAGTTTAGAACGATGACCAAACCTCTCACGCGCCACTCCATCGAGCTTTTTTTGAATCCAAGGGCTGCGACCGGCCTTCCGTATGGGCCGCGGCAAGCAGATGTGCTGAACGCGATGGAACATGCCGTGGCGATGACCGAGATTGTGTCTTGGCCAGGCTATGTGGAAACACCTCTGGTCCGTCTCGATGGCTTGGCGCTCCGAGCGGGGGTTGCACGCATTTGGTATAAGGACGAAAGCGGCCGGTTTGGCCTTGGCAGCTTCAAGGCGCTTGGCGGTGCGTACGCCGTCTTTCGATTGCTAGCAAATGAAATTGAGCAAAAATCCGGAGCGTCCAACCTATCCGCATCGGACCTTGCCGAGGGCCATTATCGAGAGATTATTTCCGGGCTGACGGTCACGTGTGCGACCGATGGAAACCATGGCCGCTCCGTTGCTTGGGGCGCTCGTCTGTTCGGGTGCCGCTGTGTGATCTACTTACATTCAACGGTGAGCGAGAGCCGGCAGGCCGCCATTGAAGCGCTTGGCGCAACGGTGGTTCGAACCCAAGGTAACTATGACGATTCGGTGCGCCATGCAGCCGCGGATGCCAAGACATACGGACGATTTGTCGTCTCCGACACGTCATATGATGGGTATATGGACGTGCCCCGCGATGTCATGCAGGGCTATACGGTCATGGTCGCGGAGACGATGCGGCAATTACCGCCGAAAGAGCGGCCGACACACATTTTCGTCCAAGGTGGAGTCGGTGGCCTCGCCGCCGCGGTTTGCTCTCAGTTTTGGGAATGCTGGGGCGCGGAACGTCCGCGATTTATCGTCGTCGAACCGGACCGGGCGGACTGTCTATACCAAAGCGCGTACAGCGGTGCACCGACCGTCGTGGAAGGCGCGCTCGATACGATCATGGCGGGGCTTGCCTGTGGCGAGATTTCGCTGCTCGCGTGGGAAATCCTTGAGACGGGTGTCGATGCATTTGTCAAAATCAGCGACGAGGCGGCCGCGGATTGCATGCGTTTGCTTGCATTTCCCTTGGAGACGGACGCACCTGTTGTCGCGGGCGAGTCAGCGGTCGCGGGATTGGCGGGTGCCTTAATCGCGCGGCGCCGGCCTGAATGGTCTGCTGCACTTGGCCTTGACGGTGACAGCAGAATACTTGTCTTCGGATCGGAAGGCGCTACCGATCCTGGAATGTATGAAAAAATCGTCGGGTGTCCCGCCGAACAAATCAAACCGTAGAACGACGGGCAGGGTTTTATGTTTCGCCGCGCGCCTCTTTCAGGATAGAGGCGGATGCGTCGGCAAGCACTTGGCAGCCGGCGACGATATCCTCGTCATGACTGTCTTCGCCGAAGGCATGGCTGATTCCCTTAATCGACGGGATGAAGAGCATGGCGCAGGGTAGTTTTTCGTGGATCACCATGGGGTCGTGACCGGCCGCGCTCGGCATCCGCCGCCACTTTTCTGGTGCGGTGATCTCGGCGGCGTTCGCAATGTGGTTTTGCAAGTTGTCGGCCATTATCGAAGGCCGTATCGGCGTTCGGGCGATACCTGCGGTGGCCTTTATCTTGCCGCGCGCGTTGATTTCCGCCACTAGGCCTCCGGCGATTTTCTCAAACGCATCCAACCTGCCTTCGTCTTGATCGCGGAATTGCAGGGCCAGTTCGGCATATCCCGGGATAATGGATGAGGCACCGGGCTCGATTTTCGCCTGTCCGATGGTCCAGACGGTACGTTCATCTGCAATCTTGGGGAATTCCTCATTGATGCGGTGCGCGACTTCAAACAACGCCGCCGCCGCGTCGCGCCGCCGCGCCATTGTTGTCGTGCCGGCATGGTTTTGTTCACCCTCGAAAGTGAGCGTCATGCCGCGAATGCCGACGATCGCCGTTACGACGCCGATCTGCTCTCCAGCGTCCTCAAGATAGGCGCCTTGCTCGATGTGCGCTTCGAGATAGCCAACATATCGTCCCTCTTCGACCTGTTGCCGGGGAACGCCTTCGAGGCCCGCATGACGCAAGGCGTCCGCTAGCGGCGTACCGTCGCGGCCGACGGCGGCCGCTTCCGCGGCCGGGTCCAAGGTGCCGCACCAGGAGCGGCTCCCCAGGCAGCCGATGAAATTGCTTTCCTCGTCCTGCCAGGAAACGGCGTCGACCGCCAAATGCGCTGTATTTGGATCGTCGGCGCAGGCGCGGGCGATTTCAAGGCCGTAGATGACGCCGAGCGCGCCGTCGAGCCAGCCGCCGCGCGGTTGGGTGTCGGAATGCGAACCGACGATCAAGGCGGGCCCGTCATTTCGGGACTTTCCGAAAACGTTGGAAACCCCATCTATCGACGCGTCCAGTCCTGCTTCCTGATAGCGCGTCTTGAGCCAATGTCGCGATTCGATATCCGCGTCGCTCAACGCGGGCCGAACGACGCCGGTGTCGACGGCGCCGAAAGTGCGCAGCTTACGCAAGTCGCTCAAAAGGCGTTCGGCATTAATCTGCGGCATAAGAAACTCCTGTCAGCGTGCTGAAATTTTGTGAACCAAACCCATAGAGGTTCGTCACGGTCGTGCCTAGGACAATGAGGCTAAAAGGGCCTATCGCCAATCACGGTTGTCCGGTGCATATGGCGCGCGAATTCCGGGGGCGGTGGTTCCGCGATGTGCATGCAGCAGCGATTGTCCCAGAAGACCAGGTCGTGCAGACGCCATTTGTGTCGATAAACGAATTCAGGCTGAACGCTGTGTTCGGTCAGTTCCGCCAGCAGTGCCTCGCTCTCCGCTTCATCCATGTCGAGAATGCGAACCGTGTGCGCTTGACTGACGTAAAGCGCCTTGCGATCGGTTTCTGGATGTGTCCGAACGATCGGGTGGTGGACTGGCGGTACTTTCGCCAATTGCTCGGGTGTTAGAGCGGGCCGTTCCGCATCGGTGTAATATTTGCGCGCGCTCCCGAGTAAATATTCCGCCTGTTGTCCTTCGATCCGCGACTTCGTCTCGCACGTTAACGTGTCGTAAGCGCTGTACATATTATTGAACAAGGTGTCTCCGCCCTTCGGCGGTATTTCAAGTGCATACAACAAAGACCCAAGACTGGGTGTTTCCGTGTAGGCGAGATCGGAATGCCATCGTCGACCGGCGTTTGGCAGGCCCGTGAACTCTCCGTCGCTTTTCTTTTTGTTCGAGACTTTGAGAATTTCCGGATGGTCCGGGAGGAGGAATTGATCGAATATGTGCCCGGACAGGTCACCGAACCGTCGACTGAAGGCAATATGCTGTTCGGGCGTCAGATGCTGGTCACGGATGACGAGGACCTGATAGTCAAGGTGCGCCCTGTGTATCGCCGTGAACATATCGTCGGCGAGTGGTTTGGCTAGGTCCAGCCCAACAATTTCCGCGCCGAGCGCGTCCGAGAGCGGATTAAGTTCTAACAAGGCTTCCTCCCTGTTCTCCATCGCGACTG
>JAJFJC010000150.1 GCA_021774385.1 Alphaproteobacteria bacterium
GTCCTCTGCGACGACGAACTCGTAGTGCGGTCGTACGCGCTGGATTCGTTTGGCAGCCGCGTGAGGTCCTTTATGAGGTCGCGGATTTTTGGCTGCGCTTCCTTGGTCAAGGCCGTGGCCGCACACACGATACGGCGGACGAGACGACAATTGTTTCGGTTGCGTTAAACGCCCCTCACTGTGAACATGAATCCGGTTTGATGAGGTGGTGGCCTAGTGCAAGCGGCTTTTCGAAGAAAAGTGGACCAGACGATGAACTGGGTTTCGAGAAAAATCTGGGCGTGTATTTGGGTATTGACGATGTCAGCAACCGCGCACGCTGAACAGTTGACGTTCACCACCGGTGACTGGCGTCCTTATATTTTTGAGGAGAACGGGACGGTAGATTCGAAGATACCAGGATTTAGCGTTGAGATTGTCAATTCTGTGTTCGCTAATTTGGGCTACGATATTGTCTACGAAACCGCCCCTTTTCTTCGCCAAATCCAAGCGGTCGAAAAGGGAAGGTTTACGGCGCTGGTCGGCGTGTATCGGAATGAAGCGCCAAATCTGATTTTTCCTTTAGAACCGATTGGAATGACGCGAAATTGCTTCTACACAAAAGTTGGACACACTTGGCAATACAAAAGCCTGGAAGATCTTTCGTCAGTCACGATTGCCACGGTCAGAGGATATACCTACGGTGAAATCGATAGCTATATCAAAGCCAACGATACAAAGGTCGTGAAGCTCGTTGGCGGCGAGGCATACATGATGAAGCGGCTAACTAAATTGGTGGAATCTGATCGAGTGACTGCGTTTGTGCAGGATGTCGCCGTGGCCGAGTATTTTTTCAAGGCGGAAGGGTTGAAGGACCGCCACCAAACGGCTGGGTGCTTGCCATTCATTGAAACGATGATCGGGTTTTCACCTAACGATCCCCGAACCTTGGATTTTGTTAAAAATTTCGACACTGAAATAGAAAAATTGCGTGGTTCGGGAGAACTGAAGAAGATCCTGACAAAGTATGGAATTGCTGATTGGAAGTAGGTTCTGTCAGAAGTGGACCCTAATCGTCGGCACTGGCGCTTAGTTCGGATTTGCCGCATTGGTTTCAACGGATCGCGGTGCGCTGAATTCCACGGCGGGCAGGTCGCGGAAAATCGTTACTACCGCAAATCCCGAACCCGAACCGCCTTACCCTCCGAGCGAGGCACCGCGCCGACGTCCATCACCTCGACCTCGCAGGTCACGCCGACGATGGATTTGATGTGGTGTTGCACCTCGGCGGCTTTGGCGGTGCGGGCGTTGTCGTCCATCGCCGCATCGGCTTCGACTTCGACGCGCAGCGCGGTCATCGGGCCATCCTGGGTGACGACGAACTGATAGTGCGGCGCGATACCGGGCAGGCCGACCAAGACCGCCTCGACCTGGCTCGGATAGACGTTGACGCCGCGGATGATCAGCATGTCGTCGTCGCGGCCGGTAATGCGCAGAATACGGCGGTGGGTGCGGCCGCAGGCGCAGGGTTCGTCGGACAGCCGGGTGATATCCCGCGTGCGGTAGCGGATCATCGGCAGCGCTTGCTTGGTCAAGGTCGTGATGACCAGCTCACCAGACGCGCCGTCCGGCACTGGTTCGAGAGTTTCGGGGTCGATGGTTTCGAACAGAAAATGGTCTTCCCAAGCATGCAATCCGGCCTGGGCCACATGGCATTCCGCAGCGACGCCGGGACCAAGAATTTCCGACAATCCGTAGATATCGACTGCCTTGAGACCAAGCTTGTCTTCGAGTTCGGCGCGCAGGGCGTCACTCCAGGGCTCGGCGCCGAAGATGCCGATGGCCAAGGGAAGGTCACGAAGGTCTACGCCCTGTCGGGCCGCGACCTCGGCGATATTGAGGGCATAAGACGGTGTTGCGCACAGGACCCGTGCGCCAAAATCCTCCAACAAAATAACCTGCCGTTCGGTGCCGCCGCCGGATACCGGAACGACGGTGCAGCCGAGCCGTTCCGCGCCGTAATGCGCACCGAGCCCACCGGTGAATAAGCCATAGCCATAGGCGTTGTGTACGATGTCGCCCGGTAGCGCGCCGCCGCAAGCCAGCGACCGGGCCATCAGATTGGTCCACAGATCGATATCGGCCTGATTGTATCCGACGACGGTCGGTTTGCCGGTGGTGCCGGAGGAGGCATGCAGTCTGATTAGCGACTCGCGTGGCTCGGCAAACATGCCGAACGGGTAATTATCGCGCAGGTCGGTTTTCACGGTGAAGGGAAAACGGCGCAAATCGTCGAGCGTCTTGAGGTCGTCCGGCTGGACGCCTGCCGCGTCGAAGGCGGATGTATAATGCGCGACCTTGCCATGGGCGCGGGTGAGCGTGTCCTTGATCCGCGTTCTTTGCAGGGCCTCGATGTCTTCGCGGGACATCGTTTCGGCGGCGCGGTCGAACAGAAAGGTTTGATCGTCGGTCATCGGCCTATATCCAATTCAGCGCCAGCCGGGCTTAATCCCAGCACCACTGGGGCCACTGCCGCGCGCCGGGGTATGTTCGATCGCGAAGCCTTGGTTCAGTGATGCGCCGGTTATAAGGGTAAATTTAAACAGCCAGCCCGCCATGACCGCCATCAGCCCGGCGAGGGCAAACAGCCCTGCGGCAAAATCCGGCAGGAAGGCGCCGCCTAGAATGAGCACGGCGGGTGCTATGGCCCCAAGCCCCGCCATCCAAGGGCGAAGAGACGTCAGAATGTCGAGCGTGCGGGCCGGAGCGCCGGCATCCAGCAAGGCCCGTAGGTAGCGTCGCCAGGCGAAGGCGCGGAGGGCAACCAACAGAAGTAAAGCCGCGGCGACGGGCATTGCTGCCGTGCCGCTCAGGAGGGCGCTTGCCATCAGAAGGAGCCCGCACCCTTCGGCCAACCCCGTACTCAAAATCAGGGAAACGATACGCGGTTCGCGCCAGGCGGGAACCCCCTTCGACTCATGCAAAATTCGGCCTTGGCAGTAGAGGAACAGCAGACCGAAGGCGCCGGTAATCGTGATCCAGACGACCGACGGTATGAAGAACGTTCCAATGCCGCTGGCGAAGACCAGAAAGGCGATCATCGCCTCCCGCGTCATCCAAGACGTCTGTGGGTTCAGGACCACATGCAGGAACCGCAGCATGCGGCCTATTTCCGTCCAAACCAGGAACAGCCCAGTACCAATGAAGACGAGGGCAAGCAGGCCGAGCCAGTCTGGCGGTGCCGTTCCCGACCATGCGGTCGCC
Organism: Alphaproteobacteria bacterium; assembly: GCA_021774385.1. Taxonomy (GTDB): domain Bacteria; phylum Pseudomonadota; class Alphaproteobacteria; order UBA8366. Next base: position 3,244 of record JAJFJC010000150.1, read on the forward strand.
GCGAGAGCGGCCAGTAGCCCGCTGCCGGTGCCGCCAAAGATGAAATTGCCTGCGGCGCGCCAGTCCCAATGCGTCTGCTGCCAGGGTATCACGCCCGGCATATGGGCGCTGGTAACGGTACCGCGAAGCGGCGCCTTTTCGTTCGTGGCTGGGGCGCTACCGGTCGCCGTATCCAGAGAGTCTCGGTCCCCATCCCACAAATAGTGAAAGCCGGGATTGGTACCGAGTTCCTCGTGCATACGGAAATGCCGGTTTTCGCGCAACAACGCGGAGACGTTACTGGCGGGGTCGTCGGCATCGCCGAAATGCAACGCGTCGGCGATACAGGAATTGACGCATGCCGGCGTCGCCTCGGCATCGACACCAGGAGTCAGGCCGTTTTCCAAACCAAAGTCGATACGGTCGGAGCAAAAGGTGCATTTCTGTGCCACGCCGAGCCGTTCCGGCATTTCGCGCGCGGCTTCGTGGCGCATCTGTTCGGCGCCGAAGGCGAAGCGCGGCAAGTCGACCTTGTAGCGCGCCTGATAGGGGCAGGCGACCGCGCAATAGGCGCAGCCGATACAAAGCTCATAATCGATCGTGACGATGCCGTCATCGCGCTGCCGCGTCGCGGTGGAGGGGCAGACATGCATGCAAGGGGGATCGGCGCAATGCATACAGCCGACCGGTACGAATGTGCGTTGCACGTCGGGGTATTCGCCGGATTCGATATCGAGCACCCGCCGCCATTGAACCAACGGTGGCGTCGCGTTGGCGTGCTTACAGGCGGAGGTGCAGGTTTGGCATCCGACGCAGCGGCGCAAATCGGCGACCATCGACCACCGGGTCATACCGTATCTTCCAACTTGCGTACGCTGACCTTGACCAGGTCGGCGCTGGACCCGGTGGCGTCGGTCAGCTCCAGCAGCATCGGCATCAAGGCATTCATGCTCGGTACCTTGAAATCCTTGGCCAACGGTGTCGCCCAATGATCGAACTGGCCGATCATCAGCAACGTATCCGGTCGAATTCCCTGGCGCAGCACGATCTTGCCGCGTGTCGCATTGACCGGCGACTTAATTTCAACCAGATCGCCATCCACGAGATCGAGTTTGCGGGCCGCGACCGGGTTGATGATAATGCCGCCATGCCCGGCGACATTGTCGGCGACTTCCTTGATCATCTGGATACCGACATTGCCGCCCCACGCGTACTGCATGCTGCGCGATGTCACGAGCCAGAAAGGATAGTCGTTGATGGATACGTCGTACTTTTTCTCAAGCGCGGATTCCCACAAACCTGGCAGATCTTCCCAGGGGGGTAGCGGTTGGTATTCGGCGATTTGGTTGTCCCACCAGTCGATGCCTTGCTCGTGCAGGCGTTCGCCGAGCTGCTTGCCGATGCGCAAGAGCTGCTCTTGATAGGGCATTTCAAAGCGCAGGCCCTGTTTTACAATTTCGGGATACAGGTACCAGTGCCGGCGCGAGAAGTCCTGGACGCGAAAACCATGCTCCTGGAAGTAGGCCAACCCGTCGCTTTCCGCACCATTCGTCAGTTCGGCGCTGGCGGCGCGGCAGGATGCGTCCCAAATGGTCTCGACATCGTGCGCTTTGGTTTCGTCAAGGGAGAAGTCGTATCCGTCGCCCGCGAGGCCCACGCCAGCCGCGCCACGGTTGATCATCGCATTGTATTCCGGCAATAGTCCGACGCGTTCGGCGAGCTGTGTCGCAATCCAGGTGAAATCCTTCGCCTCCCCCTGTGGCGGAGACGCAGGGTTCCGCAGTGCAAACCCCTGATAATCCCAATACTGCTCGATATACTTCGTGCCGCCGATACGGATCAGCTGCATGCCTTCAAGGTCGGTGCAGTCCGGCAGCAGAATATCGGCCATGTGATTGGTTTCGTCGTTCGTATAGGCAAAGCAGACGGTGAACGGGAAATTCGCCACCGCTTCGCCCACCGCATCAGTATCCCAGAAAGAGATGACGGGGTTAGTCCGATAGACGAGCCAGATATCCGGTGGTGTCGCATCCGGCAGGTGTTCGAAATTTTCGTTCTGCATCATCCAGGCGAGATGCGTTGGGCCCAGCGCCTGGCTCCAGGCGGAGTTTGCCGCCAGTGGCACCAGCGTTCTGTGAGCGCTTCTTGCCGGTGGCCGCGATACCCAGCTGTTCTTGCCGGTTGGATTCATCGGATATTCCATGAATCCGTCCGGGCCGGGCTTGACGCTCTGCCAACGGTCACCGGCGGGCCGGTTGAGCCGCACCGTCGTCCCAAGGACGCCTCCCGGCGTTTCCAGCGAGCCGACAAGGCATGCCATCAGGGTGCGGGCCCAGCAGCATTGGTAGCCACCCCAGCCATTGTTCACGGTTTTGCCAAGCGCCACGGCGACCGGGCGCAACGGAAGAGTTTCACCATCGATATCGATGGTCTCGCCGATCCGGGCATGGTCGAGGAATTCGTTGGCGATGCGGCGCGGCGAGTCCGCGGGCACGTCGCAAATGTCAGCGGCCCATTCAGGCGTGTAGGGTGCTACATGCTCGACCAGAAGCTGGAACGCCGTACGGCATTTGATGCCGTCATGCGTCCAGGTGATGTCGTCCGGCCCCACTTCCAGGCCGCTAGCGGTTACCGCACCGTCCAGCAAGGGATCGGCATCGGGGGTGTCGAACGGGACGGGGCTGTCGGTGCGGCTATCCCACATCAAGG
>JAJFJC010000016.1 GCA_021774385.1 Alphaproteobacteria bacterium
GATCGCGGCAAACATCATGCATTTTGGTCGCGCCTTGCGCGCGGCGGGGCTCCCCGTGGGGCCGGGCAGCGTGCTGGACGCTATCCATGCCGTGCGTGTGGTCGGACTGGAAAGCCGGAGTGATTTCTATTGGACGCTGCATGCGGTGTTCGTCAGCCGGCGCGATCAACGGGAACTTTTCGACCAGGCGTTCCATGTCTTTTGGCGCAATCCCAAGATACTCGAACGCATGATGTCACTTGTCCTACCTTCCTTTGGAGATGACACCAGTCCACCGGACAACACGTTGTCGCCCCGGGTCGCGGCAGCCTTGGCCGGCGACGATGCACCACAAAGCGAGGAAGTGGAGCGCGAGTAAGAAATCACGCTTGATGCGGCCATGAGCTGGAGCAAAACTGAAACCCTTAGCGAAAAGGATTTCGAGAAGATGACGGCGGAAGAAGTCGACGCCGCTCACCGTGCTATTCGGACGATGCGGTTGCCCATCTTGGACGTACCAACTCGGCGCTTTCGGCCCGACCCGGCAGGGCCAAGCGTGGATATGCGCGCGACGATGCGCGCGGCGCTTCGCCATGGCGGGGATATCATCCCTCTCCAAAGCAGGAGTCGGCGCCGGCGGCGGCCGCCGCTCGTAATTTTATGCGACATCTCGGGTTCAATGGACCGATATGCGCGAATGCTGATTCACTTCATGCATGCCGTCACCAACGACCGCGACAGGGTTCATACACTTCTATTCGGAACGCATCTTACAAATGTGACGCGATATTTACGGCAAAAAGATATCGATGTGGCCCTGGAGAAAGTCTCTTCGGCGGTGTCCGACTGGTCGGGTGGTACGAGAATTGGTGCATGCTTGCATGACTTCAATAGACACTGGTCACGGCGTGTGTTGGGCCAAGGCGCTATTGTCCTGTTCATCTCGGATGGGCTTGACCGAGATGCCGGTGACGGTGTCGCCCGTGAAATGCGGCGGCTTCAAGGTTCCTGTCGGCGGCTTATTTGGCTAAACCCTCTCTTGCGTTACGATCAATTCGAGCCCAAATCATTAGGCGTGAAAGCACTACTGCCGTTTGTAGACGACTTTCGCCCGGTCCATAATCTCAATAGTTTATCGGAACTGGCCGAAGCGCTGAACAGGACCGGACCACGATACAGCGCGGAAATGGCCCATTGGCGTGGGAGAGCTGCATGACGGATGCACAGATGATTGATCATGACGATATCCTGGAACGCGCGGCGGCGTGGAAGGAAGTTGGCGATTCAGTGGCCTTGGCCACGGTTGTCTCAACATGGGGTTCGTCGCCTCGCCCCGTGGGTAGCCGCCTCGCCATTAAAGGCGATGGTCAGTTTATCGGTTCCGTATCCGGAGGCTGTATCGAAGGCGCGGTCGTGACGGAAGCATTGGAGGCGATGGAGGATGGCAAAACAAGAATTCTGGATTTTGGTGTAACCGACGAAATGGCCTGGGAAGTCGGCTTGGCTTGCGGCGGTAAAATTTCAATTTTCGTCGAACGGCTCAACTGACGGTCTGCCGAAGAAAAAAATTTATTTTACACGAGAATAGTCATGAAACTTACCAACCTTAAAGCCTTGAACGAAGCGCGTGCCGATGGAAAGTCGGTAATGCTCTTTTCCAATGTCGATACTGGCGAAGAAACGCTCCTCATCGACGGCGAAGGATCTGGCGAAGTGGAAGTCACGCTCGCCATAAAGGAAGCGGCTACCCGGGCGCACAATGAGGACAAAGGACGCCTGGTCGAAATAGACAGCCAGCGCCTCTTCATACAGGTGTTCAATCCGGCGCGACGGCTGGTGATTGTTGGCGCGGTTCATATTGCACAGCCCCTCATCCCCATGGCCCGACTAGCCGGATATGACGTAACCGTCATTGATCCAAGGGGTGCCTGGGCGACACCGGAGCGGTTCCCCGGCATCGAAATCGACCGCCGATGGCCAGACGAAGCCTTGGAGGATATCAAGCCGGACTCCCGAACCGCCATCGTCACCCTGACCCATGACCCGAAATTGGACGATCCCGCGTTAATGACCGCCTTGAAGAGCAGCGCTTTCTATATCGGCGCGCTCGGTGGCAAGAAAACCGCCGGAAAGCGAGCGGAAAGATTGACTGAAGCCGGGTTTAGCACCACCGACTTCGCCCGCATCCGTGGCCCGGTCGGCCTGGATATAGGCGCAATTTCCCCAGCGGAAATAGCGGTTTCAATAGTTGGACAGATAACCGAAACACTGCACAGACCAGAGCGTGCCACGGCATGAAGTTCGGCGAAACGCGGTTAAGCGATGCGTCCGGCGCAATCCTTGCCCATAGCGTTCGCACGGGCGGCGCGGCCTTTAAAAAAGGGCGTATTCTACAAGAAGCCGACATTGAAATATTAAGTAAGGCTGGCATTTCATCTGTCGTCGCGGCGCGGCTTGAAACAGGCGATGTCGGAGAAGATGATGCAGCCGCACGCATCGCGGCAGCAATTGCCGGACCGAATTTGGAAATATCGGCGGCCTTTACAGGGCGGGTGAACCTTTACGCAAAATGCAATGGTATCGTCGATTACGAATTGAGTCGATTAACTGCGATGAACCTAATCGATGAAGCAGCAACTGTCGCTCTGTTACCCCAATTCACCCAAGTCGCCACACGCCAGATGGTCGCCACGGTTAAGATCATCCCTTTCGCAGCACCGGAAGCCACCGTTGCCGCTTGCGAAAAACTGGCGGAACAAAGCCTCGTCCGCGTGGCGCCGTTCAACGCACGGAGCGTTGGCCTGGTTCAGTCCAGCCTGCCGGGCACCAAGGCCTCCGTTCTCGACAAAACGACAAAGGTACTAACCGATCGCGTTACCGCGCTCGGCGGCATCATGAAGATTGAACATCGTTGCGATCATAAGGCGACTGCGATCCGTGGTGCGATCGAAGTTCTGATCGAACAAAATGGCTGCGATATGGTGTTGGTTGCGGGCGCATCCGCCATAACCGACCGACGCGACGTCATTCCTACCGCCATCATAGAGGCTGGTGGGGAAATCGATCATTTCGGAATGCCAGTCGACCCTGGGAACCTGCTTTTACTTGGACATATCGGCGATGTCCCGACACTCGGATTGCCAGGGTGCGCCCGGTCACCGAAATTAAACGGCGCGGATTGGGTATTGCAAAGGCTGTTCGCCGACATAACCGTTACGAGAGAAGACGTGATGGCAATGGGAGCCGGTGGATTGCTGAAGGAAATTCCCGCCCGGCCCCTGCCCCGGGCGGAAGCAACGACAGCAAGCGTGCCTAGCGCGCCCAAAATCGCCGCCATTATTCTTGCCGCAGGACAATCCCGTCGCATGGGCGCCACGAACAAACTGTTGGCGGAGATCAATGGTCAACCCATGGTAACGCGCGTGGCAAACGCAATCTCCGCGTCGTCCGCCTCTCCCGTCATAGCGGTCGTTGGGCATGAAGCCGACAAAGTACGAACCGCGCTTCATGGCGAGAGAATTCAAATAGCCGAAAATCGGAACTTTGCCGATGGGCTTAGCACATCTCTCATTGCCGGCCTGATGGCATTACCTGATGACACGGAAGGCGTTTTAATATGTCTAGGCGACATGCCCCGCGTGTCGGCCAATCAGATCAATCGGCTCATCGCGGCGTTCGATCCGCTAGAGGGGCGCGCGATTTGTGTTCCAAGCTATAATGGAAAACAGGGCAATCCAATTCTGCTCGCGCGACGTTTCTTCGACGAAATGCGGGAAATTACCGGAGACCGCGGCGCTCGCCATCTTATCGATGGATATCACGAAATGACGTGCGAGGTTGAAATGGCCGAAGACAGCGTCCTTGTCGATGTCGACACGCCCACGGCCCTGGAGGCGATCAGGGCCTAATTTTCGTCCGTTCTTTAGTGCGGCGACTTTTACCAACGAGCCGCATACACGATCTCCAGGGTTCTTTATCATCGCTCATTAGTATTAGACAAAGTGCGCTCCAAAAAATCGACCACGATTGACGCCATGCCGTATTCGAGCAAATCACTGTGCCCGCCCTCGGCAAAAAATCGAACTTCCTTGGGACCGGAAATAGCCTCATAGAGTCGACGCCCAAATTGCGGTGGTATGACGGTGTCCTTTTCACCATGAAGGATCAAGATGGGCGCGTAAACATCGCCAACACGCGAGAGCGAATCGAACCTGTCCCGCACGAGCCACCGCGACGGCGCGTACCAATAATGGTGCTGGGCCAATTCGGTCATACTGCTGTAGGGAGCTTCTAAAACCACCGCGCCAACCTTGTGCGTCGCCGCCATCGCCACAGCCACGCCTGTGCCGAGTGATTCTCCAAACACGGCAATCGACGATTCCGATATACCTTGCTTTTTCAAAAATGAAAGCCCCGCGCGTGCGTCTTCAAACAAATTCGCTTCGCTCGGATTCCCTGCCGATCCTGCATTGTATCGGTAACTGAGCAGCAACACACCGTACCCGGCATCAAGGTAATCGCGTACTTTGTGCGCACGGGTCCCAATATGGCCCGCGTTGCCATGGAATATTGCCAGTACGGGGCTGTTTTCATTTCGTGGCGCGCGCCACCATGCCAGCAAGTCGAACCCATCCCTTGTCGGCACGCGAACCGCCGTCATCTCGGGTACGTCGAAGGCTTCTGGATCTGGAACGGTTTGATCAGGATGATAAAGCAGTGACCTTTGGGTCAAAAACAATACCGTAACAAAAAGGACGTAAAGGGCGAGCCCTGACGCGATATATCCCATGAGACTCCGGATCGACGGCACTACCGCCTCGTGATTACGCTATACCCCCAAGCCATCCGCGGGCCAAAGCGATTATATGACCGCGACTGGAACTTCACGCTTCGTATATCAAAACTGAAGTCGCGGCAACTTGGCGACCTTCGATCCAAAAGCACGGATCGCCTGTGGGAAACGCTAGCCCCTCGCAAGAGCCAGCAACATGCCCACAGATACCGTCTTCCTTGGAATTCCGTTGACCTAACCACCCTGCAGTCGTCGCGCAATCGTCCAAAAGCTGGTTTGCGCGGTCACCAACTCCGGCAAAGCTTATTGACCGACGACCTCCTCCTTTAGCGATACAAAAATCGCGACCACTTCGCTCTTCTCCTTCGCTGGAACCTTGAAGTAGTCCAGTGCGCTCACCAGGTGCTCGGCCGTCCAATTAAATTCTTCATCACTAATATTGCGTCGCGCATGGGCTTTTGACATTGATCGTCCAGCATAGGCGCACGGGCCACCAGTTGCCTTGCAAATAAGGGTGACCAGATGGCCTTTCCATTTCGAAATTTCCGTATGCGTATAAAATTTCGCGATCCGCTTATCATCCAGTTGAGCCGTCGCGAATCGTTCAACAACCGCAGTTATCGCGTCTTTCCCACCAAGCCGCTCAAATAACGATTTGCCTTGCGACCCGGCGGTCACGGGTGCGGAGACAACCAAGAACATCCCAATCGCCAGTAACATAACGAATCTAACCATTATTCTTCCTTTTCCTGCGCGTTATTCGATTGAAGACGCTATCAAGGCGTGCTGCAAAACACCATGAACGGTATGTGGGTATTTTGTCGCAGGTTCTGCTGGTGTGATAATCCCAAAGATCGTCGCCTTCAATGCGACGATCTTTGGGATCTGAATCACGCTAATTTCAAATGGATGGTGTGCTGATTCACCTGAAATTCAATCATTTGAATTTCTCGATCAGGTCACCCTTTCGTCAACCGGACATGGGATCTAAGCAGTTTCGAAATAAAACCGGGTTTCGCTCCGACGGATAGCCAACTGAAATTCCTTTCCGGCGCGAACCGGCAGATCGTTATTTAGAAACTGCGCCGTGCGATGAAAGTGGTTTAAGTTGCTTTCGTGTCGCGTCGAAAATGTAATGCCATCGCCCAAGTCGAGGTCGAACCAGACCGTCACCGCATGCCCCATACCTGTCTCGCTGGCGGCTAAGGTCAAGGTTTCTATCCGGTCGGCCGCCGTGAAATCAGGTGGATCTCGAAAATCGTACGACGCAATTTCAAATGGTTTGGTCAAGACACGATGGTTTTCTCGTTCCTCGTCGAAAGGTACATGCGTATTCGGGTTGCGAAATAAGTCAAAGTCTCTGAAGTCGAATCCACACACCTCCCGCACCGGATTGATCGTGCGCTCGCCCGGCCACTCGATCAGCATTCCCCACAGTCGCGCCGCTGCGGGAATTACCCTCGCGTCGGGCCGGGCCAAATGTCGAGCCGCGTGGCGAAGAGAGGGAATCACACCTTCCCCGATCAAGGTAACGTCAAGAATTTCCGAAATTACGACGCTCGCGGGCTCGGGCAAATCTTCGCCCACAACCAATTCATTCGAGGGTTTTGGCAGTACCGTAATGACATCGTCGTAACCGTTGCGTGACAGAATGCGGTGCGCCATCTCCGCCATCGAGCCCAACAGTTCGCACGCCACGACCTTACGAGCGCCGGCACGCGCCGCCATCATGGCAAGAAGGCCGCTTCCCGTACCGATGTCGAGAACCACATCATCTTTCTTCACAACACTTTCGATTGCCCTCCGATAGGCATCGTTTCGACCGGTATCGTTTACCATCGGCAAATGCCAGGGCGGCACGAGACGGGAATAGGCGTCACGCAGGTTCCGCTTCAACCGATGACTTTCGGGCATCTGCTCCAATCCGCGCCGAAATGCCCGAATTGCGCCATCCATATCGCCCGCGGCGGCCAAGGAACGTCCCAAACCGTCGTGCGCGCGAAGATCCGGAGGCTCGATGTTCAAGGCGGATTGATAAGATCGCGCTGCTTCGTCATACCGCCCGAAATCGTATAAAATTTCGCCATGATTGAATGCGGCGCGGCTGTTTTCTTTTTGCTTCTCAAGCGTCTTTTTCGACAAGGCTAGAGCTTCGACAAGGCATCCATCCTCGTGCAACAGCGAGGTCAATTCCAGAATCGCATTTCCCTTATCACCTTCCAATGAAACCGCCTTACGAAAGGCGGCCATGGCGGCGGCTTTTGCGTCGCGGCCCCGTTCCTCGCGCCACGCTAAACCAAGGTTGTGGTACGCTGCCGTATCACTCGGTCGCGCTGCGGCAACGGCTTCGAAATAATTCCGTGCCTCCGTAATGTTGCCACGCTCGAGAAGTATCAGCCCTAAATTAAAACTAATGTCCGCGTCGCCCGGCGCAAGTTCAAGCGCGCGACGAAAATTGGTCTCGGCATCGGTGACCTCGCCTTGATCCAACAATATCGCCGCGAGGTTGTTATAGGCATCGGCATCCTCCGGCGCGAGGTCGATCGCCAACTCAAGCAACTGCTTGGCGTCTTCGGCATCGCCACGCATATAGACGACCACACCCAGGCGTCGCAAAGCGTCAAGGTTGTTGGGCTCGCGCGCCAAAACACCCCGAAAGGCTGCTTCCGCATCCTCTCGCTGGCCCGCTTCGACCGCAGCAATGCCGTCGGCAATTAACGTTTCGATATCCTGATTACGATCAAAATTTTCACCGTCCGCAGCTTGCGAATCGTTGTCGTCCATACCATCCTCTTGCGAAGCCGGCACGAAAACGCCGTACCCCTCACCCTAAATCTTTGTAAGTAACCAAGAGGTACGACGGCTTCCCACCAACCTCCACGCCCCGGACATCATAATGATGCGATGCGGGGGGACAAGATATTACCAGCGCCAACATTAGCGTGCCTTCGAAAGGATATATGCGGGTATTAGAGCGCCCAAAAACACGATTCCGATTAGCAGAAACCCGTCCTGAAACCCCAATGTATTCGCCTGCGCTTCGAGGACCTGCCCCAAATGATCCAGGGCAAGCGGTAACTGAAGCGAAGAAGGAATGCCGCCTTCGCCAAGGAGGCTCTCGACCCGGCCGAGCAATTCGCGCGTGGCCGCATTGCTTGCCGTTTGGGTCGCGGTAACTGCGTCGCTGTGGAATTCGGTACGCATTTCAAGCGCAACGACAAGAGAGTTAATGCCGGTGGCGCCACCAAGCTGGCGAAAAAAATTGATGGTCCCCGAACCCTGATTCAGTTTCTCGGGCGGCAGCGCACGCAACGCCGTCGCCATGAGCGCTGGATTAATGAAACTCATGCCAAACCGTCCGATCATGCCAAAAAACGCAAGCGTCCAAAACGGGGTATTCACGTCCGCGCCGGCGATGAGAAAGGCGCCAATCGCGAACATGATCAAGCCACCCATAATCGGATAATGTGACGGCACGGCGTCGGAAAGCCTTCCGGTAAACGGCAACAGGCCAACGACAACGAGACTCGCCGGAAGAAGTATGAAACCGGCGATTGTCGGTGAATAGCTTTGAACAAGTTGCCCGAAAACCGGCATAGCATATGTCGACGCAAAATTACCTGCCCCGAAAACAAAGGCGATAACAACGGCGGAAGAAAAGCGAGGGTCCCGCAAAAGGCTCATATCGAGCATCGCCGCACCGGGACGGAATTGGGATAAGACAAACCCTACCGTCGCCGAGGTGCCCACCAAAATTTGGGTGACTATGATATCCGAACCCCAGCCGTCACGCTGACCGTTGCCGATCGTTGCCATCATGCAATACAGCGCAACGCACAAAAGGATATAGCCAATCCAGTCGAAAGATTTGGTGGGCCCTTCGGGGCGACGCGAAGGCATAAAGAATACGCCCATCAGGAGGGCGGCCACGACAAGCGGTAGCGGTACCCAGAAAATTGTCCGCCAGGTCATCAAGTCGGCGGTGACCCCTCCGACAACCGGGCCAAACCCAAGCGCCAGCATAAGGCCCATTCCGTAAATTCCCATCGCAAACCCGCGACGGTCAGATGGAAAAACTTGAAACAGTGTAACCATTACCAGCGGTTGAACGATACCCGAAGCAAACCCCTGGAGAACACGGCCAAAAATTATCCCGTCCAAACTGGGGCTTAGACCACAAACCAACCCCCCGACCAGAAACAAAGACAGAACCGAAATAAAGGCAACACGCTGCCCCAGCCGGCCGACGACCCATGCATTAAGCAATTGACTGGCCGTCATCGTTGTAATGAACGCCGTTTGAAGGAACTGCGCCTTATCCTGCCCAACGCCGTAAGCACCCATAACATCCGGCACGGCAACGTTAACAATCGTCCCCGTGAGAACCATCGTGAACGACGCGGTCATACCACAAATGGTTACGAGCCAGCGGTATTTAGGCCCGTATTGGGCGAACAAGTCTTCAGTTGTAACAGAATTCACTTTGCTATTAACCGTCCTATTCGCCATGCCATGGATTCAATCCCAGGCAATCCGCGCCATACCATGGTTAACATTTCATTGCTTTTTCGAGGGCGGAATTTTCTGTATAACACACGTGTGCTGCGCGCGAATCGAAGTATCGGAACATCAATGGTATTTAGTTTGTAGATGAGTAACGCCAGTCCCATTGAATTTGAAGGACAGGGGAAGATCGAAGCCGATATTCTCATGACGCTCGCCCGTGACCGTTCGGCGCCGGCCCGCCGAGCGCTCGTCGAAGCCGTTACCGAGATACCGGCGGCGGAAGACGAAGGAACGAGCCAGCGTGAACGAAAATTGATGTTCGATATCCTACGGCGCCTGGTCCACGAGGCGGAAATGGCCGTGCGGCGGACAATAAGCCTTCGCCTCTCGGAAATGAACGACGCGCCGCGCGACCTGGTACGGCTGCTTGCAAACGATAAAATTGAAATTGCCTATCCGATTCTAACAAAAAGCGGTGCGCTCGAAGACGATGATTTGATCGAAATTATCGAACACCGCACTTTTGAACATCAACTCGCGGTTTCGATACGGAGTAACATTGGCGAATCAGTAACCGATGCGCTTGTCGATACCGGCGAGAAGAACGTCATAAAATGCCTTCTTCAAAACAGCACGTCTAAAATATCACGCGCAACCATGGAATATTTGGTGGAACAATCCGAGCGCGAGGATATTTTTCGCGAACCTCTCGTTCGGCGTGAAGAATTGGGAGCGGATCTGGCCGAACGAATGTTCCTCTGGGTTTCCCAATCCTTGCGCGAAATCATTGTAAAAGATTGGCATTTGGATGAGCGGACGGTTGAACGGCTAATAACCGAGGCGGAACAGCGACACTGGAAAGATTCCGATACCGCCGAAGCGCGCCAAAGCAAGGCACAACAGCTTGCCGAGAGGCTGGACGAACAAGGGCTATTGAGCCAGGAAGCAATGATGCGGATCCTGCGAAACGGTGATGTCGCGCTATTCATAGCGATGTTTAGCCGTATTTCACGGTTGGAGGATTCCTTCGCCAAACGAATCATTTTCGACCCCGGCGGACGGGCGCTTGCCGCAGCCTGTATTGCATCCGAAATCGACGAACAAGGTTTCCGCGAAATTTACGGTTTTGCGCGAAAAGCGCGTTCCACTTCGCCCAAGGGTCGCAAGGACTATCAGGAAGCACTCTACTACTTCGCACAGACACCGACCGACGCGGCTAATGATATTGTCAAACGTTGGCAAAGCCATCCGAATCCATCGGGTATGTGGGACCTGGGCATCTCTTCCTAGGGTGATGACTCTAAAGTTCGCCGCATTGAATGCGACGAAATTTAGGGCCTGAATCACGCGAGATTGAAATAATTAGTGTGCTGAAACATGCCTTTAATAGGGCGCGGAAAATGCACCGGATTAAAGGCGCTCCGCTCTAGGACCCGACAAGTCCATCGTCGTCCTGTGCGTCCGTATTTTTTGGCATTTCCAAAGGAGGAATGCTGATGGCCAAAAGTAAGTCCATCCCTTGGCGCATATCGGACATGATGAATTCCGATTGACTGATGACCCCCGCGTCACGGTCGCCGAACCGTTCATGCCAGGCATTCAGTTTTACCGAAAGGCCGCAGAGAATTCCGCCCACCGTCGTATGACTGTTTTCAATCATCGATTTCAACGTGTGAAACGATTCGGCGGTGATATTCGACCACATTGAACTCGTTTGTTTGTCGAACGTACGAAAATGCCCTTCGAGGGTTGCCTTTACATGGGCAAAACCTTTCACCATTTCATCAAGTCCGCGCATCAAGTTCAAATTTTGACGAAGTTGATGGTTTTGTTGAATCGATTCGATCGCGGCAAAAAACGAAAGCAGCTTTGGCTCAAGCGCATCCAAACAATCGCGGAAATATGCCAACGACAGAAAGGTATCGCCATAATCCTCTAAAAACCTAGGCAGATCCCCGATTCCAATCTGTAGCTTCCCGGTCATTAATTTAAGGTTCTTCATTGCCTCGTCTCGATCGGGATTATCGAACATCGCGATGAGTTCGGAAATGTCCGTAATCTTGGCCTTTTCGTCACCATAGATTTGCCGAATCAGCGGCCGCGTAAATCCAACCATGTATTTCGTGAGCTCCGACCGCTTGTCCTTCGACAGTCGCAGGCTTTCGATATCGTCCACTTGTATACCAAGGGCGCGCAATTGAATGCGCAAGCTGTAGACGTCAAAGCTGTTCAAAGCCGCGAGGGCGCGAATTTTTTCACCGTCATCGGCTTCCTCTTCCTCTTCCTTCGCGATATCGAAGGTTTGCTCCAATGTTGCAGGATCAATTTGACCACTGCCGGTGCCGGCGCCGCGAAACACTTCCAGCATACCCTGCATACGGACGTTCTTTACCAACCGAGCGCGGGAAAGCGCCGCCGATTTTAGCGGGATAATTTCCAGTGGCAGCAAATGTAAAGAGTCCTTTTCGAAGTTGAATTCCTCGTCGGTTCTCTCCGTGGATTTATCGCGACTTCGGGCGCTCACAACAAATTAGTCCCAACCTAGTTTGCTTACCATCACAACCATCACCCCTGGAAGGAATGCAAAACATGCCTATTTCCTTCTTTAGAAGGACATTAATCCGACACGTCAACCGTATTTAAGGGCGAGCATCTCTCCCGTATGGAGCAATTCTCGACATTCTAACGGCAAGTTCCATAAGGGGCTGAAATATTTCGATCACATCGTCGAGAGGTTTAAAGCGCCCAAGAAGCCCGGACCACAGCCCCCTTATCCGTGGGCGCACGCTCCATTTCTCACATTTGGTTTACCAATTCTTGTGATCCTTTGAGCGGTATGTGAACTCAAGATACACCACATTACACAGGAGCGAATCCCTTGTGACCAAAACTTGAGTGAGCACATAGCTATATGGCAGCAAAAAAACATTTCGCTTTTCCAACCGTGATCGCGGGGGTTCTCCTGGCAGGCCTCATAGTTTGGACTCAGGTAAAAGCAGACAGCGTCGTTGTCGGTCCAAAGTCGAAATCAACGGAGATTAGCGGCGATCCCAAAATGCCACGTCGTCATTTCAGAGCCCGCGATGTCGCGGAAATGAGCGCTGAAGAGCGCCGATCGGCGTACCGCAAAATTAGGCATCAATTGAGGGCAGGTTACGCAACCTCGGCCATTGCGGCGGCGGCGCAATATCAAAATTGGTTAAAAGTTAACACGGCGCCGTATGGCTCGGCGACCCATGGGCAACGGTTCATCAACAACTATGTAAACGACAACGCCATGGCCTACAAAGCGTATGAGAAAAGCGGGCCGCTACCTGTCGGCGCCATTATAGCCAAGGACAGTTTCGTCGCCGCCACGAATGGCACAATTTCTCCCGGTCCGTTATTCGTGATGGAAAAGATGGAAAAGGGTTTCAATTATGTCAGCGGCTATTGGAGGTACACGATGATAATGCCAGACGTCAGCGTCTTTGGCA
>JAJFJC010000151.1 GCA_021774385.1 Alphaproteobacteria bacterium
AGTAAGGTGAAGGAAGCGTTGGAAGGAGATGTACGGTAAAGCTTTTATCGTGCGACAGTATTTAGAAAAAATGGGATTTATCTAGAAATTACCTATACTTTTTATTAGGTATTCAGATTGTGAGTCTTGGTGTTCAGAAATGATTTTTGATGCCCGTAATTTGGAAACAGATAGCGTGCTGCGTGGTTTTGATATTTGTATCGTCGGCGCCGGCGCCGCGGGCATCACTCTTGCGATGGAGCTGAGCAAGGGTAGGATTAAGGTTTGCCTTCTAGAAAGTGGCAGTCTTGATTATGATGACGATACGCAGAGTCTTTATAGGGGAAGAATTACTAATCCCAGCTATCAAGACATCGAATTTAACCGGCTTCGCATGTTTGGTGGCACGACTAATCATTGGGCTGGAAGTTGTGTTCCATTGGACCCAATTGACTTTGAATATAGGCCTTGGGTCGCGAATAGTGGCTGGCCCTTTAGCCGGTCACATCTCGATCCATTTTATGCCCGGGCGCATCGATATTGCGACTTACAGGAATTTAACTACAATCCAACCTATTGGCGAAATAGGGGAAATTTGGCGCTCTTGCCGATAAATGAAAAGGTGATAGGAACGGCAATTAGTCAACACAGTGAGCCAACTAATTTCGGTGAAAAATACCGGAAAAGCATAAAAAGTAAAAAAAATTTAGAAGTCTATTTGCATGCGAATTTGATTAATATTCAATTGGATTCATCTGGGAGAAAAGTTGATAAATTTCATGCTAAAGTTTTAAAAGGCGCGCCGTTTAAGGTGGAATCTAAATATTATATTATTGCGATGGGTGGTATTGAAAATGCACGTATACTTTTGGTGTCAAATAATATGATGCATCAGGGTATTGGCAACGGAAATGATTTGGTTGGTCGATATTTTATGGATCATCCAGTCGCGAAAGGAGCCATATTAGTTCCTACAAAAAAACCGAGAGAGTTCAAAAAATTTATGGGGCCTTCGAGGCCTCACGAACAAGTAACAAGTTTCTTCGATTTGCATCGTTCCGTGCAGGAAAAGGAGGAGCTTATGAATATAAAATCTCCACTTCAGGCGGTCACGAAGTTTTATGCATCGAAGGGTGTGGAATCGTTTCATGCACTTAATCGAGCAATTGGCAGTCAAAACTTGCATGGTGACCTTTTGGACCATGTGGGAAATATCGCAAGTGAAATTGATATGGTAGTCGAAGGTATATCGCGACGATATTTTGGTTTTCGGCTATTTGATAGTGCTGAGAATGGTGGTTACTATGTCCTAGATACGATGATGGAGTCCCCACCAGAGCCGCAACATCGAGTGGAATTGGGGTCGGAAAGAGACAAATTTGGGCAGCGGCGCGTCGTGTTGAATTATATAATCACGAATCGAGTCAAGGAGAATTTGTGGCGCGCGCTTACTTTAATGGCCACAGAGTTTGGTAGAGCGGGTGTTGGGCGCATGAGGTTACTTGAAACGCAGGGATTACGAATTTGGGATGATCTGATTAACTATGGCAGTCATCATATGGGAACGACGCGTGCGCATGATGACCCAAAGCACGGTGTTGTGGATGCAAATTTAAAGGTGCACGGAATTTCTAACTTGTTTATGGCAGGAAGTTCTGTATTTCCAACTGGGGGGCACGTCCCGCCGACTCTAACAATCGTGGCATTATCAATTCGCTTGTCTGATTACCTGAACAGCAGGTTGGCCCGATGATGGATAGAAGATTGAAAATCAGAAAACGTACATTTTTGACTGGATTGTTCGGCATCCTGTTCTCTAAGCCAGTCTTGGGAAGAGCCCCTGTCGCTTCGATGAAGAAATCTTCCACACGCTATAGGGCGGCCACTCGTATAGTAGAATCTGTCGGAAAAATTCAATCTTCAGTGGCGATTGGGAGCCGTATTTCAAGGGCGCGTGGTTCACAAGTAGAAGTTTCGACCTTGTCAAAATTGCTCGCGAAGAACCTAAATTTCGATGAAGACGAATTTGATATGGCTATCGAAAATTGCTCACATCATGCGATACGCCAACGATTTTCAATGGCGGTAAAAGAGGATTTCTCAAACGGGAGAATTGTAAAAGTAGACGGTTGGATTCTTTCTGAAACTGAAGAAAACCTTTGTTTAATGGCTGAGTTAATTGGAAAAAGATGCTGATATGAAAAAAATAGACATTAAAATTAAACAATTTCCTAACTTTAAGATTCGGATCCGTCTTCTTCTTTTTCTTCGTGTTCAATAAAGCGCGGTGCAAACGGGAATTTTCTTAAATTTTTCTTCGGCTTCTTTTCTATCATTGCGGACCAATAGAAAAACCAAACGCTTATCACCAAAGTTAAAAATATTAAGCTGCTTACAATCATTTTAATCCGTGAAAGTTATGTCCATATTTCTTCTTATGTTTACGAATATACATTTCCATGCTTATCCCCCGGCTGGGGAAGGGTATACTTCAGTTCCTGAATTTTGTTGGATATAGGTTCTTTGTTTTCATCAACTGTGAACTATCTTTTATATATTCAATAGATTTTTAATAAACCAAGAAAAATAGGAACACAATTGCATTTGTATTTTTATATAGGTGTTCAATTCCGGATCAAATTTATTGAACAACCTACTTCACTCATTTTTCTCCCTAACAATTTTTTCCAAGATAACGAGCATTGCTAGCTGCATATAGTAAAATTCAAAAAATGCATGGTTTTTAGTAATTCCTCCTAAAAAGTATCCAATAAAAGAGATTTGTAACATTAATGCGAGATCTTTTACCCAAACAAGAGATTGAATTCGCTTTGCTTGATTGTATACCATATTGCTTTGAATTAATGCCGCCAATCCAAGAAACAAATAAATCACAAGACCAACATAGCCATGTTCACCTAGTACTTGGAAATAATTGCTGTGAGGTTCCTTTTTTGCCTCGTTAAGAATAGCCTTAAACCCCCCCCCTACAATTGGACTATTCGCAGCGAGCTTTTCTACAACGTAATTCCACACAACTACGCGGCCTTGAAAAGAAACGTCTGTTTCATATTCAGATGACGTCTTATACTTTGATGTCAGACCTTCGAGTCTTTCTGTAGGAAGTACCGCAATTACAATTATTCCAGAAACAATTCCAAATAACGCAATTTTTAATTTTTTCGAAGTTCGAATCCACCAAAAAGCTATCATTATAGCAAAAACTAAAAACGCCGTCCGGGAGGTTGTTCCAACTAAAGCTAAAATGGTTAATATCATAACAAGAAACATGATAACCCGTACATATTTATAATATGAGTGAACAGTAAGATAGTATAGCAAAGGAATTGTCATCATAAATGCACGAGAGATCTCATTTGTGCCATGGATTGCAGACCCGGAAGGACCCAGAACGTGGAAGTTTCCGGCGGTTGCGAGAGTAAAAAGGCCTGATTTGACGCCCCAATAACCCATGGAAATACAAACAATCCAAATAAGTCCGTGGAGACGTTCTTTGGTATTAATTAAGATTGTTGTCACTATCATCATCATAAAGATCTTTAGCCAGTTAACCCATTCTTTAAATGCGGGCTCTGGGAAATGGGAAAAGAATGTTGTGACGCAGGTCCAAAGAAAAAATACAATGACCAATATGTTAATAACATTATTTGGGATTTTTTTCTTTTCTTGTGAAAATATTAGAAATATTAACGTTGTAATTGCAATTACTTTACCCCAATCTATATTAAATATTCCCCATACTAAACGATGCGGGTTTAACCAACTAAACCAGTAATACATTAGAATACCGATGTGCGGGTACATTAGTATTAAAGGTATGCACGTAATGAAGACGAACTGTACTATAATTGCTCTCATTTCTTACTGGAAATTCTCCTGTTAGACCGGAGGCCCGGTTGTTGGTGGTGAGCTCTAGTGACATCCCTGAGGAGATGCATTTTGAGCCCGCGATGTAGATGAAAATTTTCACCTCCTTCGAACACCCATCGAAAATGCCAAGAGTGATTTGTACGTTCGGCAGTAATTTTTTACGATTATAATCGCGTTTGAATGTCTTTACGAAAGATTCCTATTTGTCCGTCATTTTCGGGCATTACACGGTCCTATATTAGGCTTTTAAGTACTTTGCAGCAGCTATCGTTGTCGATAAGGCTGAGCTGGTCCCGGTTTG
>JAJFJC010000152.1 GCA_021774385.1 Alphaproteobacteria bacterium
GCAGCGGTTTTTTATCCGCGCGCGGTGGCGCCTGGCACGGCCAAGCCGAATTTGGAAAGGCGGGTCAGTCATGGGCTGGGTACGGTTTATGCTACGACGACGCTGCACCGACGCGGCGAGGACCCCTATGACATTTCAATGATCGAGATGGATGAAGGCTTTCGCTTGATGAGCCGCGTTGAATCCATTGATCCGATGGAGGTCCAGATTGGCATGCGGGTTAAGGTTCGTATGGTTCCGGCAACGGACAAGGAACCGGTCTATCCCGTCTTCGATCCGGCGGAAGGCTGATTATGGCTGACTTAAGAGGTAAAACGGCCATCGTCGCGACCGCGGAATCCGATCTCGGCCTCGTCGAGCCGGACACGACAATTTTCGATTTGATCGGTCAAGCGACGCACCGTGCTCTGGAAAATTGCGGACTCGAATTGTCCGATATAGACGGGCTCTTCATTTCCACCAGCCAGTCGCGCATGGTCGCGATGGGCGTGTGCGAATATCTCGGCTTTGCACCGCGTTATTTTGACTCGACTCAAATCGGCGGTTCGTCCTTCATGGCGCATATCACCCACGCGCAGGCGGCGATCCATGCCGGGCTCTGCGAGGTGGCGCTCATCACCTATGGCAGCACGCAGCGTTCGGTCAGCCGTGCCGCGGCGTCGGCCCGCGAATTGAACCCATACGAGGATCCGTACCGGCCGATGATGCCGCCAAGCGCGTACGCCCTGGCGACGTCGCGCCACATGCACGAATACGGTACGACGCGCGAGCATCTTGCCGAGATCGCGGTTGCCGCGCGTAAATGGGCCTTGATGAACCCGCTTGCCTGGGAAAAGGAACCGCTCACGATCGACGACGTATTGAACGCCCGAATGATCAGCCATCCCTTGACGGTGCGTGATTGCTGCCTCGTCACCGATGGCGGCGGCGCGATCATTATGACGACGGCGGAACGGGCCAAGGATCTGAAATTGAAACCAGCTTATGTGTTGGGCTCCGGCGAGCACATTACGCACCAAAATATTTCCAGCATGCCGAACTTTACCCATACCGGCGCTATTGAGTCGGGAAAACGCGCCTATGCGACGGCGGGTCTCAAACCGTCCGACGTCAATGTCGCCACACTGTACGATGCGTTCACGATCTGCACATTGCTGTTCCTGGAAGACCTCGGCTTTTGCGCCAAGGGCGAAGGTGGCGCTTTCGTCGCCGATGGCGGTATCGCGCCGGGCGGCCGATTCCCCGTTAACACCAATGGCGGTGGGCTGTCCTATTGCCATCCTGGCATGTACGGGTTGCTGGTGCTGATCGAAGCCGCTCGGCAAATACAAGGCGTCTGCGGCCCGCGGCAAGTCGACGGCGCCGACGTCGCGCTGGCGCATGGGAATGGCGGTGTACTGTCGAGCCAATGTACTGTGTTGTTGGGGTCCGCCGCGACGCTGTAGCCGTGCCGCTTGCCGTGGGCTTGCGCGCTCTGCTCACGGTGCGCATCATTGCGTCAAGATTTTAAGGAGAAACGGATGGCGGACGCGACTTGGCCCGAAGAGCTGTATGCGTTGCTGCGCAAGGCAGACATCACGCAGTTCTGTTATGTACCGGATGCGGGGCATCAGGTTCTTATCGACCGGTCCCTAGCGGACCCCGAAGTGCATTCGGTAGCACTGACGACCGAGGAGGAAGGCGTCGCGCTCATTGCGGGGGCGCATCTCGGCGGCAAACAGGGCGTGCTGCTGATGCAAAGCAGTGGTGTCGGCAATTGCGTCAATTTCTTCTCGCTGATCAAGAATGGCAACTTTCCGTTCCTAACGCTGGTCAGCATGCGCGGCGACTTCGGTGAGGGGAACCCATGGCAGATCCCGATGGGGCAGGCGACGCAGCCGGTGATGGAAGATATTGGCATCACGTGTTTGCGCGCGGAATCGCCGGACGATCTCATCCCTACCGTTCAGGCAGGACTGACGATGGCCTTTCAGTCGGAAATGGCGATTGCCATTTTGCTGACACAGAAATTGATCGGCGCGAAAGCGTTTGGCTAAGGAGCGACAAATGGCAGAGAAAACAAAGGCCATTGGCGGTGGCCGCTCCGCTGGTAAGAGCGCGACGGGCCATCTGGAACGCCGCGACGCGGTGGCGAAGTTGCTGGGTGATCCCGGCGATGCATTGTTCATCACCGGCTTGGCCGGTGCGAAGAGCGACGTGTTGGAAGTGATCGGCGCGGACAGCAAAAGAATCTATCCACTGGGCGGCGCGATGGGGGCGGCGGCGGCGATGGCCCTTGGGCTGGCTTTGGCGCAGCCCGACAAGAAAGTGTATTGCGTCACCGGCGATGGTGAACTGCTGATGAATGTCGGAACACTGGCGACGATCAGCGTGCTGAACCCACCCAATCTCAGCATACTATGTGTCGACAATGAACATTATGGTGAAACCGGATTTCAGGTCAGTCATACGGGGCTGGGTGTCGATCTTGCGAAGATGGCGGAAGGTGCGGGTATTCAAGCCGTTCGCACCGTTACCGACGAGGAAGATATTCCGGCGGCGGCGCAAATGCTGCGCGAAAGCAACGGACCGTCTTTCGTACTGCTCAAGGTTGGCGCCAGCGATCCGCCAGCCGTCGCCCGCAGCCGCGACGCCGCGTTGCACAAGAGCTGGTTTCGCGAGGAGGT
>JAJFJC010000153.1 GCA_021774385.1 Alphaproteobacteria bacterium
GCATAATCATGCTCATAGGGAATGACAAAGATGATTCGGCGATCGGTGTTTTGCAGAATGTAGGCTTGGTCGCCTTCATACAGCTTAGGCACCGTAATATGACTGCCTTTGACGAGACGGACCTTTTTCGGTGCGGCACCAACGGCGGTATCCCCGATCCAAGGCCCCGCCGCGTTGACGACGGCCCGCGCGGTAACCGATTCCGCCGTTTTGGACCGGGCCGACCGAAACGTAACGTTCCAAAAATTTTCTTCGCGCCGCAAGGCCGTAACAGTCGTACGTGTTCGAACAACACCGCCACGTTCAGCGGCATCCAATGCGTTCAATATCACCAAACGTGAATCGTCGACCTTGCAATCCGAATATGCGAAACCGGTCTTCACACCATTCACCAGCGGCGCGCCCACTGCATGGTTGGTCAGATCAAGGTGTTCCGAGCCCGGCAATACCTTGCGCGCGCCAAGATGGTCGTAAAGAAACAAACCCACACGGATGAGCCACACCGGCCGCAGGCTATCGTCATGCGGCAGAACGAATCGCAAAGGCCGTACAATGTGCGGCGCGGCGTGTAGCAACACTTCGCGTTCCCGCAGAGCATCCCGGACCAGACGAAAATCATATTGTTCCAAATAGCGCAAACCGCCATGAATCAGCTTGCTGCTCGCGGAGGATGTCGCCTGCGCGAGATCGTCCTTTTCACACAAAAGAACGGAATAACCACGGCCAGCGGCATCGCGGGCGATTCCCGCGCCATTCACCCCACCGCCAATCACAACAATGTCGAAACTTCGCAAGCGCAACGCCTCCACCCGGCATGGTCGGGATCAATATGTTCGAACCATCGCAAAGTCCAGCAAAGCCGCGACGATGGAGCGCAGAAAAGACTTCTTGAACAATAGGCGCATTAGCACTAATTCAATCCCAAAGAACGCTCAAGTCGGCGGAAATAACACATTTAACTAATTATGGAGAGTTCATTATGAAGAAGAGCCTTTTGATCGCTTTTGGGTTGGCCGTAGCATTAGGAAGTACATCGGCATCCGCCGCAGACCTAAAAGCAGGGGCAAAAGTCTTTAAGAAATGCAAGGCCTGCCATTCACTTAAACCAGGCAAGAAAAAAGTCGGCCCGACGCTTCATGGCGTGATTGGCAGCAAAGCCGCTGGCATGAAAAAATTTAAATATTCCAAGGCAATGAAGGGTTCCGCTATTACCTGGGATGACAAAACCCTGGATGCCTTTTTGAAAAAGCCCAAGAAATTTCTCAAGGGTACGAAAATGTCATTTGCCGGTCTTAAAAAGCAAAAAGACCGCGACAACGTCATTGCCTATATCAAAGATAAAACCAAATAATCAAAGCATCGATATTCACGGCAGAGGTGGCATCTGGAGCCACCCGCCGTGGATAGTATAAGTTCGGGTGGATGTTAAAACCGCACCCTACGGGCATTTCTTGGCCAGTTATCCCAAATCGAGCTGGCGCGGATACGCTTTCATTGGTCTATCAATTCGACCAATCGCAATGGTGGTCGTCTGAACGGCTACTCGACCATCAACTCGACCAAATCCACAAGGTATTGCGTCATTTTTCAGAGACGTCGCCGTTTTTTGCCACACGGTTAAGCGCAACGGACATCGATTTCGACGAGCCACTCGACCTCGAAACCTTCCAGACCATTCCACCATTAACCCGGCGCGATATTCAAACAGCGGGTGACTCACTACTCAGCCAAAAAATTCCCAAGGATCATGGTCGATTGTTGACGGCATCGTCATCGGGATCCACGGGGCAGCCAGTCACGGCGCGCAAGACCGACATCAATCAAACATTTCATCGCGCCCTAAACCTGCGCAACCATCTCTGGCACAAACGTGATCTTTCGGCGAAATTCGCGACAATTCGTGGTTATGACCCCGGCGTCGCCATGGCGCCGAACGGCAAGCACAGCAGTTCATGGACATCGGTCTACAACACCGGACCTTCCATTCAACTCAACTCGGCACACTGTACGCTGGGTGAACAGATCCATTGGATCATCAAGGAACGGCCGCCTTATATTCTATCCTATCCGACCAATCTCCATGCCCTCGCGCTGCGGTGCGAGGAGTTGGGCCTGCGCATGCCGTGGCTGAAGTCGCTTATCACCTTCAGCGAAGCTTTGTCCCCAGGCCAGCGCAGTGTGATCGAACGCGTATTCGGTGTTTTGGTGGAAGATATGTACAGCGCCGCAGAAGTATCGATGATCGCAGTCCAATGCCCCGACGTACCCGAGGTCTATCACGTTCAATCCGAGAACGTCCTGATGGAAGTTGTGGATGACGACGGTGCGCCCTGTAAGGTCGGTCAAACCGGCCGTATTCTGGTCACCGATTTGCACAATTTCGCGATGCCCTTTATTCGATACGAAATCGGCGACCTAGCGGAATTCGGCCCTCCCTGTTCCTGCGGACGCGGACTTCCCACCGTGCAACGCATCTACGGCCGCGTACGCAATATGCTGAAGCTCGAATCCGGGGAACAGATTTTCCCTGATATTGCCGCCTTGCATCTCAACGAAATCGCACCATTGCGCCAATATCAGATGATTCAGAAGTCTTACTCAGACATCGAAATGAAGCTGAACCTCGCTCGCCCTTTCGAAGGCGACGAAGAAGCGCATATGCGCAAGATGATACTCGACGCGCTGGGCCGTCCTTTCAACTTACATTTGGTGCATGTCGAGGATATACCCCGCCACCCAAGCGGCAAGTTCGAGGACTTCATCTCCGAGGTGAAAGACTGATCGTTATTAGCGCAGCACGGTCCCACCATCGACCTGGATGATCTGACCATTTACGTAACTTGCACCCGCGCTACATAGGAAGGCAATCACCTGCGCCACTTCCGACGGTTCGCCGAGACGCTCCAGGATCGTGCCGTCTGTCACATAGTTGCCACGTTTTGCGATCAGGTCGGTGGCCATTCGCGTCTTGATGATTCCGGGCGCCACGGCGTTCACCAAAACGTGCGGCGAGAATTTCTTGGCCAATGACCGGACCAGCCCATGCAAACCCGCCTTGGCACAGCTGTATGGCGTAAAGTCTGCCGATCCGCGGCCAGCGGCAATTGAAGAGGTAAATACCATCCGTGTGACGATGTCCTGGGCGCGACGCGTTTCAAATGCGACGGACATGTCATAGGCGGATTTCAAATTGACTTGTATCGCGCGATCCCAAACATCTTGAACATTCGGGTCAAACGGGTCCGGTTCGAACAGTCCGGCGAGATGAATCAGACCGTAGGGCGGCGCACCGGCTGAATCCAATGCGTCAGCACAGGCTTGCGGACCTTCTAGGTTTGATACATGGGTTGTGAACTGGCCCGGTCCGGCCGTTTCCACGGCGACCTCAAGCGCGTCCGCGCGCGGATCAACGAGATGAATATGCGCCCCGCCCGCCGCAAGAATTTTCGCGCACTCGACACCAATACCGCCCGCCCCACCCGTGACGACAATCGTCTTTCCATCAAACGAATAACTGTTCTTCATTTGCCAATCCCCCCGTTCAGAAAGACACACTGATTTGCAACGCGGTGACTGTCAAACGAGGTAGGTTAGTCTATTCTACCTTCAAACCACTCACACAAATTCGAGGTATACTAATGATTCTAGTCGGCCGTTTCGGGTCCCCCTTCGTCCGTCGCGTCGCGATAACGCTTCGCCTTTACGGCATCGAACATGAGCATCAGCAGCTATCCGCAAGCGGTGACGACAGACCCAAACTTCAAGCGATCAATCCGCTTGCGCGTGTCCCGGCACTGATTACCGACGACGGAGAAACACTTATCGATAGTGCGACAATTCTCGATTACCTCGACCGCCTTGTAGGACCCGAAAAAGCCCTGACGCCGGCGAACGGTGACGCCCGTACGAAGGTCATGGCAATGATCGGTCTTGCAATCGGCGGAGTCGAAAAATCCATCGCCGCCTATTACGAAATGGGTAAGCGGCCCGAGGAAATGTGGTACCGCCCCTGGCTCGACACCTTACTGGAACAATCAAAAGATGGTTTCGAAGCACTGGATAAGACCGCTGCATCGCCATGGCTAACCGGCGACACCATGACACAAGCCGACATCAGCACCGTCGCCTTTTGGGACTTCGCATTGCGAGCACGTCCAACGGATGCCCCGGCAATGAATTGTCCGAAGATCGCCGCTATCGCCGATCGCGCCAATGCGCTGCCGGCGTTCGCGGAAACGAAACCCTAGTGGCTTAAGTCTCGTATTAGTCCGCTGAGTCGTTGACCAAATGAACTGTTCGTTGCGGGTAGGGAATATTGACCCCGGCACCGTCCAGCGCTTCCTTAATATTTTTGGTCAGATCGAACTTAACGCCCCAGTAGTCAGCCCCCTGACACCAGGCGCGAACCGTGAAATTGACGGAGTTATCACCTAGGTCGGTAACCGCCACCAATGGCGCCGGATCGCTTAACGTACGGCTTTCTGATTCGATCACGCTATTAATCGTCGCGATACCCTTATCGATATCGTCTTCATAACCGATGCCGACCACGATATCGACGCGCCGGGTCGCATGATGGCTGAAGTTTTTCACCGAAGCTCCCCAGACCTGCGCATTTGGGACGACGATATGTACATTGTCGACCGTCGCCAATTCGGTGACGAAAAGCGTAATCGCGCCGACCGTACCGGCATGCCCCGCCACTTCGACGTAGTCGCCAATTTTGAACGGGCGGAACAAAAGAAGCATTACACCGGCGGCGACGTTGCTTAATGTTCCTTGCAGCGCCAGTCCGATTGCGAGACCCGCGGTACTGAGAACCACCAAGAGGCTCGCCATCTGCACACCGAACTGCGACAGGAATGCCAAGATTGTAATGGTAAGGACGAGGTAGCGGACGGCGCTCACAAAAAAGCGCGTCAGCGTTTCGTCCATATTATTAACGCGGCGTAGAGCAATGCCAACTGAGCGCGAAATCCAGCCGGCTGCGATCCAGCCGACGATTAGTATTGCAATGGCTCCGATGACCTGTAGGCCATAGACCGTCACAATCGCGGTGACCTGCTCCGCGACAGCGTTCAAATCTTTATCCATTGTACTTCCCCCCTTGGTTTCCCTGGCTTAAGTACTCAATCCCTTATCAGTACGCAATCCGCTATGACAGAATTCTCAATCACTTTCTAGCTTTGGCTGTACGACGGCAGGTGCCACACGAGCACAAGTGTTCATTCAACGTGAATAAGGGCAGCAATAACGCTGATAGCCATTTACGATGCGTCATTGCCTAGAACAAATGGCGCACCGCATGCTTCGGCGACCTCACGAACTTCGTTGAACAGCGTATCCGTCATCGGGATGCCGGTTTCAAGACGCTTCCGGCGCTCGCTATGCTCGGGGTCGCCGGCAACGAGAACCGGTTGGTCTGAGTCAGCGGGCTCCGTGCCATGCAACATATCGATCAAATCGTCCAATTCCTCCTCGAAAGTCCCTTCTTCGCGAAAAGCGGCTGGGTTCAAAGCAAGACAAAAATGGCCAACATTGATGTACTGTTCACGGTCGCCGGACTTCAGATTATGGCCACCAATAAATGAGCCCGACAAAACGCTCGACAGAATGTCGACCATCATCGCGAGACCATAGCCTTTATGCGACCCGAGTTCTCGAGAGCCGCCAAGCGGCGAAAGACGCTTCGGAACCGCATTCAACGCCACATTGGGATCCGTCGTCGGCAAACCATTCTCGTCATGGGCCCAGCCGAGCGGCAATTCCTTGCCGGCACGGCGGGCGATATTGAGCTTGCCGACCGCGACAGTGCTTGTCGCCATATCAAGAGAAAACGCGTCATTGCGCTTGGCGGGTGCTGCGAACGCAATCGGGTTGGTGCTAAAGCGTGGTTCCTTGGCAAAGGTCGGCAAAACGGAACGCTGTGTCGTGCCCGTCGTGCATAGTCCGATCAATCCACGATCAACAGCCATCGTGGAGTAGACACCAGC
>JAJFJC010000154.1 GCA_021774385.1 Alphaproteobacteria bacterium
TCGTGCGGGTGACGTGCAAAGGCTCGCCAAAGCCCGCGCCGGCATCGGCGACAATCGGGATCGACACCGAGCGCGCAACGCCGGAAGCCGTCTCTACTTGCTCCGTCAGGGTCAGCAACTGTTCGGTCACCGCAAGCGACCCGCCGGTCACGAACCCGCCTACATAGGCCGCGTCGAAGCCGACCTGTTCGACCATCCGCCCGCCGAGCGGGTAGTAGACCGCCGGGATATATAGCATGCCATCTTGCTTCAAAAGCGCGCGCAGGCGCGTTGTGGCCTTCTCCATAATTGACTCCCCAACGTCGATCTCAAATGATTGTCCGGATACTCTAGACCAAAACACAATCTCCCGGAACGAAGCGCAAATGATGCCAAATGCCCTTTTCAGCGACAACCGCGTCAAACTTGGCGTCATGGCCTTCAACTGCTCGAACGGCTCGACCGTGACGACAGCCGAAGGCGTCTGGCCGATGACCTGGGAGGGTAATGCCGAATTGGCCCGCATGGCGGACGGCGCGGGACTGGAAGTCTTGCTGCCGGTTGGCCGATGGAAGGGCTATGGCGGCGAAACCAACTTCAACAACCGCACCTTCGAAACCTTGACTTGGGCGTCCGCCGTCGCGGCGATCACGAAATACAGCACGATCTTTTCGACCGTACATGCGCCACTGATCCATCCAGTTGCCGCGGCGAAAATGGCTGCGACTGTCGACCATGTCTCGGGCGGCCGCTTTGCGCTCAACGTCGTCGCCGGCTGGTTCAAGAACGAGTTTGAGATGTTCAATGTCGAACTGGCGCCGCATGACCGCCGCTACGACTATGCGGCGGAATGGCTCGATCTGGTGAAACGGCTGTGGACCGAACCCGAGGCGTTTGACTTCGATGGCGAATTCTTCCAGGGCAAGGCGCTGTGGAGCCAGCCAAAGCCACTGCAATCGCCGCGCCCGCCGATCATGAATGCCGGCAGTTCCGAGACCGGCCACGCATTCTCCGCCCGGCACGCAGATATGAATTTCGCCATGCTGCGGCAGAAGGACGAAGACAGCGACCGCGCTCAGATCGCGCACCTGAAGCAAATGGCAACCGATCTCGGCCGGACTTCGCAATGCTGGATTCACGTCTATGTCGTGTGCCGCGAGACGGAGAAGGAAGCGCGCGACTACCTAAACCATTATGTGATCGAGAAAGGCGACGACATCGCCGTCGCCAATATGCTCGATATCTTCGGCGTTCAGTCCGGCACGCTCAGTCCCGACGTGCTGGATGCCTTCAAGTTCCACTTCAAGGCCGGGCATGGCGGCTATCCGCTGGTCGGCACGCCGGAGCAGATCGTCGATGGTATCGAGCGGCTATCCCGCATGGGCGTCGACGGCATGTTAATGTCGTGGGTTGACTATCTCGGCGAATGCCGGCAGTGGATCGACCAGGTCTTGCCACTCATGGAACAGGCTGGGCAGCGGCAGAAATTTAGTCCCTGACCGCCATGGCGGATCGATCATAACCAGTCCCCGCGACAATAATTGAAGCAATACCTACCGCACCCGGAAATCAGACAGAAACCAGCAGCGCGATAAAGGCTCCGCAAGATGACCGGCACAACAGGCCGGCTTGTTTGGAAACGCAAATCTGCGAGACTTAGATAGAGGGACCGATGGAAACACTTCGTATTGCGGCATTCTCCGATGGCGAAAGGGGAGGCAATCCGGCCGGGGTCATCATAGAAACATCACTGCCGGCCGAAGCGGAGATGCAGCGCATCGCGGCGCAGGTCGGGTTTTCGGAAACGGCCTTTGCCACGCCGGCTGAGAATGGATGGCGTGTGCGGTATTTTTCACCGGAATCGGAAGTCCCGTTCTGCGGTCACGCGACGATCGCCCTGGGCGCTGCCCTGGCCCTCCGGGAGGGCGACGGTACGTTCGCGTTGAAGCTGAACGATGCCGAAATTTCGGTCAACGGACGTCGCGATGGCGTGGTTATTTCCGCCGCTCTGCAATCGCCGCCGACATTCAGCACCGCAGCGGACCCTGACATGATCGCCAAGGCATTGGCGCTGTTCGGATATGTGGCGGACGATCTCGACCCCCGGATTCCGCCGGCATTGGCGAATGGCGGAGCCTGCCATCTCGTCCTGGCATTGGCGGCACGGGAACGCCTGGCGGCAATGTCCTATGACCTGGATGCGGGGCGGGAATTTATGAATCAGGCGGGTCTCGTAACGGTTTGTCTCGTTCATGCGGAGACGTCACGGAAGTTCCAGGTGCGAAACCCGTTTGCCTCCGGCGGCGTGTATGAAGACCCGGCGACGGGCGCCGCCGCCGCCGCGTTCGGGGGGTATCTGCGCGACCTGAAGTGGCCCCACGATGGCGCGATAGACATCGTTCAAGGTGAAGACATGGGTGTGCCGTCTCGCCTACATGTGGAGATTCCGGCAACGCCGGGAAGCTCCATCCGCGTTTCGGGAACGGCGCGACTAATGTAGCGCGCTACTGGACCGCATTGGATTGGAAGGTTTGGGGACACGGCACTCAGCAGTAGGCATCGCCCCCGTCAGATCAGCTCCAGGGCTTTCGCGGTGGAGATTTTATCTCGAGCTGAATGCTGTCTTCCATTGCCTCATGATAGTGAAGGACGCCGACGCGATGGATCCAAGTATCGCCAGGCCCGGCGATAAAAGTTTCGCTTGCGATCACCACGCGCATTCTGCCACTGACCAGATAGCAAATAGATTCATGATCGTCGTGGCTGTGCTCCGGATCGATCAAGCCTTTTTTCCGATGTACCTCCATCAACATGGTGTCCGCGCCAACCATGACCGGACGAATGCCGATACCGCCGGTTTCGCGCGCGCCTTCAAGCGCGGAAACGGTATCAATTGGTACCGACCCCGCAGCGATAAAATCAGTCTCGGTCGAGGCTATGCGCCGGTCATTCTTGTTCATTCCGTAATCGCCACACGCAGGTCGATCATGACCGGTGCGTTTTGCGGCAAACGCATCATGCCCAATACGCTGCGGGCGTGACGGCCGTTTTCATCGCCGAATGCCGTAATGAAGACACTGGACGCATGGTCGGCGATGCGCGAGATGAACTCGAAGTCTTCGGTGCAGGCGACATAGGCATTCAGGTGTAGAACCTTCTGAACCCGGCCCAGCGACCCGAGATAATGCTTCAGCCAGGCCAGCGACTGCAGCGCGCAGAGCTGCATCTGACGTCCCGCTTCCGCCTCGTCGATATCGCGGCCAACCTTGCCCGGATTCGGCAGCACGCCGTCCACCTTGGCGAGCTGCCCGGCGAGATAGGCGACGCCGTTGTGCATCGATAGCGGCAAATAGTCGAAAGCCGGCGTCTCGGCTGCCGGTAAAACAAGGTTTTGTTCCGCCAGATTGGTTTCCGGATTCATTTAATTACTCCTTACTGTCTTGTGCTCTTGTCTAACCTGTGTTGCGCAGCGATGCACAGACAAACTACCCTGTAACGCAACCAAACGGGGAGGCAGTGATGTCCGCTGAGCAAAATGGATCAACGCCCGATGTCACCATACTAGGTGCTGGCATCGTCGGCATCACGACGGCCTTGTCGCTGACCGAGCGTGGCTTCAAGGTTGCGCTGATCGACCGCAACCCGCCGGCGGAGGGCGCCAGCCACGGCAATGCGGGATCGCTATCGCCCTGGTCCTGTGTCCCGCAATCGATGCCGGGCCTCTGGAAAAATGTACCCGGCTGGTTGCTCGATCCAGAAGGTCCGGTTGCCCTTCGCATGGGTTATGCCACGAAGTTCTTGCCCTGGGCGGTAAAGTTTCTTCAAGCCGGGCAAGAGGACCGACTACCTACGATCGCCGATGCGATGATGGCCCTGACCCGGCCGACGGTCACGCTGTACCGGCATCATCTACAGGGAACGGGATCGGAAGAACTGGTCCGCGATTCGGTTTATGTCCATGTTTTCCGCAACGCCGCCGACGCCGATCTGTCGAAGCTCGCCTGGCGCATGCGGGCCGAACGGCAGGTCCCCTTGGAAGTCGTCAAGGGCGACGCGCTGCGCGAGGTCGAACCGGCGCTGTCGCCGGAATTCGAAGCCGCTGTCCTAATCAAGCAACAGGGCCGGGCGCTCGACCCTGGCGGCATCGGTAAAGCGCTGGCGGAGAAAGCGCAGAGCATGGGTGTTGCCTTTCAGCAATGCAGCGTCGAGAAGCTCGTTCCCGAAGCCGGCGGTGCCTGGCGCATCGAAACAGACGCCGGCCCCATGCAAGCAAACCGTCTTGTCGTGGCGATGGGTGCGTGGTCGGGGAAACTGATGCAGGATCTTGGCGTGAAAGCGCCGCTGGAAGCCGAACGCGGCTATCATCTGGTATTTCGCGATCCCGGCGTTTCGCTGAACAACGCCATCATGAATGTGGACGCAAAGTTCGTCGTCAGTTCGATGGCGACGGGTGTCCGCTGCGCGGGCACCGCCGAATTCGCCGGCATAGACGCGCCGCCCGATTACCGCCGCGCGCGGGTCTTCAAGAAACTCGCTAAAGACATGTTCCCCGATATCAATGTCGAGGATACCGAGGAATGGATGGGCCCCCGGCCCTCGACGCCGGACTCAGTGCCCTATCTTGGGGACGTGCCTGGATTCGAGAACCTTTATGCAGCCTACGGGCACGGCCATACGGGCATGACCATGGGGCCGAAAACCGGGGAGGTCATTGCAACCCTTATCGCGGGCGGCACAATGGATGTCGATATGACGCCCTACAGGATCGATCGGTTCGGCTAACCCTCACACGATTTGCGTGAAGATGTCCGCTTCGCTATCAAATCAGCCAATGGATTAAGTTCGAGAGGATTAACCGTGCCGGCGCAAAAATCCGATTGGGTCGTTGGAAAAATCTTGGCGGCGCAGGTTCAGAAGCGTGGCGACGCGCCCTTCATCCAATTCGAGGATGAGCCCACCTTCACCTATGCGGAATTCGATGCGATGTGTAACCGCGTTGGCAACGCCTTTGCCGATATCGGTATTGCCTTCGACGAACCCGTTGCGGTGATGCTCAACAATCGTCTGGAGTGCCTCTGGACCTGGATTGGATTGAGCCGGATTGGCGGTGTTCATGTCGGCATCAACACCGCCTATAAGGGTGCGTTCCTGACCCATGTTTTGACCAATACGAACGCGCGTATCGGCGTGGTCGAACGTGAATTCCTGCCCTGGCTCGCCGATATCGAAGATACCGCGCCTGGTTTACAAACGGTCTATGTTCCGGGCGATCCGCTCGTGCCCGGCGACATTCCCGATTTCAAACGGATCGAAGTCCGGCATTTCGACGAATTGTTACAAGGGTCGGCGGACAAAATTGACGTCGAAGTGACCTATCGCGATACCGGAATGATCATGTTCACCTCCGGCACGACAGGGCCCTCCAAGGGTGTGCTTATGCCGCACGGTCATCTTTATTTGTTCGGCCATAGCATGGAAACACACATGCGAATGACGTCCGAGGATCGCTACTACATCTGCATGCCGCTATTTCATGCCCAGGGCATTCTTATGCAGTTCTACGCAATCCTGATCGCCGGTGGCACCGCTGTGCTGGCGAAACAGTTCCGCGCAACCAGCTGGATTGACGAGGTCCGCAAACACGAAGCGACGCTGACCAATCTGCTCGGCGTGATGAACGATTTTGTGCTGCGTCAGCCGTCGAAGCCGACCGACAGTGACAACAAGCTGCGCATGATCAGCGCCGTTCCCGTAACGGACGAAACGCTTGCGGCGCTGCGGACCCGGTTTGACGTCCCCAAGTTCAACGAACTCTTCGGCATGACCGAATGCAACCTGCCCATCAACCGCCCCTATGACGCCCCGGAAGAGGCGAGTTGTTCGGGCAAGGTTTGGGACGAATTTTTCGACGTCATCATCGCCAACCCCGATACCGACGAAGAACTGCCACTTGGCGAAGTCGGTGAAATTCTTGTCCGGCCAAAAGAAGCCTACTGTTTTATGCAGGGCTATAACGGCATGGACGACCGCACAGTCGACACATGGCGGAACCTGTGGTTCCACAGCGGTGACGCCGGCCGCATGGATGAGCGTGGTTTCGTTTGGTATATCGACCGGATCAAGGACACGATCCGCCGCCGCGGCGAGAATATTTCCTCCTACGAAGTGGAAGCAGTACTGCTGGAGCACCCAGCCATCGAAGAAGCCGCCGCCGTCGCCGTGCGGGCTGATGAAGGGGGCGAGGATGAAGTCCTGGCTTGTCTTATCCTAAAACAAGGCGCCGAGCCGCCCGCGCCGGAAGCCATCCTCGACCATTGCACCCCGCGCATGCCCTACTTCGCCGTGCCGCGCTATATCGAATTTCTGACGGAGATCCCCAAAACGCCCTCGCAGAAAATTCAGAAAAACAAACTACGGGACCGCGGGCTCAGTGACGCGACCTGGGACCGAGAGACCGTTGGCTATAAGGTGCGCCGATGAACGAATGGTATCCGAAGCGGACATTGGGGTCCCTGTTGGACCGTGCCGCCATCCGCTTCGGCGCGCGGGATGCGCTCGTCCAAGGCGATCAAATATGGACCTTCGCCGAATGGCATGAGGAGGCTGACCGCGTCGCGAAAGGATTGATCGCCTATGGGGTCGAACCCGGCGACCGGATCGCTGTATGGATGACCAACCGGCCCGAATGGCTGTTTCTGATGTTCGCGATCGCCAAGGTCGGTGCCTGTATCGTGCCGCTCAACACGCGGTATCGCACCGACGATGTCGCCTATACACTGACACAGTCACGCAGTTCGCTTCTGATATCCGTCGACCGTTCCGGCCCGGTCAATTACGGCGCCATGATCGCCGACGCCATGCCCGATCTCGGGAACGGCCGGGACGGCGCCTTGCAGCTGGAAGGGTTCCCCGAACTGCGGCGGATAGTCTTTCTCGGCAACGAAACGCTGCCGAATACCAGCAGTTGGGACTCAATGTTGGAGGCCGGCCTGGCCATCCGCGACGCCAATCTTCAAGCCCGCGCCGACGCCGTGAACCCGGATGATCTTTTACTGATCGGCTACACCTCGGGAACGACAGGACATCCCAAGGGTGTCATGCAAAGCCATGTCGTCATTCGCAATGTGCATGAGCGCGCTCAGCTTCTCGGCATGTCGTTCGAGGATGTTCATCTGAACTATATGCCGATGTTCCATATCTACGGGTATAGCGAGTTGACAATGATGTCGGTGCTGACCGGCGCCAAACAGATTTTGATGGAAGCGTTCGACGCCGACACGGCACTCGATATCGCTGAACGCGGCGGCGTGACTATTCTGCACGGCTTTGAGGCGCACTGGCTCGACCTCCTGACCGCCCAAGAAAAGCGGCCCCGAAAACTCAATCTCCGCTTCGGCACCTTGCCTTCCGGTGTCGAGACGACGATACCGGTCGCCGAAAAGGCACAGGACATCTTCGGCCCCACGATTTCAGGATATGGGATGACCGAAGCATGGGCCTTCATCACCTGCTCGAACTTTGGCCACAGCCGAGAGCAACGCGTCCACACTTCCGGCTATCCGATGAACGATTACGAATTTCGCATCATCGACCCGGAGACCGGAAAAGAGCAGCCAGCCGGAACGCCCGGAGAAATTCTGATTCGCGGTTATGCGGTTATGAAGGGCTATTGGGACAAACCGGAAGAAACCGCGGCGGCAATCGACTCCGACGGATGGCTGCATTCGGGAGATATGGGCTTGATGCGCCCGGACGGGCACTTGGTTTTTCAGGGCCGTTACAAGGATATGCTCAAGGTCGGCGGCGAGAATGTATCGCCGGCCGAGATGGAGGCTTATCTGCGCAACATGCCCGAAGTGCTCGACGCCGCGATCGTATCCTATCCCGATCCACGCCTGACCGAGGTTCCGGTGGCGTTCGTGCTTCCTTCCGGTGAAGGCGCCATTCATCCGGACGCGT
Organism: Alphaproteobacteria bacterium; assembly: GCA_021774385.1. Classification (GTDB taxonomy): domain Bacteria; phylum Pseudomonadota; class Alphaproteobacteria; order UBA8366. The sequence goes on from JAJFJC010000154.1 coordinate 7,939, forward strand.
TGATCGAGCGTTGCAAGGGCCGGGTCGCGAGCTTCAAGATTCCGCGTTACATCATCGAGCTCGAAGCCTACCCAATGACACCTTCGGGTAAGATCCGCAAAATTGAATTGCGTGCCATGGCCCTAAATCTGCTTGGAGATCCGGCGAAAGGCGCCGCTTAACCGGTTCGATAATAGCCTATCGATACGATACCGATTTCGTTGGAGGCGGCGGCCATCATATATGCCGCTGATTGTTCGGCGTCCTTACGAAATGTCCGCAAACCGTTGGGCAAAGCGCACCAACGGGTTTCCGAACCTAGATTTCTAAATATACCGGTCGGTTGAAACGCGTAAGTCAGCTTGAGTTGCCAGGCTTTCCCATCGCCAGGACCGAAAATCAGCTGACGGGCGAAGCTAAGCTCGAAATGCTCGCCATCGCCCCAGTCGACTATGCCCCACTCGAACAACAGTTTATCGGCATCGTCTTGGCAGCCTTCGGCGCGTTCATCGCGATAGAAATCGAAAAACGCCGCGATTGTTGTTGGCAAACGCAAAACGTCGATATTGACGCCCTCGCGAATGAAGAACGACTTACACGCATCAAGCGCGGCCTCGGGCGCAAACATCCCGTCACACCAGTTCAGTGCGCTCTCGTCAGATTATTCGGCGGCAAGAAACTTGACGGCCGCGTCAACCCCGCCCTTTTCATAAGGAATGCCGCTTGCCTCGAGCGACGCTTCGGCACCGGCGAGCGCGCCGAGGATCATCGGTTCGTTCAAATAGCCCATATGCCCAATCCGGAACGCCTTGCCTCGCGTTTGGCCAAGACCCGAACCTAGCGAGACATCAAACTTCTCGCGTGAAATTATTCGTAGTTCATCCGCGTCGTAACCGTCCGCGACAAGGATTGTGGTGACGGAATTCGAACATTCCTCCGGATTGAGAGCATTGAGAGATAGCGCATTGGCACGGCTCCATACCGCGACCGCGCGGCGAACCGCTTCCGCCAGGCGGCGGTGCCTTTCAAAGGCATTTTCGAGGCCTTCCTCCAATACCATATCGAGCCCTTCACGCAGCGCGAACAGCAGATGTTCCGGTGGCGTACCGCAGAACCAGCGGTAATAGGCTTCTTCCAATCGCCGGTTCCAATCCCAATACAAGCGGGGCAAGGTGGCGGTTTCGCACGCCGCGAGCGCCTTGGCGCTGACGGCATTGAAGGCGAGTCCGGGCGGCTGCATAAGGCCCTTCTGTGATCCGCCGACGGCGACATCAATGCCCCAGTCATCCATGCGGAATTCCGTTGTGCCTAACGCCGCAACCGTGTCGACCATATAAAGTGCCGGGTGTTTGGCATTGTCGATGGCCCTGCGCATCGCCTGAAGGTCGCTGGTGATTCCCGTCGCGGTATCGGTATGAACGGTCAGCACTGCCTTAATCTTGTGTTCGGTATCTTCGCGGAGGTGTGCTTCGATCGCATCGGGGTCAATCGCATGACGCCAATCGCCTGGAATATTGTCGACGACAATGCCAAACGCCTCCGCCATTTCAGCCCAGTTCTGCGTGAAATGGCCGTATTGCGGTACCAAAACATGATCGCCCGCCGACAAGGTGTTCACCAAAGCCGCCTCCCAGGCGCCATGGCCATTACTCGCGAAACAAACGACCTCGCTTTCAGTCCGAAAGATTTTCTTCAAATCCACGAAACAGCTACGCGTCATATCCAGGAATACCGGGTCGGAAAAATCCATCGCCGGCTGCATCATGGCGCGCAATACCCGCTCCGGAATGTTAGTGGGGCCTGGCGTATGCAGAAAATTCCGACCTGTCGATGGCTTCATGGGTGCGATCCTTGGAACAGATAAAAGATTATGATTCACGCGCGAACTACACGCCCTCATCATTCGAGACACGTTGTAAGGAATTGCTTGTATTGGTTCTTAGCGCGATTTCGGTCCGAGGAAAAGTATTCCTCTATTTTATTAGCGGCAAGAATTCCGCCGCCACCTCCGCGATGGCGGTTTCGACGGACGCGTCGCCGATCAGGGGCTGGTGAATCGAAAACCAACCGTCGTAACCAGTTCGCGCCAACGCTTCGATCAATGGCCGCGGGTCAATGGCCGACCGGTCGCCGATGGGAACGAACCGTACCGGCACCGTTCCCCGCCGCCGGGTCGCGAATGTTGTCGGCGATGTTGGATCAAGCCGAATATTCTGGAAGTACACGTTGAATAGGTAGGGCGAAAAACGCTCAATCGCGGACGGCCCATAATCCTCACCACATGCAAGCATGTTCGCGGGCTCGTAGGTGACGCCGAAATTGCGCCGGTTAATTCGCGCCAGGATATCGAGGGCACCGTCGACGGTCTCGAACAACGAACCCCAATGCATTTGATGGCTAAGGCGGATACCCCGCTCCGCCGCCGCATCGGCGGCCCGGCGCGCATCCGCAATATCATCTTCGTGGTGCATCATGACGCGCACGAGGTCACATTCGAGTGCTTCGGCAAGATCCAAATAGGGCGCGATATTCGTTAAAGGGCGCGTTGCATCAATGTTATTGATTGCGAGCGCCAAATCGCCGGTAACCATCGAAACCTGAAGATCAAGTTGATCCAGAAGCGTGCGTACTTCCCGCACCCGGCTTGGTGCCGATTCAATACCGACGACCGATGCCCGCATAGAAAGACCATCGAATCCAGCCGCCTTCGCGCGGGCGGCGACCGTTTCCACCGGGACGGCAGCAACGTCTTTCCGTTTCGGCGATTCCGCGATACGAACCGATAGGGAGAGCTTCATTAGCGGTTTATTTGCGCGCTTTCTGCTTTGCCGTAAAAGAGCGCGCCGCCTCTTCCAGCCGCCCGGATGCGGCGATCAACGTGTTCAATTGCTTGCCCATGGCAAGCGCGTCATCCAACGGCATATTGACGGTCGCCCGATGAGACTCTTTCGTCAGGGCAATCGCATGAGGATCTCGTTCGAGGAGCCTTCCGACAAACTCGCCTTCGATTTTCGCTAAATCGTCCGAATCCGATGCGAGCCGGTTGATAAGCCCCATTTCATAGAGCCGTTCAGCATCCACCAAATCTCCCAAAACAAGCATTTCAAGCGCCAACCGGGGACCCACCAGCTTAGAGAGAACCGGCGTATTGATTGCCGCGGGAAAGCCGTTTTGCATTTCCAATGCGCCGAACCGAGCATTCCGCTCGGCCAGGACAAAGTCGCATGCCATCGCCAAGGTGAATCCACCCGCGACGGCAAAGCCGCGCACGACCGACACGGTCGGTGTTGTCGAACGGTGCAGTAAATGGAATATTCGAGTCCAGGACGTATCCGCTTCCAGCGCAGGGACCAACGCGCCCGCTCCGCCAGCAGCGTCAAGGTCACGACCGGCGCAAAACTGATCCGCCGCCCCTTTGACAACCATGCAACGGCAGTCGGGATCGGCATCGCCCGCTGCGATTGCCTCTCCCAATGTACCGATCATTTCCCAATTCAGCGCATTACGCCGCTTTGGCCTATCGATGATGATGTATTTGAGATACCCGTCACGCTGGACGTGTATCATGCAACATCCTTGGCTTCTTCTTCGTCGCCATTATCTTCATCGATTTCCGTCCCGGAACGGGAAACCGCCTTCACGGCGAGAAATATCGCGCGCCGAACGGTCTGGTCTGGAATTTCGCGATAAGCCTTAATGAAGTTTTGCACTTCCGGCTCATCAAATGGGTTATCGTCCGGCGTTATGGCAGGCGGTGTCGCTTGCGCCGCGGCTTTCATGTCCGTTGGCATATCGTCAAAGAAAAACGAAACCGGAACATCCAATAACCGTGCAAATTCGTGCAATTTGCTCGCGCTAATTCTGTTCGTACCCTTTTCATATTTCTGAAACTGTTGAAAAGACAGCCCCACCTGATCAGCGAGAAATGTTTGACTGTAATCCATCATAATTCGTCGGTATCTGAGACGACTACCGACATGGCGGTCAATTTCTCGGACCTCTTCCTTGGTCAGCTTGGATGGCTGCGCGGGCATTGTAACCTCCGGTTGGGACAAATAACGGATCACACTGTATCATGAAATTGCAATTCCGGCGATCCCGAAATCGCGATTCATTGCGACAAATTGATGCTAAATTTGGTTAACATTGCAAAATCGAATTTTCTTTGCACAAATTGGATAACTTAATTACGCGCCAATTGAGATTATCGAAATAAATTAAGGGCGTTAAAAACTCTAACGAGGAACAAATGAAAGAAAACCCGACATCGATGCGCGTACCGGATGCGGGAATCCGTGCCCTATTCACGCTTGACGCACGTTGGCAAGCTTGGCTCGACGTGGAAGCCGCGCTTGCCAAAGCGGAAGCCGAGTTGGAGGTCATTCCACGATCCGCCGCGGACATCATCGTCGATAAATCGAAGCTCGAACTGCTCGACAAAGCGAATATCGAGGAAGGATTGCGGCGTACCGCACACCCTCTTGTCCCTCTCATTTGGGATTTGGCGCGCGTTTGCGGTGACGAAGCTGGCGGCTATGTGCATTGGGGAGCGACAACGCAGAATATTACACAAACCGGAGAGCTCCTCCTCGTCCGGCAAGCACATCGGATTTTCCTTAGTCAAATAGCCACCATTCTCGACGCGATGTCTGTTCTGGCCGATCGAACGAAAGACATGGCCCTTCCGGGACGAACTCATGGGCAGCACGCGGTTCCGGCAACCTTCGGGTTCAAGGTGGGGATCTGGATCGACGAAATTTGCCGCCATGTCGATCGGTTACGCGGCGCTGAATCACGCGTATTTCGTGCGATGTTGGGTGGCGCGGCCGGTACCTTTGCTTCCTTCGGCGCGCTGGGCCCCGAAATCCAATCGCGGATGGCGGCGCACCTTGACATGACACCGATGCCCGTACCCGCCCGCACAATAGGCGATCACCAGGCGGAGTATGTAAGCCTGCTTGGTCTTTTTGCCGCCACATGCAGCAAAATTGCGCGGGAAATCTATACGCAGATGAAACAGGAGTTCGGCGAAGTCGAGGAACCGGTACCGCCAGGGACGGTCGGCAGCAGTACGATGCCGCAAAAGCGCAACCCAAAGCTTTCCCAGGATATCATCGCCGCCGCGGCGCAACTTCGCGCGATGGTTCCGCTCGCGCTCGAAGCCATGCAAACGGAGCATGAAGCGGACAGAACCACGAGCCTTATGTCGTCGCACGCCTTGCAACAGGCATGCGAGTTAACCGGTGACATTCTGAGCCGCATGGAAACATTGATTCCCGGCCTGCAGGTGGATGCGGAGAGGATGCGCCGTAATCTCGACCTGTCAGGTGGATTGATCATGTCCGAGGCGCTGATGCTTTCCCTGGGCAGCCACATCGGGCGTCAGGAAGCGCATGACGCGATCTACGATGCGGCGCAAGCGGCCGCGACCAGCGACGAACCCTTCGAGAGTCTTCTCTCAAAGGACGAAACCGTTCGCGCGCACCTTAATTCAGACGAAATTGCCGCATTATTGGATCCAGCGGCCTATACGGGCCACTGCGCGGCTATCGCGGTTGAACAGGCGGTCCGCGCCCGCGAGGTCGCCAACACCTTGCGCGAAGTTGATGGTTAAATCGAAAGACCCAGAGCGCCTTTAATCGGGTCTCACTCGAAATTCGAGGCCTTGGATCTAAGCCACTAACCCGCGAATGAATTCCGCCATTCGCGCCAACACAACCTGGCGCGCCTGAATATGCGGTGCGTGACCGCAGTTCGATGCGAGCATGGAAGAGACGGGACCCGAAACTCCTCGGACGATTGCCTCGACTTGAGCGTCCGTGCCGTACTCGTCGTCGCGCCCTTGAATCACCAGCAATGGGCACGCGACGGCGGCAAGTTTGTCCTCGATATTCCAGTCGCGAAACCATTCCGCCGACCACATATTTGACCAAGCATCGAACATCGCAGCCGTTCCCGCGCCGTGATAACGCGCCAGGCGTTCGCGGAACCTCGGGTCCCGCCATGCCAGCTTCGCCGCCGCGACACCATCAAGCGATTCAGGCTCAACGAAGACATGGGCGGCTTCCGTTACTAGCCCCCGAACGGGATACGCCCCCGCATAAAGCAATGCGATCGTACCACCATCGGAGTGGCCAATCAGTATGGGGTTGGAAATACCAAGGTGAGATAGAAGCGCGGGCAGCGTTTCGTGGGCTTCATCATCGAAGAACCGCTTATCCCGATCCCTACTCTCGGGTCCCGAAGCGCCATGACCTGGGCGGTCATAAATTAGCGCGTGACAACCGGTCGCCGAAACCAAAGCATCGGGGAAGTCCTTCCACATACCGATACAGCCAAGGCCTTCATGTAAAAACACAAGCACGGGTCTCTCGTCACCGGGTCCCGAGGCGGCCTGAATTTCGCGAAAAGCAATGTCCGCGCTTCCAAGGCGGGCAATTGATGGGTCGCTTGCCATTTTCCTAGATCACTTATTTTTGAAAGGGCTTGGTTTCACTTGGAGAGCCCATTCAGATAAATGGGTAGGGTAGTGCCTCTGGTAGGGAAAATCAGGCATGGAATAAAAATATGGATGCTAATATGCAATCACCAAGAGCCGGGACATCCATTTGAAAATAGCCTAGCGTGCGGATTCCGCGAGTGACAGCTTGACCTTTGCAACAACAGTCGCTACCAATTTTTTCAAGAAATAAAAACCGGTACACGCCGGAAACAAACATACTGGCGACGTAACAGGGAGCCACCGGAATGACAGCGTACACGCGACTAGCGCCGCGACGTGGGGATTTGTGCCTCCGATTCCCCAACAGCTTTCGGAAATCATTCTCGTGACGGATTTAGCCGATCTCAGCGTCGACGACACTGGTCCCAAGCTTCTGCTGTGGAATGCAAGAGTAAGAGGCGACCAGCCCGCAATTCGAGAAAAATACCTCGGAATTTGGCAAACCTGGAATTGGAGCCAGGTTGCCGAGGAAGTTCAGGCAATCACGGGTGGATTAAAGGCGCTCGGCCTTCAACGTGGTGACCGCATTTCGATCGTCGGCGATAATAGACCACACCTTTATTGGTCGATTATCGCGGCTCAGGCCCTGGGTGCCGTCCCGGTTCCTATTTACCAAGACTCCGTGGCCGATGAGATGCAGTATGTCTTGGAACATGCGGAGTCGCGGTTCGTTATTTGCGAAAATCAAGAGCAGGTCGACAAGGTCCTGCAAATCAAGGATCGTTGCCCAAAAATCGAAACGGTCATTTATGACGATGATCGAGGAATGCGCGATTACAAAGAAGATTTCCTGCATAACTACCAAGCAGTCGTGTCGCGCGGCCGAGAATACAACGTCGCAAATCCCGAGTTTTACCTAGCGGAAATCAACGAGGGTAAGGCATCCGATACATCGATCATGCTTTACACATCAGGCACGACGGGCCGGGCGAAGGGCGTTGTCCTGACGTATGAGAACATCCTGGTTACCGCGAACAACGCCGTCTTGTTCGAAGGCCTCAAGGAAACCGACGAAATATTAGCCTATCTGCCGATGGCCTGGGTCGGCGACCACACATTTTCCTACGGGCAAGCGCTGCTGACGGGGTTCTGCACGGCGTGCCCGGAATCCGCCGACACCGTGCTAATTGATATCCGGGAACTTGGGCCGACATATTTTTTCGCGCCGCCGAGAATTTTTGAAAACTTGTTGACCTCTGTGATGATTCGTATTGAGGACGCAAGCAATCTGAAGAAAAAAATGTTCCACTACTTCATGAATTTGGCCCGGCGCGTCGGCCCGAAACTGCTGGACGGAGATACCGTGGGGTTCGTGGATAGATTGATGTATGGGTTGGGCAATGTACTTGTCTATGCGCCCCTCAAGAACGTGCTTGGTTTTTCCAAGGTGCGGTTGGCTTATACGGCGGGCGAAGCGATCGGCCCGGACATCTTCAACTTCTACCGCAGCATTGGCCTCAACCTAAAGCAACTGTACG
>JAJFJC010000155.1 GCA_021774385.1 Alphaproteobacteria bacterium
TCCAAAGCGACGCGCATGGCCGCGATCACGTCTCCAAGGCCGAACTGGCATTGGATGCGGACGGCAAATTCATTGGCCTGCGGGTGAATACAGTCGCCAATATGGGCGCCTATCTGTCCACCTTCGCGACCTGCGTGCCGAGCTACCTGTACGCAACCTTGCTGGCGGGCCAATACACCACGCCGGCAATTTACTGTGACGTTCAGGCTGTCTTCACCCATACCACGCCGGTAGACGCGCTGCGCGGCGCCGGTCGGCCGGAAGCGACCTTCGTGATCGAGCGGCTGGTCGAACAGGCGGCGAAGGAAACCGGGTCCGACCCAGCGGAACTGCGGCGCAAGAATATGGTGCCAGTTGACGCCTTCCCCTATCAGACGCCGGTCATTCAGCAATATGACTGCGGTAACTATCCGGCGTCCCTCGACGAGGCATTGCGCATGGCAGACTATGCCGGCTTCGCGCAACGCAAGGCCGAAGCCGAATCGCGCGGTAAGCGACGCGGCATCGGGTTCTCCGCCTATATCGAGGCCTGTGGCATCGCGCCTTCGGCCGCGGTGGGTGCGCTAGGTGGCGGTGTCGGGCTCTGGGAATCGGGTCAAATCCGCTTCAACCCCACCGGCAACGTAACCGTCTTCACCGGGTCGCACAGCCACGGCCAAGGACACGAGACGACCTTCGCGCAGATCGTGGCCACACGTCTCGGCGTGGCGGTTGAAAATGTCGAAGTCGTGCATGGCGATACCGACAAGGTCATGTTTGGCATGGGCACCTACGGATCGCGCTCCGCCGCGGTCGGTGGTTCGGCCCTGTGCAAGGCGGCCGACAAGATCGTCGAAAAAGGCATGAAGATCGCCGCCCATATTCTCGAAGCATCGGAAGACGATATCGAGTTTAAGGAAGGCAACTTCACCGTTGCGGGAACCGACAAAACCATGAGCATCGGCGAAGTCGCCTTTGCCGCCTACGTGCCGCACAACTATCCCGAAGGTGTCGAGCCGGGCCTGAACGAAACAGCGTTCTACGACCCGCTCAATTTCTCCTTCCCGGCCGGCACGCATATCTGCGAAGTCGAGATCGACCCCGATACCGGCACGACCGAAATTGTAAACTACACGGCGGTAGACGATTTCGGCACGGTCATCAACCCGATGATCGTCGAAGGACAGGTTCACGGCGGTGTCGCCCAAGGTGTCGGTCAGGCGCTCCTTGAAGGATGCGTCTATGATGCCTCCGGACAACTCGTAACCGGCTCATTCATGGACTACACCATGCCGCGCGCCGACACGGTGCCCAGCATCGATGTGGGACTCACGGAAACGCCGTCCCCTTTGAACCCGCTGGGCGTCAAGGGTTGCGGCGAAGCAGGTGCCATCGCGGCGCCGGCGGCGACTATGAATGCCGTCGTCGACGCACTTTGGGATCTCGGTGTCCGCGACGTACCAATGCCAGCCACGGCATCAACCGTATGGCAATCCATTCAAAGCGCCGCGCAGGCGGCCGAGTAGAGAGGGTAAGACAATGTACGAATTTGATTATCAACGGCCAACCTCCCTCGCCGACGCGGTTAGCGCCCTACAAAGCGCCGAGGACGGCCAGTTATTAGCCGGCGGTCATACACTGCTGCCAACCTTAAAGCAGCGGCTTGCCCGCCCATCCGACCTCATCGATATTTCTGGTATCGGTGAATTGAGCGGTATTTCCGTGGACGGAGATACGGTGACCGTTGGCGCCACCACCCCACATGCTGAAGTCGCCGGTTCCGATGCGATCAAAGGTGCGATTCCAGCGCTTGCCGACCTCGCCGGCATGATTGGCGACCCGCAGGTTCGCCATCGCGGCACGATAGGCGGTTCCATCGCCAACAACGATCCGGCGGCCGACTATCCCGGTGCCGTACTCGGCCTCGGCGCGACCGTGGTGACCAATACGCGGGAAATCACTGCCGACGATTTCTTCCTTGGCCTGTTTGAAACCGCGCTTGGCGAAGGAGAAATCATCACGGCGGTACGATTCTCGAAGCCTGAAAAAGCGTGTTACATGAAGTTCGCACAACCGGCGAGCCGATTCTCATTGGTCGGCGCATTCGTCGCCAAAACGGCAAGCGGTGTCCGCGTCGCGGTCACCGGGGCTGGCCAAGGTGGTGTGTTCCGCGTAGCGGAAATGGAAGCTGCGCTCGACGCCAGCTTTTCAGCGGATGCGATCGCGAATATTAGCGTATCGGACGCCGACTTGAATTCCGATATCCATGGCAGCGCCGAATATCGTGCCCACCTGATCGGCGTGATGGCGAGACGCGCGGTTGCCGCCTGCGGTTAACCGGTAAAAGTTACTCAATCGAGTTCGGAAACGGCGAGCCGCCTTGGCGGTTCGCCGTTTTTGTTGCGCCGCCACATTTCCGCGAAAGCACGTTCGAGATCGTCGGCAAACGCCGCCGTATCGAACAGCGGCGAACGTCGACGCAATCCCGTGGTTTTTTCTCGCAGAGCCTGGAGCCTCTCCGGAGACCGTGCAAGATCGCACGCCAGTTCACGATAGTCTTCCAGGCTTTGCGTGATCAGCTCAGGAAGGCCGAATGCCTCAAGGAGGCTACTAGAAACACGGGATGCAAAATGCTCCCCCTCGATAGCGACAACGGGAACGCCCGCCCAAAGCATATCGCTTGTCGTCGTGTGACCATTGTAGAGTCGCGTATCGAGCGCCAGATCAGCCAATCCGGAACGCTTCAAATGCGCCGCCTTGGGCAACATATCGGCAAAGATTAACCGCTCCGGCTCAATATTCGCCGCCGCCGCTTCCCGTCTCAGATTGGCAATCGCAAGCGGATTGTTTGGCAATAGCCACAGGGCCGCGTCCGGCACGGCGCGTAAAATATCCATCCACAGGCCGAACATCACAGGCTCCAGCTTGTAGGTATTATTGAAGGACACGAACACGAAGGCGTCTTTCGGAAGGCCGGCTTCGGCGCGCGTCATTGGGACACCGTCGATTTCTTGATCCCGATTATTCACCTGATAGCAATGCGGCATGACCGCAAAAGCTTCGCTGTACTCGTCGGCATCGGCGCGTGGCGTCACGATATCGTCAGTCACGATATAGTCGAAAAACTCGGCCCCGCTAGTACCAGGAAACCCGAGCCATGCGACTTGGATGGTTGCCGGCCGAAGGGCTGCTATATCGAGCCGATTTTGCCTCGTATAACCTTTGAGGTCGACCAGGATATCCACCCCGTCGTCATGAATGTGACGTGCGGCTGCGATACTTTCCATTCCGGATAGATCAACAAATAGATCACAATCATTCTCGATGCGCCGCCGGTAGCAACTTCCGTCATCCGGGCCGCACGAATAAGC
>JAJFJC010000156.1 GCA_021774385.1 Alphaproteobacteria bacterium
TGATGGATGCTTCGACATCGATCAAGCCGGTGCAGAAGCCAAATCCACCGATTTGGATCGGCGCCAATGCCGACCCCGCCATCAGGCGCGCCGCAAAGGTCGGCGATTGCTGGTACGTCAATCCGCATAACCGGATCGGGACGATTCTGGAGCAAACCGAAATCTACCGCCGTGCGCTCGACGAATATAACAAGCCGTTTCCGGAGGAGTTCCCCATCCGCCGCGAAGTCTTCGTTGCCAAGACACGCAAAGAAGCCCTGCGGCTCTGCGCGCCCTATCTCGCGACGAAATACAAGGTCTATCATGAATGGGGCCAGGACAAAGCGATGCCGGAAGGCGACAACGATCTGTCGCTCGAATTCGACGAACTGGCGCGCGACCGCTTCCTCATTGGGTCGCCGGATGAAGTCGCCGATGAGGTTATCCGACTGCACCGCGAAACCGGTGTCAATCACATCATCGCCAGCATGCAATGGCCGGGCATGGATTACCGCATCACCATGGATTCGATGCAGATGTTATCCGAAGAGGTCTTCCCGCGCGTGCGCCAAGGCCTATGATGTGTCCGGACATTTGTGAACGAATAGGCGGCACGGTATGAGCGTCATGAAATACGGCATCGGCGTACGCACGCAATATGCGGCGGATATGGATATGCGCATAGGCTTCGAGGAGCAGTTGGAACAGGCGCGTCTTGCCGAGACGCTCGGCTACGATTCGCTGATGAAGAATTCCCACTTCGCCGGTTCCCCGTTGCAAGAGTTTCATCAAGTCCCCTTCCTCGCACGGATCATGGATGAAGTGCCGAGCTTGCGTTTGATTACCGGCGTCGTCTTGTTGCCGATGCACAAACCGCTCGACATCGCCGAACAGCTCGCCAGCGTTGACGTCATGTCCGGAGGCCGGCTGATCTTTGGCGTGGGTCTCGGATACCGCGATGTGGAGTTCAAGGGATTCGGCACCAACTCTAAGGAACGGGTGCCGCGTCTGATCGAAAACCTCGAAGCGGTGAAGCGGCTATGGACCGAGGACGACGTGTCCATGAAGGGGTCGCATTTCGAGCTGGATAACGCGACCTTATCGATGAAGCCCCTGCAAAAACCGACACCGCCAATCTGGATTGGCGCCAATGCCGACGCGGCAATCCGGCGCGCGGCGAAACTGGCGGATGCCTGGTTTATCAACCCGCATCAGCGCATGGATACGATCGAGCGTCAGGTCGAAATCTATAAACAGGCGCTCGACAAAGCGGGCAAACCCTTCCCAGACGATCTGCCGATCGCGCGCGAGGTCTTCGTCGCGAATTCCAAGGACGAAGCGATCCGTATCGCCAAGCCGTTCTTGGAAGAGAAATACAAAATCTATCACCAATGGGGCCAGGACAAGGACATGCCGGCCGGCGACGATGATCTGTCGCTCGATTACGACGAGTTACTCGAGGACCGCTTCATGCTTGGTTCACCGGCGGAAATCGCCGATCAGGTTATCGCGCACTACAAGCGACTTGGGATCAATCACATCATCCTCAATTTCCACTGGGTCGGCATGCCGCACGCGCTGACGATGGAATCGATGACGCGCTTCGCCGAGGAAGTCATGCCGCTGGTGGAACAAGGGCTTTAAACAGGAATTGCCGATATAAGGGAGATGAAGACAATGGGTGTAATGGATTATGGCTTGCTTATCCGCAGCCAATACAAGGCCGGCGACGATATGGCCGCCGCATTTGACGATTGTGTGGCGCAGGCGCAACTGGCGGAGAAACTTGGTTTCGCCAGCCTATTGAAGGGTTCTCACTACGCCGGCGCGCCGCTGCAGGAATTGCAGCAGATTCCCTTCCTGTCGCGCATCATGACCGATTGCCCGAGCCTGCGCCTCATCACCGGTATTGTACTGTTGTCGCTACACAAACCCCTGGATATCGCTGAGCAACTGGCGACGATCGACATCATGTCGAAAGGCAAAATGACCTTCGGTGCCGGCCTAGGATATCGCGAAGTTGAGTTCCAGGGCTTCGGCACGACGCAAAAGGATCGCGTGCAGCGTTTCGAGGAAAACCTCGACGCCGTCGTGCGGCTCTGGACCGAAGACAATGTCACGATGAAAGGATCGCATTTCAATCTCGAAGACGTGACCCTTTCCTGCAAACCCTATCAGAAACCGCGCCCGCCGATCTGGATCGGCGCCAATGCGGACGCCGCGGTGCGCCGGGCCGCGACGATGTCGGACACTTGGTTCATCAACCCGCATCAGCGCATGGAAACCATCGAACGTCAGATGGGCGTTTACAAACAGGCGCTCGACGATGCCGGCAAACCCTTCCCCGACGAGTTGCCGCTGATGCGCGAGCTGTTCGTCGCGCCAACGCGCAAGGAAGCCGAGGAGTTGGCCCGGCCCTACCTCGAAGCCAAATACAAGGTTTATCACCAGTGGGGCCAGGATAAGGCAATGCCGAAAGGCGACGACAATCTGAACCTCGATTTCGACGACCTCGCCCGCGACCGCTTTTTGTTCGGTTCGCCCGACGAAGTCACGGAGCAAATCGTCCGCTTCAACGAGACCTTAGGCGCCAACCACTTCATTCTCGGCATCCACTGGGTCAGCATGCCGAACAATCTCGTCCTCGACATGATGAATATCATGGCCGAAGAGGTGTTTCCGCAGGTCGAGCAGGCACTATAGGGCTTCCTTTCCATGCGGTTTGGAACCCTCGGTT
>JAJFJC010000157.1 GCA_021774385.1 Alphaproteobacteria bacterium
CGAGGTCTCCGCCTTCATCGCCGCGCCTTATGCCGGCCTGACCTTGGCCCAGATGGGCGCCGATGTAATTCGCATCGACCCGGTCGGCGGCGGGCTCGATTACCGGCGTTGGCCGGTTACCGCCAACAATGCCAGTCTCTATTGGGCCGGCCTTAATAAGGGCAAGCGGTCGATCATGTTGAATGTCCGGGAAGCCGAGGGGCGAGAGCTTGCGCATGCGCTGATGACCAAACCGGGACTGGAGGGCGGAATTGTTTTAACGAATCTACCGGCACGCGGCTGGCTCGATTACGAGGCTCTAAAAGCAAAGCGCGAAGATTTGATCATGCTGGGCATTACCGGCAACCGCGACGGGTCTGTTGCACTCGATTACACGGTCAACGCGGCGGCTGGGTTTCCGCACGTGACCGGCCCGGAGGGTCATAGCGGGCCCGTCAACCATGTCATGCCGGTTTGGGACGTTGTCGCGGGTCTATCCGCCGTAAACGGCATCCTGACCGCCGAACGGCAGCGCCGCGAGACCGGCAAGGGCCAATTCATCGGCCTGGCCCTCGCGGACACCGCATTTTCGACGTTAAGTCATCTCGGCTATGTCGGCGAAGTCCAGATAAACGGCGACAATAGGCCGGCGACAGGCAATCAAGTCTACGGCACCTTTGGTTGTGACTTCGCGACATCGGACGGACGGCGGGTCATGATCACCGCCTTCACGCCACGGCACTGGCAGGCGTTGCTCAAGGCGACCGGCCTCGAAGATCGCATGAAACAGGTGGAAGCGTTATTTGAACTCGACCTGCGTCTCGAAGAAGCGCGCTGGGAAGCCCGCGATACTATTATCGCGGTGATGAAACCCTGGTTCTCAAGCCGTCCGCTGTCGGAAATTCGGACCGCGCTGGACGATGCGGGAGCCTGTTGGGGGCCATACCAGACCTTTACCCAAGCCGTTCAGGAAGACAGCCGACTGTCCGTTGAGAACCCGATGTTCGAGGAAATCGACCAGCCCAATATTGGACGTTATCTGGCCTCCGGTTCCATGCTGGACTTCAGCGCAAACCCCCGGACACCGGTGCGGCCCGCCCCAGTTATTGGTGGGAACACCGACGAAATTCTCGCAAGTGAGCTCGGTCTTGGCGATGGTGAAATTGGCAAACTCCATGACGCCGGCATCGTCGCCGGCGCCATGGCATAATAAAAAAACTCAGGCTATCAGCTGCCGGCTTTGAGCGCCTGCCAATATTCCTTGTTCACGCTGTCGATCAGATCGTCATGCATGATGCCAAGGCACGCCCGGTAACCGTAACGCGAATCATAGCGTTTGATCATGGCGTGATCCGAAACGCTTCGGCAGGCAAGGAACGCCTCCTGCGCGTGCGACAGGGCCGTTTTGGATACCGCCTTGCCTAACGCCGTTTCTCGCGCCTGTTTCCGCTCCAGCTCGTTGGTGGCGCGGTCTCTTGGCAGCGCATTCATGGCATATTGAACGACACTGGCGCCAACAATCTTATCCGATCGCTTGCTCAGGATACGCTGCGCGGTGCCACGTTGCATCGTCTTCGCGACTTCGATGTCGGACGTTGTTTGCGGGTTTGGATCACCCTTGTCAGCTTCGGGAAACAGCAGAACGTTGCCCGTAATCCGAACGGCCAAGGATGTCAGACCGCGTTCGCGCATGACGGACTCATCAACACTCAGCGTTACCGCGAAATGATCCCGCTCCGCTTTGATGCGCAAATTGTTTGCGGCCGGGATGATCCGCTCTTGCCCCAGAGCGTCGACGCCAACCAACGTCATCCCATCTTCGACCCGGGTACTGCGCGCGCCGCGAATATTGGCCTCGCCTTCGCGAACGCTGTAGTTCTTCCCACGCACAGGATTTCCACGATCCGGCTGCAGGCAAATGGCCGCAACTTCCGTAACGCAAATTCCGTTTTCACATGTGAGTGGCATTTCATCGCTGGGCGTCACAACCATCAACACTTGAGGCGCGGCAACCGCGGCACCCCAAAAGCCGAAAACGCTCAATACGGACGCAATAGTAAAGACTCCAACACGCATGTCGCTGCTCCCCTAATGGCTCGTCAAGGTGACATCATAGAACGATTCCAAGATAAACGATATCACGGTGCGGTGATCCCTTCTCATCATAGGTTGGGAAACAAAGGGCATTAAACAGTCCGGGAAAAATCTGTATGGTCCTGCAGTTCAACAAAAGGAATTCCGATGCCATCGAAAAAACGCCCCTGGGTCGCCATCACGGCGACAGACGATTTGCCTGTGGCAATGCCCCCGGTTCGCGACGCGTTGCGCGGTATTGCGCCCGTCAGAACAGTGCCTCTTCCCTACAGCACCCTCAGTCTCGCCGAAGAAACGAAGTACGCGAAGATGCTGCAAGGGGCAGCGGGTATGCTGTTGCGGCCGGGTTACGTCACACCAACATTGCTCGATCAGTTACCGGACCTGAAGATCATCGCGGTCCACGGCGCGGGTGTTGATCAGGTCGACGTCGAAGCCTGCACGGAACGTGGCGTGTTGGTGACAAACGCACCGGGCGCCAATGCCGACGCGGTTGCGGAGATCACGCTCTGCCTGATGATCAATCTCGCGCGGCGCGTGCCGGAAGGTGCGTCGCGAGTCCACAA
>JAJFJC010000158.1 GCA_021774385.1 Alphaproteobacteria bacterium
CACGGAAATGCGCGTCGCCCCGCACGCGCTCCGGATGCAGCAAGTCAAGCGCGCCGACATTCAATGTCGTCGGGACCCGAACGTAGCCGCCATCCGCAACCAAACGTTCAACAAAATGGACCCCGGAATCGCCATGGTAAAGGCAGCCGTCGACGTGAACCGAATTGATATCAATCAACCTCGATGCACCGAGAAGCCGCCCTGCCTCGGCAACAATCCGCAAAGCCATGGCTGATGCGGCCCCTTCCGCTCCCCCGGCAACCGACCTCTCATAAGCGCTCAGTTCCATTAAACCGGCTTACCCAAAACTCATCGGCCCTTCACCCCCGCCTTCCAACGTTGCCACATATCCAGGAAAGCGTCCTCGATCTCCAGGGCGGCACAAGCGCCATCAACCATCAAGGATGACGCAACGGTTTCACGTACGATCTTAGGATCCGGCCGCGTGTGGGCAAGTCGCTCGGCAATCGAGACATAGGCGTCTAGCGTCTCCGCAACCCAGCCCCCAAAACCCGCTCGCTTCAAGAACGTGACTCCGACTCGACCGACATGCCTATCCCCCGCAAGACTTACAACTGGCCGCCCCATCCACAACGCCTCGCAAGTCGTGGTCGCGCCATTGTACGGAAAGGTATCAAGCGCAACGTCAACACGGCCATACAATGCGAAATGCTCCTCGCGCGAAGCCGTTCGACCGATAAATTCGAGTCTTTCGCCAGCTATACCAGCCTTTGCAAACGCGCCACGCAGTCGCTCCTCGATCAACGGGTCGGCCAGTTGGCGTGACTTCAACAGCAATCGTGAACCTGGAACCACCGCTAATACTCTTGCCCAAAGCGCAATTACGTCGTCGTTGATCTTGGACAGATTATTGAACGATCCGAAGGTAAGCGGTTGGTCCGGTGCGCGCTCGGGAAGGGGACAGCCCTTTGGTGGCGTATAGCACATGAAGCCGGACGGCAAACGATAGATTTCCTCCGTACACCAATCGTCGGCCGGTCCTGGAGGGTCGACCCAATCGTCCGACAACAGATAATCCATTTGTGGCATTCCGGTCGTCATTCCATAGCCAAGCCAGGTAACTTGGACTGGCGCCGCTCGACGCGCGAATACCGGCAGGCGATTGTTCGCCGTATGCCCCGCCAAATCGACAAGAATCTGTATGCCATCATCGCGGATGCGTTGGAATAAAGCGTCATCATCATCGGAGAATACATCGCGCCAGCGCGGGACATGACCCCGCAACCGCTCGGTCATGGCGTCTGGATTCGCGACGTCGCTGTAACAGTGCAAAGAGATCCTTCGATCATCATGATTGGCAAAGAGGGAATCGACGAAGAACGCAACCGAGTGATCGCGAAAATCCGGCGATACATAGCCCACGCGTAGCGGTCCGTTCGCCGCCGCGGAGAAAGATTCGGTGGGAATATCCGGAACGTGCCGTGTTGCCCATTGTCGATGCATACGTATCGTTTCAGCCGCATCGACCCGAGAATCGTAGCACAAACACATCAACAGATTGGAGTGCACCCCAGCGTCCGTGGGGTCACATTCGAGCGCGCGCCGATAGGCGTCCAACGCCACATCAAGGCGCCCTTGATCCTTCAGCGCGATACCAAGATTATTATAGCCGTCCGGTGAATTCGGGCGCAGTGCAATCGACTTACGATGCGCTAATTCCGCCTCTACCAACCGTCCTTGCGCGGCGCGCGCCACGCCAAGGTGCGTCCATGCCCCACCGTCGTCGGGATGATCCTTTAGCAACGATTCAAAA
The DNA here is from genome assembly GCA_021774385.1 of Alphaproteobacteria bacterium. Classification (GTDB taxonomy): domain Bacteria; phylum Pseudomonadota; class Alphaproteobacteria; order UBA8366. The sequence continues at coordinate 1,775 of JAJFJC010000158.1, forward strand.
CATTCAATCGCCGCCGAATGATCGCCAATTTCCTGCAATGCAACCCCAAGATTGCCTTTTGCTTCCACATAATCAGTCTTACGCTCAAGGGCCGCGCGATAACATATAATGGCGCGCGCAAAATCACCGCGATCCCGCAAAACGTTGCCGTAATTGTTATGTATTTGCGCAATCTCGGGAGCGAGTGAAAGCGCCCGGCGCAGCGCGGCTTCAGCATCCTTTGCCGCGCCGGTTCGGGCGAGCGCGACGCCATATTCGTTCCATAGTACACCTGAACTTGGCGCGGCCTCCGCCGCCTGTTTCAGATTCGCCAAGGCATCATCCATCCGCCCCAGTAGCATTTGAATCGAACCGAGGCGCGCGCGCAGCATTATATCGTCTGGGTTTTCGAGCAGGGCAGCCGATGCATGGGCCTCCGCCGCCGCTAGGTCGCCGGCCTCAAGAGCCTCGCGCAATAGATCCTGGTGCCCCATCAGTTCATTCTTCTAGTCTTCCCCACGGACCAACCTATACCATTCCCTTCAAATTGGCGCGGCTCGTCGGAGATGGAAAATGAAAATAGCGAAAATAGAAACGATTGCCCTCGACATTCCTTTCAATCATGGCGGTGCACCCTATGGGTGGGGCGGTCAGGAATGGCGAATTTTGTCGACCTTATTGGTCCGCGTCGAAACGGATACCGGTATCGTCGGGTACGGCGATGCCTTCGCCTATAACTGCCGGCATGCCGTGCAGGCCGCCGTTGATCACATGATCGCGCCGGTCGCGGTTGGACATGATGCCGGCGACATCACCGGGCTCAACCACGCCTTGCAGAAAGCACTGCACTTGTTCGGACGTTACGGTGTCACGATATTCGCCTTATCTGGCCTCGATATCGCCCTATGGGATATTGCGGGCAAAGCCGCCGGGCAACCGCTGCACCGCCTCCTTGGTGGCGCCGCGCGTAAGACCGTCAACGGTTACGCCAGCCTGTTTCACTACCGTGACGCGGACATTGTCGCCGAGCGCTGCCAGGCTGCGCTTGATGACGGTTTCACCCGGATTAAGCTGCATGAAATAGCGGAACCGGAAGTTCGTGCCGCGCGCGAGGTAATTGGGCCGGATATACCATTGATGGTCGACACGAATTGCCCGTGGACGCCGGCTCAAGCCCGCGAGGCCGCCCGTACTCTCAAACCCTACGATCTTTATTGGCTGGAGGAGCCAATTTTCCCCCCAGAAGACTACCCTGCACTGGCACGGCTCCGGCGCGAGAGCGGTGTTCCGATTGCCGCCGGCGAAAACGCCTGCACCGCATTCGATTTTCGAAATATGTTCGCCGCAGGCGCAGTGGATTTCGCGCAGCCTAGCGTCACAAAGGTCGGTGGCGTGACCGAGTTTTTAAAAATCGCGGCCATGGCGGAAACAAGCGGCGTAACGATCATGCCGCATTCACCTTATTTCGGGCCGGGATTCCTCGCGACACTCCATCTCATGGCTGCACAAGCAGCCGAGGGTTTGGTGGAGCGTTTTTACTTGTCGCCGGAAGCGACGCTTTACGGTGATTTGATCGCACCCGTTGGGGGATCATTCGGTGTACCTGAAGGCCCGGGATTGGGTGCCGACCCGGACCCATCGGTCATTGACCGATACCAAGTGGCCTAAAAACTCAAGAACCTCAGGTTAACTGCCAAACCGCATAAACGATAAGACCCCAAATCGCTAAACTGCCACCGCCAATAAACGCAGCGGCGAATAGCCAATTCAGCCTGGAATGTTGCCGATAATCTTCGGACGCGCCTGATGTTAATGCAGGATAACCCATTAAACTCATGACGATTAAACTCCTTCAGCCATGCGGAACGCTAGTCCCGATAGCTGAAGGTTAAATGGGAACGTTTAAGTAAAAGTTAATGCAAACTGCGTGGATGTCCACGAGTTCCTCAATCCACGTCATTTGGTCACGCGCAGATTGATAAGTTGTTCCGCGATATCATGGAAAGTAGCCTGCAAGGCATCGTTATTCCCCGAATCAAAGTACTTATCAGGGTCGCTCGCACAATTTCGATAGAACGTTTTCGTGGTACTGTTGGTCAATTGGAACGTGATGGTATAGATGATTATGCCGGCGGCCTTCATGTTCGTGCAGACTTCAGCCAACCGATTGTTCAGAACCGAGTTTGCAACAGTATTGTTCGTTGTCCCCAGATTTCCTTGAGATAGGTATTCATAGGCGGCGTAGTCATTTCCGGCGTAATTGTTTCTACCATCGGTCATCAAGATCGCGACCTTATCAAATCCAGGTGTCTCATAAGGCAATGCACCTGTGTAAGGCGCTTCGGGCGAGAGCACCCGCCATCCCCAAGCCATGCCGACATTGCTGAACGTACCGCCACCACGCCAGGCCCTCATCGCGTCGACCGCATCATCGAGGATGCTTTTATCATTGGTTAGCGGCGTCACCGCCGTCGGGCATGCGCGATTTGGGCCTGTAACATCATTGGCGTTATTTACAAACACCGTGGAGGCTGGAGGCCAAGTGTTGCTGTTAAAACTTGGGGATTCCGATGGCCAAAAGGCTTTGGCCCAGGCTGTGCCGCCACCGCTGGGCGTATCCCGAACATCATTCGGATAGTCTCGGGCCAGAACGCATCCCTTCCATTTTTCTTCATCCGTCGTACTGAATTCGTCAGCCGTTACGCCACTAACAATACCCAACGCGGCGGTACCTAAATTCACCGTTCCCGCATATGGAACAATCCCCACCGTTAGTTTCGATGACAATTCCGGATTTGCGAAAAGGATATCAACAAGATCCTGAGATGCCGTTCGCAATGCACCAATTTTATCGTTGGTCCTCATCGAACCCGTATTGTCGAGGACCAATGCGACTTCCAAACCCTTGCGCAGCACCTCAGCCGCCGCTGCAACGACAAAGTCTTCCTGACCAATAAGGCGCAGCAGCGTGGCCTCGAGTGTTACATCGCTGGTGACCCTTATGACGCCACCGTCCACGGTTAAATTAGGTGTTGAGGGCGTGCCCATGAGGTCCACTGGATAGTTGGCGAAGAAATACTGTTCCGCGATCGCTTGCATTTCCACTTCGGTTTCGCCCCCCGCGCCGGCGGCGAGACCGGCGGCGTCAAGCGCAAAGGCGAGCCGGGATCGCGCCATATAAGCCCGGGATAAATCGACCGCCGCCCCGACACCAACTACGATCGGCACCGCTGCCAGCGCCCATAAAATGATCACGGCTCCGCCTTGTGATCGGCCGATTGCGCGAAACTGCCGTGCAATAATCAAACTGAGTTTGTTCAACCAAACCATCACGATCCTCTCTGGATTATTCCCGAATGACCGAAGTACTGCGTCGCGGGCGGGCAAAGGCCAGCTCTTCCAATGACATATTTCCAAAAATGAATTCGCCGAATAATGGAACGTAATCGTATGTGGCTCGGACAATGACCACGCTATCGCCTGGCGGACCCATGCCGTCCGCTTGCACAACGGCATTGGGCACCGTTCCACCTCGATGGCTTTCGGTCCAATCAATCGTTGCCGTGCCATCATCGGAATCGAACACAACGCTCGAAACAC
>JAJFJC010000159.1 GCA_021774385.1 Alphaproteobacteria bacterium
TTCCGCCGAGCTGTCGCCGCAGATGGTAATGCTCAGCGTAACATTCGTGATCCTTGCTTTCGTTTTGGATAGTTGCTTTGCCTTGGGTGCCGGCCAGTTGCGGCGGCTTCTTTCGAACGAACGCCGTGTGCGGCTACAAAACCGCCTAACGGGATCACTTCTGATCGGGGCAGGTGTCTGGCTTGCCTTTACCCGGCGGGTTTGATTTCACGACTTCCGGGCGCGCGAAAGCCGGGAGCAGACGTGGGTTCGCTATCGTAACCGTTTCCTGTTGAAAAGGGGTGAAGCCGGCTTTCTGGTAGGTTGGCAGGGCAGCGGGATGGTCCAGGTCGCAGGTATGGATCCAAACCCGTTCTGGATTTTGATCCCAGGCTGCATCCACGGCCCAGTTGACGATATAGCGTCCGAGCCCGCGGCCGATAAACTCTGGCAGGAGGCCAAGATATGCGACTTCGACGCTGGGGTATTGCCGCGTGTCGATTTCCGCAAGCCCGGCGGGAACGCCGCCATAGTAGAGCACGTTCACGTATACTTTTTCATCGTCGATAATGTCGAACAAGTCCGTATTGCTCATCTGGCGGCGCTCATACCAAAGCCAATCCTGACCGATCGTATTGTAGAGGTAGCGGTAAAAGGAAAGCGTTGGGTGCATCGCCCGCAAAATCATGACGGGTTGCGATAGGCTCGGCGCGCGCGCGGATGGCCGGGTTGGCCGCGAGCGCATTTCCAGTGAGGTGATCGTAACGTCGATAAATTCATCAACCATTGGGGTCTGCCGGTGGTGTTTTAAGCCATCGCGACATAACGACGACGGGCTCGGTTTTATATCCGAGGGATTCGTAGAATTGCGCGACCTGGACATTGGTGTTTCGGATTAGGAGCTCGAGCTTTGGAACACCCAAATCGTGCAACCATTCCTCGGCTTTTTCCATGATGGCGCGGCCGAGTTGATCGCCCCGTTCATCGGGGGACACCGCGACGTAGTAGACCCAACCACGATGACCGTCATGGCCGCACATGACACTCGCGATGATTTTACCCTGTCGCTCGCCGATGAAGATTTCGGATTGCGGCGCCGCGCGTGCGAAAGCGATATCACTTGCAGGGTCGTTCCAGGGGCGCACCAATTCGCAGCGGCGCCACAGATCCGTTATTGCCGCTTCATCGCCATCGCGAATGGGACGGATTTCCATCGGTTAGAGTTCGATCGGTGTATCCTCGCGGGCACCCCATTCCGACCAAGAGCCGTCATAGACGGGGACGTTCTTGTTGCCGATGAGATACAGGCCGAGAGATACCACGCAAGCGGCAACACCCGAACCGCAGGACGTGATCATCGGCTGGTCCGTATCGTCGACACCGGCGCCCGCTAGCGCCGCCCGGATTTCGTCGGCGGGCAGCAATGTTTTCGTTGTCGGATCGATAAGCAGGTTGATGGGTAGACTTACCGAACCGGGCATCCGGCCTGGCCGCAAACCGGTGCGCGGCTCCGGATCGATCCCATTGAACCGGCCGGCGGGCCTCGCATCGATCACCAATGCTTCCCGCGTTTCCTGATTGGAAAGCATTTGGTCGACATTGCGAACCAGCGGTGTGGGGTTGTTGGCGCTAAATTTGCCTTTCTCGCGATCGAGGATATCGTCGGAGACCGGGCGAAGCTCGGCTAGCCATTTGGGCAGACCACCATTGAGGACGGCGACCTTATCATGCCCAAAGGCCCGTAAGGTCCACCAGGCGCGCGGCGCGGTTTGCACGCCATGAACGTCATAGACGACGACAAAATCGTCGTCGTTAATTCCAAGGGTGCTCATCTGCGCGGCGAATTGCTCGGCGCTTGGCAGCATGTGCGGAAGTGGTATATCGCGGTCGCGCACGTCTTCTATATCGAACAACATCGCGCCTGGAATATGGCGGTCGGAAAATTCCGTTTCGGCATCGCGGCCGGTTCCGGGCAAGTGGTAGCTCGAATCCAATACCTTAACCTTGGGGTCGGAAAGATTGGCGGCGAGCCAGTCGGTTTCGACCAGCGCGTCCAGATTTACATAAGTCACCTTGAACCTCCAAACGGCATTTGAGTTCTATTCGTCAAATACGATGTTAACGCGCCTGTTTCGCTTTCCCTTGTTCTCGATCTTCGAGACGCGGATACGGCCAATTTCGCCAGTCTGGGCGAGATGGGTGCCACCGCAGGGCTGTAGGTCAACGTCGGGAATCTCGAGCAGGCGCACCTTGCCCGCACCGCGTGGCGGACTGACCGACATGGTGCGCACGAGATCGGGATTGGAATCGAGTTCACCGTCGGTGATCCAGCGCGCGCCGACTTTATGATCCTGTTCGATCAGCCTGTTGATTTCTTCGGTAATCGCTTCCTTGTCTAGTGATGCCTCGCCGATATCGAAGTCTAGGCGGCTTTTTTCGGCGCCGATTTTACCGCCGGTCACACCATGCGGCACGACGGCGCATAGCAAATGAAGACAGGTATGCATACGCATATGTTTGTAGCGACGATCCCAGTCGACACGCGCCGTTACAGTATCTCCTGGTGCGGGGAGGACGGACCCTTCTGCGGGGACATGAACGACATTTTCGTCACCGTTGCCTTTGACCGTCGTTACCACCGTGGTTTCGGTGCCATCGGCGCCGACTAGGATGCCCACATCGCCGGGCTGGCCGCCGCCGGTGGGGTAAAATACGGAACGATCGAGAAGGATACCGCCCTTTTCATTAATTCCGGTTACGGTGGCGCTGCATTCCTTCAAATAGGAATCGGATCGGAAGAGTTCTTCGGTGGTCATTTGCTATCCATCCATGCCGGAACCGGCAGGTCCTTTTCGCGCAAAAAGTTCGGGTTGAACAATTTCGAGGTATATCGTGTACCAGAGTCGCAGAGGACCGTAACGATTGTTTTCCCGGGACCCATTTCCTTGGCCATCCGGATCGCCCCCGCGACATTGATGCCACTGGAGCTGCCCAGGCAAAGCCCCTCATATTGAAGCAAATCGAAACAAATTTGCACGGCCTCGGCATCGGGAATTTGATAGGCGTCATCGATTGGCGCCCCTTCGATGTTCCCCGTGATTCGGCCCTGTCCGATGCCTTCGGTAATCGAACTGCCTTCCGATTTTAGTTCTCCGTGCTTAAAGTAATTATACATCGCGGCCCCCATCGGGTCGGCGACCGCCGTCTTGATGTCCTTGTTTTTCCCTTTCAAGAACATGCTCATTCCGGAAAGTGTGCCGCCGGTACCGATAGCACACGTAAAGCCGTCGACCGTGCCATCGGTTTGAGACCAAATCTCCGGGCCCGTGGATTTGATGTGCGCGTCGCGGTTCGCTGTATTGTCCCACTGATTTGCCCAGAGCGCGCCGTTCGGTTCCGTTTTCGCCTTTTCGGCTGCGACCCGCTCCGATACATGCACGTAATTGTCTGGATTTTTATAGGGTAGGGCGGGGTTTTCCATCAACTCCGCGCCGCACAGCCGCAACATGTCCTTCTTTTCTTGTGATTGGGTTTCGGGGATAACGATCAACGTGCGGTAACCCCGTGCGTTTCCGGCGAGTGCCAAGCCAATACCCGTATTCCCCGCGGTGCCCTCGACGATCAATCCGCCAGGTTTCAAAACGCCCCGTTCCTCGGCATCGAGGATAATGTATAGCGCGGCGCGGTCTTTGACGGAGCCTCCCGGATTCAAAAACTCGGCCTTGCCCAGAATGGTACAGCCGGTTTCCTCCGAGGCTTTTTTAAGTTTAATTAGCGGTGTGTTGCCGACCGTTTCGGTAAATCCGTCGCGAACATCCATCTTGCTGTCTTTCCGTCCATAAAATGTTCCCCCTAGGCCGCTGCCTAATTACTTTTCAAGCACTCCTCTCCGTAAGGGTCAAGTCCAGCGCTCTTGCAAGGCGTCACGATGTTTATCCAGCCATTGCAGGCCGACGATGCTTACCGCATTGTCGATTTGACCGGTATCGACCATGGCGATTGCTTCTGCCGCGGTTTTGGTAAAGGCGCGAATATCTTCGCCTTCCGCCGCGATGCCATGTAACCCGCCAACACCCGAACTCGAGACCTCGCCGCAAAATAGCGTGACGTGCTGCGATGATCCGCCGGGGCTTGAATAAAAAGATAACGCTTTTTCAATACGGCCTATTACGCATCCGGTTTCCTCGAATGTTTCGCGCCGCGCCATTTCCTCGGCGTTTTCACCGGTCTCGATGATCCCGGCGGCAATTGAAATGCTCCAAGGATGAGCGTCACCCGCCGCGTATATAGCGCCGCGAAACTGTTCGATCAGGACGACGGTATCGAGAACCGGATCATAGGGGATTATCGCGGCGACTCCGCCATGCAGCACTATTTCTCGACTGAGCGAAGGGCTCCAATCTCCCGCGAATAGTTTGTGGCACAGGTGCATTCGAACCATGCGAAAAAAGCCGTCATGAAGCGTTTCGGTTTTTCGAAGTTCGACATCGTTTCGGTTAAATTCGGTCCCTTCTTTTCCCTTTGTCACGGCCTAAGTCCATCTGTCGCGGAGGTCGTCGCGGTTCATGGCGAGCCATTGAATGCCAATGACGCCGATCGAATTATTGATCGCGCCGGAACGCACCAGCGCCATCGCTTCCTCAGTGGAAGTACTGAATACGCGAATGTCCTCGCCTTCCGAAGCGACGCCGTGAACGCCGCCGACGCCGACCGCCGACACCATGCCGCAGAAGACGGTGACATGTTCCGAGCAGCCGCCTGGACTGGGGTAGAATTCCATAATCTGTTCGAGCCGGTCGACCGTGCAGCCGGTTTCCTCGAACGTTTCCCGCCGCGCCATTTCCGTTGCGTTTTCACCCTTTTCGATGATCCCGGCGACGATTTCGATGCTCCAAGGTGTTTTGTCGCCAGCGGCGTACATACCGCCCCGGAACTGTTCGATCAGAACGACTTGATCGTTGCTGGGATCATAGGGGATGACGGCGGCGACGGGGTCGCGCAGCATGATCTCGCGACTCAATGACGGGCTCCAGCCGCCGGCGAAGAGGCGATGTCGAAGATGAAAATGATCCATGCGAAAAAAACCGTCATGGAGTATCTCGCTTGATTCCAATTCAACATTGTCCCGGTTCATCGGTGTGCGTTCCACTGCTTGGTTCCAATGCATTTATTGATTCGGTTTGGCGTTAGGGTCGGATCGCGAAAGCCGTGATCCGTGCCGCCAGTTTGATATTTAATTCCCAGTATGTTTTGTTCCGTCCTGATAAAACAATCGAAATAACGCATTCTCCAATGGCGCGCGCGTCGTTAAGACGCCCGGGCCGGTGCCCATTGGCGTCCATTGGAGTAAAGCGAGACAGGGAAATCAGGGAGGCGTACGCCATGGGAAATGAAAACAGGAATAGCACCAGTCCGGCCACTGTGCATTCGAGTGTTTCGAAACTTCGGAAACAGGTCGCATCGGGTGCCGTCGACCGTCGGGAATTCTTGCGTACGACGACGCTCTTAGGCGTCTCTGCAACCGCCGCATACGCGATGGCCGGACTTGTGGCTCCCGTTTCGGATGCCCTCGCGGCGGCGCCGAAGAAGGGTGGTGTCATCCGTATGGCCATGGCCGTACAGGATATGTCGGATCCTCACAAATACGATTGGGTCGAAAAGTCCAATATCGCGCGCCAAATGCTGGAACATCTCACGATTACCGGACCGGACAACGTTACCCGTCCCATGCTGGCGGAATCCTGGAAACCGTCCGAGGATTTGAAAACCTGGACTTTCAATCTCCGCAAGGGCGTCAAGTTCGGCAATGGCGAGGAGTTTACCGCCGACGATGTTGTCTACAACGTCGAACGCTGGCTCAACCCCGCGACCGGGTCATCGATACTCGGCCTGTTGAACGCGATGGTCGATACCAAGGATGGTAAAGACAAGGACGGCAAGCCAATCAAGATCAAGAGCATGACACCGGGCGCGATTGAAAAGGTCGATGCCCATACGGTCCGGTTTCATTTGAATTCGCCCGACCTGGCGTTGCCCGAGAAGCTGTATCACTATCCAGCGATGATCGTGCATCGGAGTTTCGATGCAAAGGGCGGCAATATTGCCAAGACGCCGGAACTTGGCACCGGTCCGTTCACCTTGTCGGCGTATAACGTCGGCGAAAAGGCCATCCTCAAACGCCGTAAAACCCCTTATTGGGGAGACGAGCCCTATCTGAGTGAAATTCACTATATCGATACCGGCCCCGAAGCGTCGGCGGCCCTCGCCGCGCTCGCATCACAGCAGGTCGACGCGCTCTACACGCTCGATCTCAACACCCTGGAAGCCGCCAAGGCGATCCCCGGTATCGATGTGCACGAGGCGACGACGGCACAGACCGGCGTGATCAGGATGCAAATAGATGCGAAGCCGTTCGACGATATCCGGGTCCGCAAGGCAATTCTGCTGGCCTCGGACAATGCACAGAACCTGCAGACCTCGCATCGTGGGTTGGGTTCGGTGGGCGAAAACCATCATGTCTGCGATTGCCAGCCCGATTACGCCGCCCTGCCAAAGGTGCCGCGTGACGTCGCCGCGGCAAAGAAATTGCTCGCCGAGGCGGGCCACGCGAAGGGCCTGGAAATTACCTGCAATGTCGGCAACACGCAGGGAACCTGGGAACAGGACTCGGTCGTCGTCCTGAAGCAAAATCTCGCCGAAGCGGGCATAACCCTAAACGTCAACGTGATGCCGGCCGCGCAATATTGGGAGGTCTGGGACAAGGCGCCGTTTAGCCTGACCTCATGGACGCACCGTCCGTTGGGAACGATGTTGCTCGGTCTTGCCTACCGGTCGGGTGTGCCGTGGAACGAAACCCATTACGGGAGCAAGGAATTTGACGATCAACTGACCCTGGCCGAGTCGACAATCGATATTAACGAACGGCGCAAGGTGATGGCGAAAGTTGAAAAACGCATCCAGGACGACGCGATCATGGTGCAGCCTTTCTTCCGCTCCGTCATGTTTGCTTCAAGCACCAAGGTCAAAGGCATCAAGATGCACCCGACGAACTATCACCAATGGAATAAGGTTTGGATGGACTCCTAGTCGGAGGGCTTCCGTCGGCGTCGGACATCGGTGTCCACGCCATCGATGGTATGTATATCCCATTGACATATACCAGTTAGGTGGCGACAATTAGGTATATCCCTAAGAGATATACATTGCGAGGCACTATGGCCCAATCCACGGTTTTCAGAACGAACAAAAGTCAGGCCGTCCGTTTACCCAAACCGGTGGCTCTTCCGGAGAATGTTAAGCGAGTTGAAATTATCAAACTCGGTCAGGCGCGGCTCATCGCACCTGTCGATGCCGCCTGGGACACGTTCTTCGATGAACCTGGCGTATCGGAAGATTTTTTGACTGAACGCGTTCAACCCACGGGGCAGCGGCGGGATTCACTGTAGTGATCCGCTATATGCTCGACACCGACATTTGCATATACACGATAAAAAACAGACCGCTGGAGTTGCGGGATCGGTTCAATCAGGAGGCGGCGCATATATGCATGTCCGCCGTGACGCTCGCTGAATTGATGTTCGGGGCCGAAAAATCATCTCAAACCGAACGAAACTTGTCGGTCGTGGAAAATTTTTCCGCGCGAATGCCGGTTTTGCCGTTCGGGGAAAAAGCGTCTGCACATTTTGGAGAAATTCGGGCAGTACTTGAACGGAAGGGCGAGTCGATTGGACCTTACGACCTCATGATTGCCGGACATGCTCGGAGCGAAGGGTTGGTCGTCGTATCCAATAACATAAAGGAGTTTTCGCGTGTCGAGGGACTCCGAATCGAGAATTGGGTCACCCATTGAGAGACGCGTTGGAAAACGTTAGGCGCTTATGCTGATTTTCATCGCCAAGCGATTCAGCTTCATGGTCATAACCATGGCGGCGGTGTCCATTCTTCTGTTCGTCGTGCTGGAATTCTCGCCTGGTAGCGTGGCGACCAAGGTCCTTGGACAGTTTGCAACCGATGAGCAGAAGAATATCTGGCTCGAACAGCACGGATATTTCGATCCGCTTTGGCAACGGTACTTCGTTTGGGCGGGAAACTTTCTGACGGGAGAGCTCGGCGAGTCGCACCGGTTCAAAGTGCCGGTTGGGGAAATCTTGTGGCCACGGCTTTGGAATACCGCGGTTCTTGGATTTTGGACCTTTGCGTTCTTGATCCCCTTCTCGTTGGTACTCGGTGTGCTGGCCGGAATGCGGGAAGGCTCCAAGCTCGACCGGACGATCTCGATCATCAGTGTCTTGACGACCTCGATCCCCGAATTCGCCAGTGCCGTTTTCCTGTCGGCGCTGTTCGTTTTCGGCCTCAATTGGCTGCCGGGCACGTCGGGGATGATCAGCGGCTTCGATTTCAAGCAACTTATCATGCCGGTGCTCGTCCTGTTCCTGTACGATTTCGGTTATGTGGCGCGGATGACACGCGCCTCCATGGCCGAAGTCATGACCACACCTTATATCCGCACCGCAGTCCTCAAGGGGCTGCCGTACCGCCAGGTCATCATGAAGCATGCACTGCGTAATGCCTTGATCGCGCCATTTACCGTGATCATGCTGCAACTCAACTGGCTGCTGTCCGGGGTAATCGTCGTCGAATTCTTCTTTGCCTATAAGGGTTTTGGCGCGCTGTTGCTCGAAGCGTCGCTCAATCAGGACATCTTTGTCATCGAAGCCTGCGCCATGGTTGCCGTCTTCGTGGCGGTGGCGACGCAGACGATCGCCGACATCGGCTACACCTTCCTCAACCCGCGCATCCGTTTTTCCTGAGGCAGGGCGATGACCGATATTTCCAAAGCACCCACACCCTCCGCCTTGTCCGCACTGCGGTCCATCGCGATCTTGCGCGAGAGCTGGATCGGCATGATCGGCACCGGGCTGATATTGTTTTGGGTATTCGTTGCCCTGTTCGCGCCGCTTCTGGCGCCGCATGATCCCTTGGCGATTTTACAGCCTTTTGCGAAACCCGGCACATTTCACGTCAAATCCGGCACGACCTTGTGGCTCGGAACCGATAATCTGGGCCGGGATATCCTGTCGCGTGTCATCTGGGGCGCGCGGACGGTTTTGATTTATGCGCCGCTGGCGACCGTTTGCGCCTACGCCGTTGGTATTATCATGGGGTTGGCGGCCGGATATCACCGCGGTTGGTGGGATACGGTGCTGAGCCGCATCGGCGATATTATTTTGTCCTTTCCGGTCCTGGTTCTCTACATCATCGTGATCGCGACTTTCGGGGCTTCGGGATTTAACATCGTGATCGCGATTACCTTCGCCAGTGCGCCCGGGATCATGCGTATCGTGCGCGGTCTGGCACTCGATTTACGCAACCGCGATTACGTCGCGGCGTCGCAGACCCGTGGCGAGACCTCGTTCTACATCATGGTGGTCGAAATCTTGCCGAATGCGCGGGGTCCGCTGATCGTCGATGCTTGCGTGCGTTTAGGATATGTCATCATCACAATTGGCGTTCTCGGTTTCCTTGGCCTCGGTCTGCCGCCACCCAAACCGGATTGGGGCGGCATGGTCAATGAGGCGCGTGGCATGGCAATGATCTTTCCGCATATGACGATTATTCCCTGCGTCGCGATTTCATCGCTTGTCCTTGGCTTCAATTTGCTGGCCGATGGTCTGCGCGAAGTATCGTTGCGGGATTAAAGATGAACGATCCAAAAGATAACCACACCGCGCCGGTACTCGAGATCGAGAATCTCTGCGTGTCCTATTTTGCGCGGTCTGGTGAAATTCCAGCGGTGATCGATTTCTCGCTGTCCCTCGCGCCGGGGGAGAGTGTCGGTCTCGTCGGTGAGTCCGGCTGCGGGAAATCGACGGTCGCCATGGCGATCATGCGCTATTTGGGAAATAACGGCGACATCGTTGATGGGTCGGTCCGGTTTCAGGGACGCGACATGGCGGCGCTTAGCGAGGCCGAGTTACGCGGTCTCCGGGGCTCGAAGATCGCGATGGTTTATCAGGAGCCGATGGCGGCATTGAATCCCTCGCTCACAATCGGCGATCAATTGACAGAAGTCCCGATCACGCATGCGAGTGCCAACCCCACCGAGGCGCGCGACAAGGCATTGAACATGTTGCGCGACGTTAATCTGCCGGATCCGGAGCGGGTTATGGACGCCTATCCGCATCAGATTTCGGGTGGTCAGCAGCAACGTGTCGTGATTGCCATGGCGCTACTCGGGGAGCCTGCGTTGTTGCTGCTCGATGAACCCACGACGGCGCTGGATGTGACGGTCGAAGCGGGCATCGTTGAACTGATCGCTGAACTCAGCCGAAAATATGGCACGGCCTTGCTTTATATTTCGCATAATCTGGGCCTCATGCTCGAGGTATGCGACCGGATAGGCGTGATGTATTCTGGTGAGATCGTCGAAAGCGGCGATATGGACACGATTTTTTCGCAGCCACGGCATCCCTATACGCTCGGCCTGTTGGGCTGTATTCCGCTGCCGCATTCGGACAAGAATGCTCGTCCGTTAACGGCGATTCCAGGTCAGCTCCCCTTGCCGCATGAGCGGCCGGACGGTTGTAATTTTGGACCGCGCTGCGGTTCGTTCGCGGCGGGCAAATGCGGCGTCGATGCAATCCCCTTGGCGGTGGTTCCCCAGGAAGCGGGGTCGCCCCATCATGTGCGATGCGCTCGGTGGAACGAAATTGATCCGGCCACGAGTTTGCCGGCGGGCGACTACCGCCCGCCGAACGAGGTTGGCGATACAGTCCTCGAAGTCGATGGGCTGCAGAAATATTACACGGTCCGCGATTCATCGCTGCGTGCGTTCGTAACCGGCAAAACCGTCCGTTACGTCAAGGCGAACGAGGACCTGACCTTTAATGCCCGCGAAGGTGAAACCGTCGCGATTGTTGGCGAGTCGGGGTGTGGAAAATCGACCATCGCACGGGTCTTGATGGGATTGGAGACGGCGACGGGTGGCGAAGTTCGGTTTCAGGACGCAAGTATCGGTGACGTTACGGCACAAGAACGTTCGCCCGACCAATTGGGCGCGTTGCAGATGGTATTCCAAAATCCAAACGACACCCTGAATCCTTCACTCTCCATTGGGGCACAGATCGGGCGGGTCATCCGCAAATTCGGGGTCGAGCGAGATGCGGACCGGGTCCGTGAGCGGATGTTAAAATTGCTGGATATGGTGAAATTGCCCTTGGAGTTCGCCTCCCGGCGTCCGCGCCAACTATCGGGCGGGCAAAAGCAGAGGGTCGCCATCGCCCGCGCCTTTGCCGGCAATCCGGCGGCCGTTGTGGCCGACGAACCGATCTCCGCACTGGACGTTTCCGTTGCGGCGGCCGTTTCGGAACTAATCATGGATATTCAGCGCGACAATAAGACAACACTGATATTCATTAGCCATGATCTCGGTGCTGTTCGCTATCTCGCCGACCGGGTCGTCGTTATGTATCTCGGCCGGATCATGGAGCAGGGCACGACGGACGAGGTGTTTAGCCCGCCTTATCATCCCTATACGGAAGCCCTGTTATCCGCTGTGCCTATCGCCGATCCAACGGTGGAGAAGCGCCGCATTGTCTTGGAGGGCGATCTTCCCAGCGTCCTTAATCCGCCAAAAGGATGCCCATTTTCGACGCGTTGTCCCCGGCGGTTGGGCGATATATGCGATAATGAATTGCCGGCGTTTCGTATCCATGGCGATGGTCACGCGATTGCGTGCCATATTCCGATGGATGAATTGGAAGCCGTGGCGCCGGTAATCGCGGTCAAGGAGCATGCTGCTGAGTGACCCTCCGCACGCGGTCCGATTAACGTTGATATACGCCGTTTCGGCGGACCAGGTGATTTCTTGAGCATTCGCGCTGCCATCCTGTCTTCCGATCAGATGAAGGGCATATTTTGCCTTATCTTGGCAGGGGCGATACTCGCCTTTACCGATGGCCTGTCGAAGCACCTGACCGGCCTGTTCCCGCCGGGGCAAATTCTGTTCTTTCGGTCGATCTTCGTATTTATCCCGATTGGCGTCATGATTTGGCGCAAAGGGGGTGTCCGTTCGCTTCGCATCGTGAACCGCAAAGCACAACTGGCGCGCGGTCTGGTTGCTGTCGTGACGTCCTTTATGTTCATTCTCGCCATTCGCCATATGCCGCTCGCGGATATTACGGCGGTTATGTTTGCGTCGCCAATTTTCTTAACGGCACTGGCGCCCTATTTTTTGGGTGAGAAGGTTGGATGGCGTCGTTGGACCGCGGTTGCCGTTGGTTTCTGCGGTACCCTGCTGATGATTCGGCCGGGCGGCGATGCGTTACTTTGGCCGTCATTGCTGGCGCTCGGTGCCACGGTACTCTTGTGTTTTCGGGACATCGCGACGCGTCATCTTTCCAGGACAGATGACGCGAATTCGATCATGCTGTGCACCACGGCCTGCGTCATGCTCGGTGGTCTTTCGAGTGCAATATTAGGTTGGCGGACGCTGAATTTAGAGGCGCTGGGCCTCTTTATGTTAACGGGCATACTGCAAGGAACGGGACAATATTTTCTTGTTGCGGCGTTTATATTCGGCGAGGCGGTCGTCGTGGCACCGTTTCGCTACTTCGCCCTGATTTGGGCCACGCTTTACGGATATTTATTATTTGGTGACGTTCCGGGTTCGGATACGTTAATCGGTGCCGCGGTTGTAATTGGGAGTGGCCTCTTCATATTTTATCGAGAGGCCGGCCGCCAGCGGTAATATTTTGGGTCTTGATGATCCTCACCTCACAATGACTTTACACGGTATTATAATATCGTGATTCATATTCATGCGGTGATCGATTAGAATCGGCCCATGAAAAAAATATTCACCTGTTTCTTCTTCCTGTTCGCCGCCGCTCCGGCCCTTGCTGACATCACAGGCAAGCCCACGGTGATCGCGGGAGATATTTTGATGGTTAACGGCATTCGGATGCATTTGCATGGGATCGATGCGCCTGAATTGGATCAACTATGCGATGCCAAGGGAAAGAAGTATCGCTGCGGCGCGGTCGCGAAAACAGCGCTGATGGATTTGGTCGCTGGTGTTTCCGTGCGTTGTAGCCTGAAAGAGAATAATGAGGCGTTGCAAGCCTATGCTTACTGTGAAGCGGGCGGTTTCGATCTTTCCTCGAATATGGTGCATACCGGATGGGCGCTTGCCGACCGCGCCTCGACAAAAAAATATATTGCCATCGAACGCCGGGCACAGGATGCGAAACGGGGCTTGTGGCGGGGGCAATTCGCGCCACCTTGGGAATGGCGGCAACGGTAGCGGTACTGGGACCTTTTCCTATCTCACTTACTGTCAATGAGGCGCTGACAGTTTCCTCATATCGATGCTTCGTTTCTGCGACGAACACGAATAAGTAGAGGCTGCTCGAACTTGCATTTCCCGTCGTTCCGGCGATTAATGCGCGTTTAAGTATGGGAAGATCAACAATGTTCCTCCAAATTCCGGATATTTTGAATAAAGATGACTTGGCGCTGCTCGATAAGTCGATCGCGGAGCGTAAATTTGTTAGTGGCGAGGCGACAGCCGATGCGCCCACCAAGCCGGTGAAGAACAATTTGCAGATGGAAGCCGTGGAGGGCGAGGACGCGGTCGCGCAAACCGTCGTTCAGGCTATAGCTCGAAATCCGTTGATCCAGCGCGCCTGCCTGCCGTCCCGCGTCGTGCGTCCCATCATCAGCCGCTACGATGTGGGCATGGCGTATGGTTGGCATACCGACAACCCTTTGATGTCGGAAGGGCGCCCGTTACGTACGGATATCGCGGCGACAATATTTTTGAGTGAGCCGGATAGTTACGAAGGAGGCGATTTGATCGTCAATACCGCGGGCGGACAGGCTCGTTTCCGATTGCCAAGGGGACATGCGATCCTATATCCGGCGACGACCATTCATAGCGTTGCGGAAGTGACGAAGGGTGTACGGCATGCGGCGGTCACATGGATACAAAGTCTCGTCGAGTCGGCAAGCCGGCGGGAGTTGTTGCACGAACTCGACACGGCGCTGCGTCTTGTGCGAGAAAAGGCGCCAACATCCGACGAAACGCGCCTACTGATGAAGTGCCACGCTAATTTGATGCGGATGTGGAGCGAAGTTTGATCTGTGTTTTTCGATTGAATGGGGAATTTTAAAATGGACGATACGGCGCCGCGCGGTGGAATCGGCGATGAAGCAGGGCTGCGTGAACTTTATAAGCCGGCGGCTGGTGTCGCGGTTAAGAAGGTGCTGCCTAAGCTGGATAAACATTGTCGGCATTTTATTTCTCTTTCACCCTTTCTATGCATCTCCACCGCTGGTGGGGATGGCGCGGCTGACGTTTCGCCGCGTGGCGACGCGCCGGGTTTCGTGAGCGCCCCGGATGATGGAACGGTCGTGATCCCCGACCGGCCTGGCAACAATCGCCTCGATACGCTGACGAACATTGTCGAGAATCCGAATGTAGGATTGATTTTCTTCATACCCGGTTTCAATGATATCTTGCGGATTAATGGCCGTGCCCGAATTGTCGATGATGAGGCTATGCTTGCGGATTTCGCTGTTGAAGGAAAGATACCTAAAACGGCGATTGTCGTCGCGGTCGACGAGGCCTATCTGCATTGCCCCAAGGCATTGATGCGTTCAAATTTATGGGCGGACGGCGCAAAGGTGCCGCGCGATGCGATGCCAACGGCGGGGCAAATTTATAACGATCAGATCAATCTCGCCGAAAGTGCGGAAGAATTGGAAGAGGGCTTTATCGCCCGCCGTCGCAAGGGTCTATACTGACGCGGCGTTAGACTGACACGGGGATAGATCGAACGGTGAGTGCGATAGCGGAAACCGATACGGACATTGTCGAAGCCCAGGGAGCGGCGCGGCGTAAACTCGCAGCCGCCTACCGCATCGTCGATCATCTCGGCTGGACGGAAACGATCTACGCCCATCTCACGCTTCGGGTCCCGGGAACCGATCATTTTCTGATCAATCCCTGGGGGCTGCGGTATGACGAGGTCACCGCGTCCAATCTTGTTGAGATTGATATCGACGGCAATATCGTCGGCCCGAGCAATTACCCGGTCAACAGGGCAGGCTTCGTTATTCACAGCGCGGTTCATGCGGGGCGGGATGATCTGCATTGCGTCATCCATACCCATACCACGGCGGGCATGGCGGTGGCGGCGCAAAAGGACGGCCTTCTGCCGATCAGCATTATGGCGACCGGGTATCACGGCAGAGTTGCCTATCACGATTATGAAGGACCGAGCCTTAATCTCGCCGAACGCGAGCGGCTTGTCGCCTCGCTGGGCGAGCGCAAGGTTTTGATCCTGCGCAATCATGGCTTGCTGACCGGTGGCGCAACCATCGAGGAAGCCTTTATCCTGATGTTCCGTCTGCAACGTGCCTGTGAAATTCAAGTTGCGGCGCAGGCGGGCGGGAGTGCGCTGACAATTCCGACCGAAGAGGTCTGTGAGGAAGCGGCGCGCTTGACCGATGACTTCCTGGATGGCAATGACGGGACGCCCACGGGCAAATTGGAATTCGATTCTTATGTTCGGCTCATCGACCGGCTGGACCCGTCCTATAAACACTGAGACCGTAAATTCATTTAGACTGACAGGGGTAACCGAATGGAATCGCCGGAATGGCACCTTCGCATGCAGGAATACACCGCCGAAGCGGGTGGTCTGGCGCCATCGGCGGATCGTTTCTATTTCCTTCGCCATGGCGAGACAGAACACAATAAGCGCCGCATCATCCAGACGCAGCGCGGCGTGACGCTAAACGATACCGGCCGCTCACAGGCTCGATTGGCCGCGGACATATTGGCGGCGCTCGACTTTATCGAAATTCACGCCAGTGATCTGGAGCGGACTTGGGAGACGGCGGAAATCGTCAACGAGAAGTGCGCCAAGCCACTGCATAAGCAGTCCAATCTTTGGGAACGGGATTGGGGCGATTGGGCCGGTCAATCCAATATCGACCTGAATTGGGGCGGTGATCCGGAAAATGGCGAGAGTTTGCAGCAATTCACCTTGCGCACTTTGGAAGGGTTTCGCCAAGTGTTGAGCCTGGACAAGGAGATACTGATCGTCGCGCATGGTGGAAATTATGCGGTCCTGCTCGCCGCGTTCGGATTACCCTTAAGTGGTCCCCGAGTGGTCAAGAATGCCGAGCCGATCTGCTTGACGCGCGACGCTGCTGGGCCAGAAGGCTGGGTCGCGACACCGCTCTAGACCCTCGCGCAAACGGTTCGCGGGCGTTTAATCGGCGAACTTCCAGACGCGAGCGTTGCGCAAATCGCTATCTTCCATAATTCCGGTGGTTTCTGCATGGAAGGAAGCGACCGCTTCGAGACCTACCTCCCGCAAGATGAAACGGCCTGGGTCGCCGATCAACACGTCACAACCCCGCTTGGCCTCGTCGCGCAGCCAAGGGAGCAGGCGACCGGCGATTTCCTTGTCGTAGCAGACATCACCGACCAGCAGCAGATCCCAATCACCCTGTACGCCGATGAAATCCCTGGTCTCGATTGAGAAATTTACGCCATTTATTCTTTGATTTTGGGCCATCGCCTCGGCGGCAACGGGATCGATATCCGCCGCGGTCACACTGGCCGCGCCGGCGATGACCGCGGCGATCGCCACCAGTCCGCTACCCGCCCCGAAATCGAGCACGCGTCGCCCCGCAACGCTTTCTGGCTGATCCAGAATATAGCGCGCCAAGGCCTGACCGCCCGACCACGCGAACGCCCAATAAGGTGCACCGATACCGAGCGCCACCAGTTCTTCCTCGCCCGCGCTGTAAAGCGGCAATGCCTCCGCCGCGAGACGTAGCTTGATCTCCGGCACAAGCCGTGGGGCAGTATCAGCCGTGTTGCGCGCAATCAACTCGCGTGGTGTGAGTTTCGCCATGATGGTGTTATCGGACTGAAGAGATTATTCCGGAACACCGGCTTTCAATAAGGCTTCCCGAATTCGGTTCAAATGTTTGGGATCCCTAAACCGGTGCCCTGCTAGGGAATTCTTCAATTTGTAGCCCGGCTGAGCGGCAAGGGCTTTCAAGACAAGTTTTCGAGCCTCATCGATTTGTCCTGCCATACTATAGGCCGTCGCTAATGTGGTCATTTTCCCAGCACTGCTTGGGTTACTGGCGAGGTTTTTCTTCAACGCAAGAATCGCGTCGTCATATTCGCCTAACATCATGTACGCAACGCCAATTCTATAGGAGTACCAGGCAGGATGATAAGGGTGGAGACGCATGGCTTTCTTGGTTAGGGCCACGGTTTCTCTGAAGGCACCGGCATAGTATTTATAGATTGCGAGCACGGCATAATTTGTCGAATTGCTCGGCGCGAGGTCGATGGCTTTCTCGGCTTCCGCAATCGCTTCATCGTGTTTGCCTTCCAATAAATAAATGCCGCCAAGGAGCGCATGGGCGCCTGAATCTTCAGGATCTAGCGACATTGCTTTTTCAACTGATTGTTTCGCCAACCGCAGCGATTCAGGCTGAGATTCACTAAATTTCCAGCGTGCATCAATGAAATGGGCCCACCCGAGTAGGACTTGTGCGCCAATGTATTTGTCGTCCAATTCAAGCGATTGTCCGAGCAATTTTCGGGCGGTCGCATTGTCGGATTTGGTATAGCGCTGATAGTAGGTAGCGGCCTTAATCGTCAGCTCCCAGGCACGTAGATTTTTTGTCTGGTGTTTATCCAGCCGGGCGGTTTCACCGGCCGAGAGTTTGCCCCGAAGTGAAGACGCAATCTGAAGTGTGATTTCGTCCTGAATTGCAAAGAGGTCGGTAATCTTTCTGTCGTAGCGTTCGGACCATAAATGATGGTCTTCAACCGCGTCGATCAATTGCGCGGTGACACGAAGACGATCGCCCGCCTTTTGGATGCTGCCCTCTAGGATGAAGCGGACGCCCAGGTCCTTGGCGATCTGCTGGACCTTTACCGCTTTACCTTTGTAGGTGAAGCTTGAATTCCGCGCGATGACGAAGATTTCCGGAACCTTCGATAAAACCGAAATGATGTTTTCCGAGAGGCCATCGGCGATGAAGTTCTGATCGCTTGAACCGGATAGATTATCAAAGGGGAGGATAGCGATGGATGGTTTGTCCGGGAGCTTAAGCGGCGGATGTTCGGGCACGCCGGCTTGGCGCAACGCGTTGAGTACCCTTTCCAAATGTTTCGGGTCCTTGAAGCGATGACTCGCCGTAGCCTCCACCAAACTATATGAAGGCTTGGCGGCGAGCGTTTCGGATACGAGTTGTTTGGCTTCCTCTATCCGGCCAGCCATGCTGTACCCCAAGGCCAGCGCGATTTTGTTCCTGTAGTAATTAGGATTCTCGTTGTATCGCGCTTTCAGCGCATTGATTGCCGCATCGTGTTCACCCAGCATCATGTGGGCGACACCAATTCTATAAAGATACCAACTCGGATGATGGGGGTGTAGCCGCATTGCTTGCTTGGTCAGTGCCACTGTTTCTCTAAAGTCACCGGCGTAGTAAGTCGAGATGGCAAGAATGGCATAACGGTCGGCAATACTGGGGTTCAGTTCGACCGCTTTCCGCTGCTCCGCGATCGCCTGTTCATGCTTGCCTTGTAGTAAATAATTCATGCCGCGCAAGGCGTAACCAAGCGACCCATTTGGAGCAATTTGGAATACTTTCTCTACGGCCTCTTTAGACATCCGCATCGATTTAGAATAAGACTTGCTCCAGCGTCGGCGCGCATCCATCGAATGCGTCCACCCCAACATGTTCCAAGCCCCTACATATTGAGGATCCAATTCAACTGCTTCTTGAAATAGGCTTCGAGCCTTTTGGTTGTCATTCTGGGTAAAGCGCCTAAACAACGTTAGGCCCTTTACATAAAGGCTCCACGCACGCAGGTTCTCAGTCGACCCCATATCGAAATGCGCACGCTCACCTTCGGTAAGTTCGAGGTGAAGCGCGGATACGATCTGGAGCGTGATGTCATCTTGAACGGCGAATAGGTCTGCCGATTTTCGGTCGTATCGCTCCGCCCATAGATGATGTCCGCTTACCGCATCGACCAATTGGGCGGTCACACGAAGCCGGTCACCATCTCGTTGAATGCTCCCTTCGAGCACATAGCGGACACCAAGTTCCTCGGCGACTTGCTGCACCTTCACGGGCTTCCCTTTGTAGGTGAAGGTCGAATTTCTGGCGATAACGAACATTTCCGGAATAGTCGAAAGTGCCGAGATGATCGTCTCCGTTAAACCGTCGGCTAGGAATTCCTGGTCTTTCGAACCGGACAAATTGTCAAAAGGCAGTACCGCGATTGAGGGTTTTTCGGGGAGGGCATAAGCCATTTTGGTAGGATCGACCGGCTCAAAATCAGGTAATTTCTGCCACCACCACGCGATGCCACCCGCGGCGAGGGCGGCAATCAGAAAACCCACCGTAACGAATTTTTGCCAAGGCGCGCGTTTCGGAATCGATGCTTTCTCTCCGACGGCAAGCACACGAAAAACCCGGACCGGGCGGGCGATATTCTTGACGTCGACTTCGCCCAAATCTTCTAGGTTGATATCCATGCGGTCACGGACTTGGTCGCGGGCCGCCCGGGAAAGACAAATGCCGCCGGGATGAGCCAGGCCCTCCAGGCGGGCCGCGACATTCACGCCGTCGCCAAGCAAATCGCCATCCTGTTCGATAACGTCGCCGAGGTTGATGCCGACGCGAAACTCAATCCGTTTGTCTTCGGTGATATCGGCGTTTCGTTCTGCCATTGACCGTTGAATTTCGATGCAACAACGCAGTGCTTCAACAACGCTGGGAAACTCGATCAGGATGCTGTCGCCGGCGGTATTGGCAATGCGCCCGTGGTGCGCGGTAATATTCGGGTCGATGAAGTCGGCGCGATGCGCACGCAATGCCGCGAATGTGCCTTCCTCGTCTTCGGAAACGAGACGCGAATAACCCGCGACATCGGCGGCAACAATTGCCGTGAGCCTGCGCGTGACTTCCCCCTCCACCATGCAACCGCTCCCTTGAGGCATCGGCAAGAGGAAGCTTAATGGAAGTGGCGCTACTTCACTACTATCGAAAGACTGAGCGAATCCACTGGTCGCAGTCGCAGGTTGTTATATCATGGCAGTGTGGCGAACCTATTGAGGAGATAGCAATGTCCGATACGGAACAGGGCGCGGCCTTTGTGGTGCAGCCGGGCGAGGGAGAGAGTTATTGGCAACCGGTGCCGGCGAATGGTTATGCCGAAGTCATGGTCTCGAAGCGGGACGATCCATCCATTGGGGATTTTTCTTCCGGCGTCCAGGTGATCGCGCCGGGCAGTCATATCCGCGAACATCAGCATGGTACCGAGCAGGAACTGCTCTTTTTCTTTGAGGGGACCGGCAAGGTTTTGGTCAACGGTGTCGAGCATCCCGTCCAACCTGGGACGATGGTTTATGCCGGGCGGCTGAATGCCCACAAGATTATCAACGATACTAAGAATGATCTTAAGATGATGTGGGTCCTTGTACCGGGCGGGCTTGAGGATTTCTTCGAAGGCATTGGCCGGCCTCGCACGAAAGGCCAAGCGGCTCCAAAACCATTTCCGCGCCCCGAGAATGTTGCGGAGATCGAAGCCCGGACGGTGTTTGCCGCACTCGACAAGGAGTCCTAATGGCGCAGGTTAGGCTCCGCGACGGCGACCATCTTTACTATGAAGTGCATGGAGAGGGACCGCCGCTGTTGCTCGTGGCGGGCCTTGGTGGGGTTGGAGCCTTTTGGTCTGAACATGTGCCGGCACTGGCCGAACATTTTCAGGTCGTCCTGCATGATCATCGCGGGACGGGGCAGAGCAGTCCCTCGAAGATCGACTATACTGTCGACCAAATGGCCGACGACCTGCTGCAGCTCATGGATCACCTCGAGATTAAACGCGCGCATTTGATTGGGCATTCGACCGGTGGCGCGATGGGCCAGACCCTGGCGCTCGACCAACCGGACCGCATTGGCAGACTTGTGTTGAGTGCGACCTGGACCAAGGCGGACGAGTATTTCAAACGGCTTTTCGCCGTGCGTGGTGAAATACTGCGCGCCGGCGGCGTCGAAGCCTATGTGCGTTCGCATCCGCTTTTTATGTTTCCGTCCTCCTATGTGCGGGACCGGTTTTCGGCGATTTTGTCGGGGGAGAAGTCGGCCATCGCCTCGTTTCCAAACCCGGAAATCATGCTAAGCCGCATTCGCGGCATTCTGAAGTTCGACCGGAAAGATGAGCTTGGGTCGATAAAATCGCCGACGCTCGTTATCGGCGCGCGCGACGATGTGACGACGCCGGCCTATTTCTCCGAAGA
>JAJFJC010000160.1 GCA_021774385.1 Alphaproteobacteria bacterium
TGGATTCACGATCTTTCGGCACCCGATCCCCTTGGCCTTCTCACCGTATTCGGATTGGTTCCCTGGGATGTCCCGTCTAGCCTGACGATCGTTAATATCGGAATTTGGCCGCTTATCATGGGCATTACGATGTTTCTTCAGCAGAAACTCAACCCGGCACCGACCGATCCGGTTCAAGCCAAGGTGTTCATGTTCATGCCGCTGATATTCACGTTCCTGCTCGGCAGTTTCCCCGCCGGTCTGGTGATCTACTGGGCGTGGAACAATGTCCTGTCGATATCTCAGCAATGGGTCATCATGCGGCGCCAAGGTGTTAGTGCAAGCGGTGGGCCCGCGGCCGGTGCAAGCGGAGGTAAATCGACCTGACGCTGGAATTCACACCCGAGGAGATTGAGGCGGGAAGGCTACTTTTCGCACAGCAATGTGAGTTCGTCATGGGCGTGGCGAACTTGGCGGGTTTGCCGCCGGACAATTTGCCGGAGATTGCCTTCGCCGGACGCTCGAATGTTGGAAAATCCAGCCTCGTCAACGCGCTTACTGGCCGGAAAACGTTGGCTCGGACAAGCCATACGCCCGGACGTACGCAACAGATTAACTTTTTCGATCTTGGCAACCGCATCGTGCTGGTCGATCTACCAGGCTATGGCTATGCGCGGGCGTCGAGGAAGGATATTCATACCTGGACCGCGCTGGTTCGTGACTATCTGCAAGGGCGGGTCGGATTGCGGCGGATCTGCCTTTTACTCGACAGCCGGCGGGGTGCGACGCGCAACGATCAGGAAATAATGGACCTATTGGATAAGGCGGCGGTCCCTTACCAAGCCGTATTGACGAAGGCCGACAAGGTCAAGACCAACGAACTCGATGACTGTGTTCAAAACTTAACGGAAGTACTGAAAAAACGCCCCGCGGCGATACCGGAAATTCTGACTACGAGCGCCCGGAAAGGCCGCGGCATTCCGGAGCTCCGCGCAACATTGCTGGGCCTGGCTGCGCCAAAACCTTTGGTATAGAGTTCCGCGCTGTTCCGACAAGGATTCCGAGATGAGTGACGACACCCATGATCAACGCGCCGAATGGCTGGCCAAGGCGGACATCTTGACCGAAGCCTTGCCCTATATGCGCAAGCATGCCGGCAAGGTCATCGTCGTGAAATATGGTGGCCATGCGATGGGCGACGAGGCACTTTCGCATGCCTTTGCCCGCGACGTCGTATTACTCAAACAAGTTGGGTTGAACCCCGTCGTCGTGCATGGCGGCGGTCCGCAGATCGGATCCATGCTGAAGCGCTTGGCGATCGAAAGTGAGTTCATCGACGGCCTACGGGTGACCGACGCGGCTACTGTCGAAGTCGTCGAAATGGTGCTGTCCGGCCGCATAAACAAGGGGATTGTCGCGGCGATAACGGCGGCGGGTGGACGCGCTGTTGGATTGTCGGGGAAAGATGGTGGACTAATCGGCGCGCGCAAACTGACCCGACTGCGCAAGGATCCGGATTCCAATATTGAAAGCGTTCTCGATTTAGGATTCGTCGGAGAGCCGATACGGGTCGATCCGCATGTTCTGGACGTATTTACCCAATCGGATTTTATTCCGGTCATCGCACCGATCGGTCTGGGAGACGATGGCGCGACATACAATATTAATGCCGATACGGCGGCGGGAGCGATCGCTGTCGCGACCCAGGCGACCCGGTTGCTTTTACTGACCGATGTCGAGGGCGTTCTCGACAAAAATGGAGTTCTCATCAAGGAGTTGAGCACGAAGTCGGCGAATGCGCGAATGGCGGATGGCACGCTGACAGGCGGCATGATCCCCAAGGTGGAAACCTGTATTCAGGCGATAGAAGCGGGCGTTGGTGCCGCCGTTATTGTCGATGGCCGCGCCCTGCATGCGACGCTACTTGAAATTTTTACCGCACATGGGTCGGGCACCATGATCCGGGATTTGAAGTAGGTTTAATTTTTGGGTTTTTAAATTGTCGTTCTAAAGAATTTGAGCTGCCAACTCATCTCGTCTTCGCTTAGCGGGTAATCTGGGTTGCTATCGGACTTGAGGATGGAACCGGGTGCGATGTTTCCGATCGTGATTTGTAAGCGAATGGCAAGTTCCATACTCATTTTCGCCTTCCAGCAAAGTGCCACGATTCCCTTTGTGCTCTGCATTTCAAAGACGCGGCTCACGGATTCGCGGTTTTCACCGGCGCATTTCGCCAGCGCGGCCACTGTGAAACCGCGGTCGCCCGCGGCCGCGGCATCGCCTATGACCCTTTCATTGAGTTTACCTTGCGCGTGGAGGTCTTCGACGCGGCGTTCCGGATCGAATTCGAAAGACGGATCATCAAGCGGCTTGGTTTCTGAACCTTGAACCCAACGATTTTGTGGCGGTGCGTGCGCCGCTTCGTTTGACAGCCGTTCATTGACGGCTGTTTCAACGGCGTCGAGGACTTCATTTTCAAGGTCGGTGCGCTGGCGAAGCTGATCAAGCAGTGATTGCGTGACGAAGCGGGCGATGCGATGGGCCGCGCGGGCGGGGAGCGTGGGCCGTTCGACAAGTGGCGCGTGCCAGGATTCGAACGCTGGTGCATTGTCGATCAAGCCATCCAAGGTTTCCTCGCGGATTTGCGCGCTGGGATTGGCGAGTAGATCACGAATGGCATCCTTGTCGCTTGTCGCGGCGATGGCGTCGGAGACGAGTTCCCCCAAGGCCGAACGGCGTGAAATTGCGCCAAACGCGCCCTGAACCGGCTTGCTTGAAATGATTTCAAGCAAATCCGCTTCCGTGAGGACGGGGGAAAACTCCAATACCGGTCCACATACAGTCAGGTGTGGATCGTTGGCAAGCATCCGAACGATATGTGGTGGAACATCCGGCGCGTTTTTTAGTGTCTCGCTGACGAGTTCCCGGACATGCTTGGCATGGTCCGCCGCCAAAACTTCGAGTACATCGAGAACGGCGCGCCGCAAGACGCTACGTTCCGTCGCCGAAGTTTCGGGAAACAAGCGGCCAATCTTCGTCGCGAGGACCTGACGAACTTCGTCACACTCGTCTTGGGCCAGTAAAATGTCGGCATGACGCGGCGTTTCGGCATTTTCAGCGATAAGGCGGCGCACTTCGATATTCGGATCTTCGGCTAAATAGTAAAGGATCTCCGGTTTGGTATCCGGTTGAGATGCGAGGGCGCAGCGCGCCGAAGTGTCGCCATTGCGAGCGATCCGTTTCGCTTCGCTATAGTCTCCGGCTGCTTCAGTTAGTTTTTGGTCGATTTTCATCATGGTTATTTTCAACTGACGCCAAATTGTCGGTTGCGTGCCAATGAAATATTGTGTTTTCGAGAATGTTTCGCGCGATACATGGCGGCGTCCGCGCGTTTCAGCAAGCAGTCTGAGGATTCCTGCGAGTTTGGTTGATCCATGGCGATGCCGATTGAAAGTCCGAGACATTTTTCGGAAGAACCGCTGAATTCTTCCAAATCGCGGCAGCTCCGAAGAATTTCATTTGCGCGTCGGCGCGCGGTTTCCTTGTTTATATTTTCGAACCATAGTGCGAATTCATCGCCGCCGAGCCGGGCAACGAAATCGTAACTGCGCGCTGCGTCCCGCAATATATTGCTCAATCGTTTAAGGACGCGATCACCAACATCGTGGCCATGTGTGTCGTTGACCGCTTTGAAGTTGTTTAAGTCCGCGAAGAAAACGGCGCTTTGGAAACCGTGGCGACGCGAACGTTGTATGGCGCGTTCAAGTTCTTCCAAAAAGGCTCGACGATTATACAAACCCGTTAATGCATCGGTCCGGGAAAGGCGTTCCAGTTCGCTTTGGTCGCGTATTTGTCGTAGGGCAATCCCAAGCTGCCCTGCGACGGCTTCTAGGAGGGATCGCTCGTGGTCGCTCCATTCGGCAAGGGTTTCTCGGCTCAGTAGGATCGCGCCGTTCATATCATTCCGGTAGTGGGTCGCCATCATGAGAACGGATCGGTCGTCTATCCTCTCTTCATGGGGGGTGGTTTCGGTGCGGGCTCTTTCGATTGCGTTGGACATTGTCCCGGAATCCGGCAAGGAACCATGATGCGCGACCAGATTTAAACTATTGGCACCGTCTCGCTGGAATACGGCACAAGCGGTATCGGTCATGGCGCCACTGATCGAGGTGACAGCCGTACTCAACATGCCCATCGGTCGTGCTTCGTTGCGAACCGCGTCAACAAGATAGGCGATTACCTGCTCGCGAACCTTTAGCCGGGTCAGGTCGTTTTCCCGAAGCCGTTCGATCGTAATATCACGGCAAATGCCCCGCGCTCCCGTGCGCTTGCCTGACCGGGATAGTGTCGGTTTTGCGCTGGTGAGGACACAAACAGCGCTCCCATAGCTGCTTTTAAGCCAAAGTTCCATCTCGCCAACAGGGTCTTGTGCTTCGAATGCTAAATGATCCGGCTTCGATGAGCGGTGGTATAGTAATTCCTGCGCCATGGTGCCCACTAACGCTTCCGCCGAATAGCCGAGCGCGCCCGTGGGAGAAACGAACGTGAAGGCACCGGACAGATCGGTCTCCCATGCGAAGTCGCTCGAAATTTCAACCAAATCCTTGTAACGCTGTCTCGAGTCGACCAGCGCCAGGCGCATATTGACGTCGAGTGTCGTGTCGCGTCCGATCGCAATCGCGCCATCGCCTTCGTTTGGAACAATATCTACTTCAAGCCAGCGGGTTTGGCCTCTTTCGAGCCAGGCAAAAGATTTTGTTTTGACCTCGTTGGTCGCGGTGGCCTCGATCGCGAGTTCGCGTATTTTTTCAGCGGATTGGATGTTTTCTGGCGATGCAAGGATATGTGCCTGGCGATCGCCGGATTCGGTTAGACCCTTCATTGTCCCGTCTTGGTGGATATGTAATACGGGACCAGGCAGCCGCATGAACAATCCGTGATGATCTTGTGTGTTTACGGGCTCGAATGCGCGGTTTGAAAATCTCTTTTCTCGTGAGATTTCTCGACCATCGTCGCGCGGTTTTAAGGTTGCCGATACTTGTTTCATTCGCGTTCCCGCGTCAGCGATGCTCAATTTTCGTGCCGATTGTGGCGTTGCCACCAAGACGGTATGCCGGAACCATTAACCAATCGTTAGAATTTTGAATTTTCGCAGCGGCGAGTCTTGCGTCCATGCCAGTGTTCGCGCACTCTTCGCACCATGCCTAAAAAAACCACGATACCGCATTCCCTAGACGATACCGATCATTGGATCTTCGATCTCGACAATACGCTTTACCCGGCGGCTTGTGACCTGTTTAGCCAGATCGACGTCAAGATGGGTGCCTTCATCTCCCAGCATCTTGGCATCGACCGCATCGATGCGCGAAAATTGCAGAAGCATTATTATCGTGAGCACGGAACGACATTGGCCGGGTTGATGGCAAATGATGGGATCCATCCGGATGTGTTTTTGGATTTCGTGCACGATATTGATGTAACGCCAATACCGCCGAGCCCCGACCTTCGTTTTGCGCTGTCAAAGCTTCCAGGGCAACGCCTTGTCTATACCAATGGATCGGTCAAACATGCTGAAAACGTCATGGATCGGCTGGGCATCACGGATCTATTTGATGGCGTATACGATATTATCGCGGCCGATTATCGTCCTAAGCCAGACCCCGAACCGTACAAGGATTTTGTCAAAATTTTCGATGTCGAACCGAACCGTGCCGTGATGGTTGAAGATATCGCGCGTAACCTCGAACCGGCGCATGAAATGGGCATGAGCACGGTTCTGATCCGCACTGCGCGCTATGACGCCGCCGCCGACGAGGACGACCATATCCACCATATCGCGGATGATCTGTTGGATTGGTTGCAGGGGGTTCTGTGGCGCTAACATAAGTCTCGCCGGTTCTTCAATCGACGGGATTTTCACTTGGCGGGCCCGGGTTGACTCGCCTCGGTAACTCGACCAAAGTCCCGCCGTCCCGACATCCCACTCTCGAAAGGTCACGCTAAAAATGAGCCACGCCGCGTTGCAAAAAACCATCGATAATGCCTGGGAAGCTAGGGATTCAGTATCAAGCGAGACGAAGGGCGAGGTACGTGACGCGGTGGAGACCGCGCTGACCTTGATGGACTCTGGAGACGGACGGGTCGCGGAGAAATTCAACGGCACTTGGCACGTCAATCAATGGCTGAAAAAGGCGGTTCTGCTGTCCTTCCGGCTTAACGAAATGACGACAATCGCCGGCGGCCCCGGGTCTAATACGACGTGGTGGGATAAAGTCCCCTCGAAGTTTGAAGGCTGGACGGCGTCCGAATTTGGCGATGCCGGGTTCCGCGCGGTACCGAATTGTATCGTGCGCCGTTCCGCCTTTATCGCCCCGAACGTCGTTCTGATGCCCAGCTTCGTCAATCTTGGCGCTTATGTCGACGAGGGCACGATGGTCGATACGTGGGCGACCGTTGGGTCCTGTGCGCAGATTGGCAAAAACTGCCACCTATCGGGCGGGGTTGGTATCGGTGGCGTGCTTGAACCACTTCAGGCCGATCCGGTGATCATAGAGGACAATTGCTTTATCGGCGCGCGATCCGAAGTGGTGGAAGGTGTGATCGTGGAAGAAGGCGCCGTCCTTTCGATGGGCTGTTTCATCAGCGCCTCGACCAAGATCGTCGACCGGCATACCGGTGAAATACATCGTGGACGTGTGCCGGCCTATTCCGTGGTCGTACCCGGTTCGCTGCCGGGCGCGCAAAACGCCGAAGGCGCACCGACACCAAGCCTCGCTTGTGTCGTGATCGTCAAGACGGTGGATGCCCAGACCCGTTCAAAAACGTCGATCAACGATTTGCTTAGGGATTAATCGTGATCGATCCGGTCACGCTGGCGCGGGATCTGATCCGCTGCCCGAGTGTCACGCCCGATGAAGGCGGGGCGCTCGACCTGCTCCAAACGACGCTGGAAGGCATGGGATTCAAGTGTCAACGGTTGGTGTTTACCGAGGAGGGAACACCGGACGTGGACAATCTTTACGCTCGTCTGGGTGAATCAGCGCCGAATTTCTGTTTTGCTGGACATACCGACGTGGTCCCGGTTGGCGCGCGTGATTCCTGGTCGGTCGATCCGTTCGCGGCGGAAATTCAGGATGGTGTATTGTTTGGCCGTGGTGCGAGCGACATGAAGGGCGCGATTGCCGCCTTTGTCGCCGCGGCAAGGCGATTTACCGATGCCGGCGCGCCAGCGGGATCGATCAGCTTATTGATTACCGGCGATGAGGAGGGGCCTTCCGTCAACGGTACGAAGAAGATGCTGCAATGGATGACCGAGAACAACGAACGCATGGATGTCTGCGTCGTTGGTGAACCGACCAATCCGATGGCGCTGGGCGAAATGATGAAAATTGGACGCCGTGGCAGCCTCAATGGTTGGCTAACCGTCCGGGGTGAACAGGGACACACCGCATATCCGCATCTTGCCGACAACGCGGCGCACCGTATCGTGTCGCTGCTGCAAGCGATAACGGCAGAGCCACTGGATGAGGGCTCGGAGTTTTTCCAGTCATCAACCTTGCAGATATCGACGATCGATATTGGCAATCCGACGACAAACGTCATTCCGGGTGAAGCCAGAGCAACCTTCAATATACGATTTAACGATTTGCACAGCTCGGCGAGCCTGACCGAATGGCTGCACAAAATATTTGATGCAGCCATCGGTGAAGGAGGACGCTATGAGCTGGATATCGTCGTCAGTGGCGAATCCTTCCTGACCCCGCCGGGTCAGCTAAGCGATCTCGTTTCCGACGCATGCGAGAGCGTGCTTGGTCAACGGCCGGAGCTCAGCACGACGGGCGGTACATCGGATGCGCGTTTCATAAAGGACTTCTGCCCTGTCGCCGAATTCGGATTGATCAGCCAAACCATGCATAAGGTCGACGAACGTACCGCCGTCGACGATATCAACAAACTTTCCGAAATCTACGAGGCTGTCCTGCGCGGCTATTTTCAATGATCACCCGCCATGAAGTCCTGCTGTCGCTGTATGGCGCGTGGCGGCTTTTTTTGCGGGATTCTCGAGGTATCGAATGGCTTGATACCTCGATCGAAGGTTATTGGAAGTCGTTTTTTTGTGCCGTGATTGTTTTACCGGCCTATGCGCTATTGATCGCGTTGGGCGGAGAGGGTGGCGGGAACGCGGGATTTTTTCGTGTCGTTACGGTTGAAGGGATCGGTTACGTCATACAGTGGACCGCATGGCCTCTGGTCATGGCGTATCTGGCGCCGGCAATCGATCGTGACAACAACTATATTCGCTACATTGTCGCTTACAATTGGTCGGCCGGTCTGCAGGTGGCGATATATCTCATCCTGCTTGCGATCAAGATGTCGGGGATTGTGCCCGACGGCATGTTAGCCCTCCTTGGAGTCGCCGCGATGGCGATCATTCTTTCCTATCACTGGTTTGTCTTGCGCATTGGCCTCGAGGTTTCGAGAGTTGGCGCAATCTCTTTTGTCGCGGGAGATTTCGCGCTTGGGCAAATTATTCATGCTTTCGGGCAAGGCATGCTGCGATAATCTCCATTGAGCGGCATGACGGCACTGCTAAAAAACATCATCCTCACGGCCATTGGACTCGGTGTATTAGTTTTGGTCGAACAGTCTTTCGGCATGACAGCGGCTTTTGTCGGCGCCGGAGTATGTTTCGTCGCCTATATCGTGTTGATTACGGTCCGGCAGATGCGCAACGAAACCGACGACGAATAGCACCAATGTTCATTGGTATACGCGATCAGTAATCGACCCGGGTTAGATAGAGCCCTTCGGGAGGTGCCGTCGGTCCGCCGGCGCTTCTGTCCTTTGCCGCCAATGCCGTGCGCACGCGCTCTTCCCGCCAGGCCATTTCGCCAACCAGTTTAAGGGTGCCGGCGAAGATGCGGATTTGGTTGTGCAGGAATGACCGTGCTTGGGCGGTGATATGAATTTCGTCGCCAATCCGGGCGACATTCAACTGATCCAATGTCTTCACCGGTGATTTTGCCTGGCACCTTAAGGCTCGAAACGTGCTGAAATCGTGGTTCCCAACAAGGTTCTGCGCCGCTGAGTGCATGGCCGTGGCGTCCAGCGGCCGGGCAACGTGCCAGACACGCCCGCGTTCCAAGGCGCCCGGCGCCCGACGGTTCAGAATGCGATAGAGGTAACTACGCCGGGTCGCGGAAAAGCGCGCGTGAAAATCCTCGGACATCGCTACCGCTTCCAGGACCGATGCGGATTTCGTTTGCAGGTGGTGGTTCAGGGCATCGCGGACCGTATCCGCGTCCGTTTCTTTTTCAAGGTCGAAATGGGCGGCTTGGGCGAGTGCGTGGACGCCGGAATCCGTGCGGCCGGCGCCGTACAGTGTGATCTGCTCTCCGGAAAAGCCCGTGATGGCGGATTCTAAAGCTTCTTGCACCGAGAATCCGTTGGCTTGACGCTGCCAACCGACGAATCCGCCGCCTTCGTACTCGACGATAATTTTCCAGCGGGTCATGGCAGCACCGAACCGACCGGCAGATCGTAGCCGCGCAGGAATGATGCGGCATCGACGGGCCCTCGGCCGCTGCGCTGTATCTTGAGCAGGCGCAACGCACCCTCGCCGCAGGCGATTGTCAGTTGGTCATCGATAACGGTTCCCGGAGTTGCGGCGCCGGCTTGTTCACAAGCTTCAAGGACTTTGATACGGTCGCTTCCATGTTCGAACCATGCGCCGGGCCAAGGGGTGAATGCCCGAACGGCGCGCGCCAGATGGGCGGCCGGGCGCGACCAGTCAAGACGGCCTTCCGAACGGTCCAGTTTCTCCGCGTAGCATGCGCCGGTTTCGGATTGCGGTGTCGCTTCAAGGGTCTTGTTAGACAGACCATCCAAGGCGTCGACGACTAAGTGGCCGCCGAGTTCCGAAAGAGAGTCATGCAAGTCTGCTGCTGTCATACTTGGCGAAATCGTTATAGGCGATGCAAGCAGGATGTCGCCGGTATCTAAGCCTTCATCCATTTGCATAATAGTGATTCCGGTCTCCGCATCGCCGGCGAGGAGGGCCCGATGGATCGGTGCCGCGCCGCGCCATCGTGGTAACAACGAGGCGTGGATGTTCAGGCAACCAAGGCGTGGGGCATCGAGAATGGCCGGTGGCAGGATTAGCCCATAGGCGGCAACGACGGCGGCGTCCAAATCGAGCGCGGTAAACGCCGCTTGCGCGTCGGGGTCGCGCAAGGATTTTGGCGTTTGGACCGGGATGCCGTGAGATTCCGCGAATGCATGTACCGCCGATGGCCTTTCCTTTTGGCCGCGCCCGGCGCGCCGTGGTGGTTGGCTGTAGACGCAGATGATTTGATGGCCGGCTTCGATTAGTGATTTTAGGGCCGGCACGGCAAAATCGGGCGTACCCATATATACGAGTCTAAGGGGCGCCCGCCGCGATGTGGCGGTATCGTCAGTCGGCGGCGTCATGCGCCTTTAGCTTTTTGGTTTTGACCAATTTCCGCAGGATCATGTTGCGTTTCAGCGCCGAAATGTGATCGACGAACAGGGTGCCCTCGAGATGGTCCATTTCATGCTGGATACAGGTGGCAAGAAGGTCTTCCGCCTCGAGCTCGCAACGCGTGTTATTTTCGTCTAGATAGCCGACCTTTATCCGAGCCGGTCTTTCGACCTCGGCATAGTGTTCGGGCAGGGAAAGGCACCCTTCTTCATACGTCCA
Source organism: Alphaproteobacteria bacterium (assembly GCA_021774385.1). GTDB lineage: Bacteria > Pseudomonadota > Alphaproteobacteria > UBA8366. The sequence continues at coordinate 10,700 of JAJFJC010000160.1, forward strand.
AAGTTCCTCGGACACGGACAGCAATTCCGGGTTTGCCATCTTTATTGGGTTTGGGTCATCGTCTTTTCCGGCGGCATCGACGATGATTACCCGTTTGGTAACACCGACCTGCGGCGCGGCTAGACCGATTCCTGGCGCGAGATACATGGTTTCGAGCATATCCGCCATAAGAGTGACAATCGCCTCGTCGACGTTATCGACGGGCGCACATTTCACTTTCAGGCGCGGATCGGGCGCAATGATTATCGGTAACGTTGCCATGTGCTTCTCATACCTTTCTGACGCATGTACCTATTGTCGAAGAGGCGTGACGTCAAGGCAGCCGCGCGAATCGATGTTATGATGACGGTAAGATGTGTTTGGAGAAGTACTTATGGATATTTTGGTTCCGGGTCTGGCCGTCATCGCGGCGTTGGCGGCTGCGGCATTCTTTGCGTATGCACGGATGCGAGGGTTGAACGAGCAGATCACGGCGTTACGGGATGAGCTTGCGGTGGAACGAGAGCGGGGGAGCCTGGCGGATTCGAAGTCGGTCGACGCGGGACTGCGCGCAACGGAAGCGGAAACGCGTATTGGCGCCATCGGGGCACAACTTGTTGAAAGCAACGAATTGCGCGCCGATTTGGCGGCGGCGTTGGAAACGGCGAAAGAGGCGCGCCGGGAGGCCGAGAAAAGCACGGCGCTGGCGCAGCAGGAAATCGAAACAATGCGCGCCCGCATGGCGGATTGGACAAAAACCAAGGATGAGGCCATGGCAGCCGCCCGGTCCGCGATGTTGTCCACCGCGACCGACCTGTCGAATAAGCTTCTTGAGGACCATAAGCGGGAGGCCAAGGCGGCGAAGGAAGATGGCGAAAAACGAGTTAAAGAAGCCAGTGGAAAGCTTTTAACGCAGTTCGACGTGCTATCGAAATCCGTTTCGTCGTTGAATGACCAAGTGTCGATGAACAAGGATGCGGTCGATACCATCGAGCGCGCGTTGTCAAATCCGGCCGGAGCAGGCTTCGCCGCTGAAACCATACTGGAGAATACGTTAAAATCCTTTGGACTTAATGTCGGTACCGATTTCGTGCTGCAACGTACGTTCGGGGCCGAAGGCGGTAGCCGGTTGCGCCCCGATGCAATCGTCTTCATGCCGGGTGAGTCGGTTTTGGTGATCGACAGCAAGGCGTCCAAATATTTACTGGAGTTGGCGCAGGCCGGAGACGAGGCGGCGGAAGATGCGATCTACGCCAAGCTTGCCGAGACGATGAACCAACATCTCAGGGATCTGGCGGGGAAGAATTATCGTGCGGCCGTCCAGGCCGATTATAAGGCAGCTGGGCGCGGCGAAGAGGTTCGCCAACTGGTGAGCATTATGTGGCTGCCGAATGACGCCGCCGTCGAGAAGGTCAGAAACGCCGATCCCGACTTCCAACAGAAAGCCTCAAGGCACGGTATCTTCGTGGTAGGGCCGACCGGATTATGGACGGCGGTGGGCATTGCCGGAATGCATGTGAATATTGGCCGGCAAGCGGACAATCGCGACAAGATAGTCGAATCGGTTCACGGCTTGATCGAAAGTCTGACGGTCATGCTGAATCACGCTGGTAGTGTGGGGCGCGGCCTGCGGACAGCGGCGAATTCCTATGTGAAACTCTCCGGTTCGATTAACTCGCGTGTACTACCAAGAGCGCGGAAACTGATCGAACAAGGTATCGAGTCACCGATGAAAGGCCTCCCAAAGGCTCTCCCGACTTATCAGGTCGTTGATACCGATATGGCGGATGTCATCGATACGGAGGCCGAGGTCGTGGATAATGTCAGGGAATTGCCTTTACCGGCGGGTGAATGAGAATGGCTGCGGTCCGTAAGGCGCGAAAACTGCCGAGCGACGGCGCGAAGAACGGCTGGTACGAAACACTGCCGGCGCCTCCGCCGGCGCAGCACGTCGCGGGCACGATTTCCACGGATTGGGCCGTAATCGGTGCGGGTATCTGCGGATTGACCGTTGCCCGCCAACTCGGCGAATTGCGCCCCGCCGACTCCGTCGCATTGGTCGATGCCGAACGGGTTGGCTATGGCACATCGGGCCGTAATGCGGGGTTTTTGCTCAAGGGGCATAGCCACGGTGGCGAAAAGGATATGGCGCTTGGCCGGCGTAACGATCGGCTCTGTGCCGCCGGGGTCGAACATATTCGAGATATCGTCATGCGGCATCAGGTACAGTGCGACTGGAGCGATTGGGGCCGAATCTACGTGGCGTCCGGTGCGCCTGGGGAAACGCATCTGGAACATTTGGCGCACGGTCTGGAAGGCATTGGAACGGCTTACTCTCTAGTCGACCGGGACGGCATGGAGGCGGTGACCGGTACGCGGTTTTACTCGCGTGGCATTCGCGCCGATGGGACGGCCTTGGTGCAGCCGGCGGCCCTGATGCGAGGGCTTGGTGCAAGCTTGCCTGAAAATGTCGCCTTGTATGAGGACAGCCCGGTTGCGGAAATCCATTCGGGCGGCGGCTTTCGTCTGGTTTGTCCCGATGGTGAAATTTCCGCGCGCCAAGTCGTGTTGGCCAATCATGTCTTTGCCGAGGAGCTGGGCGTTGCGCGGGGCCGTGTCGTGCCGGTTTCCCTGTTTGCGAGCCTGACACGGCCGCTGAAGGAAGAGGAGTTGGCACAGGTCGGCGGCGGTGGCGAGTTCGGACTGCTACCGGCAAGTCCGAATGGCAGCACCGTGCGCCTGACCCGCGATCGCCGAATTCTGATGCGGAACACGCTCATCTATGGCCGCGCGAAGCAATTCGACGGGGGGCAGTTAGAAGGTGCGGTGGTCAACCATCGTGAAGGTATCAGACGGCGCTGGCCCGATTTGGCGGATATCGAGCTCGATGGAACGTGGGGCGGGACTCTGGGCTTTACGCGCAATGGCGGCGTGGTTTTTGGCGAGATGGCGCCGGGTCTCCATGCCGTGATGACGACGGACGCCGCGCCACTGACGCGCGGCGCGATCGCCGGGAAGCTGCTCGCCGATCAGCTTTGTGGCATCGATAGTCCGCTGCTTCAGGATATGCTCGCCCTACCGAAGGCAGCGCTGCTGCCACCGGATCCGTTTCTTAGATTCATCGTCAACCATCGTATTCGAAAAGCCGAAACCGGTGAGTCAGGCGAACTGTAGGTATCCGACGAAGGAGTTTGCCGTGCGGCCAAATGAAAAAGTTCTCGACCTCCGTAGTTTCCTTGAGGATTTGGAAGAAGCTGAACCGAGCAGCATCATGCGAATTCCCGAACCTGTCGGCATTGATTTCGATGTCACGGCGGTTGCGATGGAATTGGAGCAGCTCGGCCGCGCACCGGTTCTTTGGTTCGAGAAGGTCGGCAATTCGCCGTTTCCCGTCGTTACGAATTTGTTTGGCGACCGGCGCCGCTACGCCCAGGCGCTTGGCGTCGGTGAGGACAAACTGATCGAGACTTGGGCCGGGCTGGGTGAAGAAGTGATCGAACCCGTGATCCGCGATACGGGACCAGTTCTTGACGTTGTGTTGACTGGTGACGCGGTCGATCTCGACTATTTGCCGATCCTGAACCACTTTGCGGAGGACGGCGGTCGCTATGTCACCAACGGCATCGTCGTCGCGAAGGACCCAGACACTGGTGTTCGCAACGCCAGTTATCATCGCCTTCAAGTCATGGGCAAGACCCGCTTCGGCACCAGCCTGCACAGCCGCCGGCATTTGTGGAATTACGCGCAGCGCGCGGCGGAACGCGATGAACCGATTCCGGTTTCCATTGTCATCGGCGGGCATCCACGCTTCGCCTTCGGCAGCGGGTTGTGGAAGGGCGCCATTGATGCCGACGAATATGCGGTTGCCGGCGGCTTCATGGGCCAGGCCTTGGAATTGGTCGAAGGGGTAACCGTGCCTGTTGAGGCGCCGGCCTATGCCGAGTTCGTAATCGAGGGTCATATCGTGCCCGGCGAACAGGCGGAGGAAGGCCCGTTCGCGGAATTCACGGGGTATGCCTCGGCCCGCTCTACCCAACATGTCATCGAGGTCTCCGCGATCTTGCATCGCAAGGATGCGATCTATCAGGACATCGTTTCGGGAATCTCCGACGAGCATACCGGTTTGCTCGCAGTGCCGATGGAAGCGCGGTTGCTGAAGGTTCTGCGGCAAAACTATCCCAACGTCACCGCTGTCGCGATGCCGAAATCCGGCACCTGCCGCATGCATGTTTATATTGCCATGTACAATCCCGCGCCGGGCCAGGCGAAAAACGCCGCGGCTACGGCGCTCGGCGAGGATCTTAGCCTGAAGCTAGCGGTGGTTGTTGACAGCGATGTCGACATCGCCAGCGATCAGGATGTGATGTGGGCGATTTGCACCCGTATGCAGGCGGATACCGATGTTGATATCTTGAAGAACTGCATGGGTGCGATACTCGACCCGTCGAACCATGACGGTCTCACCGCTAAAATGATCATCGACGCAACGAAACCTGGCGGTGATTTCCCGCCGCGGCACACCATCCCGGATGCAGCAGCGGCGAAAGCGCGAGGCTTAATCGAAAAATATTCGTGAACATTAGATCTTTGCTTGGTACGAGCTGGGTGGGTACACAGAATCAGAAGACGGTTTCTTTTAATTGAAGCCCATATTAAGCAGTGGAAAATTACCAAGAACGACAAGCTAAACCGTATTCATGGATCTCATTAAAGCCACTATTGCGATTGTGACAAATTAATTTATGCCGTTATTGAGGGTTTTTCGATAGGATTATAAAGTTAACGGGAATGAATAATAAAATTGATAAAGTTCATGTTTGTTCGGGAAGTTTATCGAATTTTGGAAGTTAGCCGATTGAAAAGATTTAGCCCTCGGTTCCTGCCTCGTTACCAATCCATACGAATTCATTCAAAACTACCAGCGGTGTGCCTGCAATACGCACTTGTCGTGTGCTTAATCGCAATCCCAACATTTTTACTGGCAGGAAACGCTGATTTTGCGAAAGCCGCTCAGCATTTCGAAGCGAATGAGAATACGGTATTTGCCACCAAACCCCGTCTGACCGCGGCGGAAGTTGCCTGGCTAAAACACCATCCGGTGATCCGCATTGGTATCGATCCAAATTATGCGCCTTATAGTTTGAAGGACCGGAATGGCGACCTTGTTGGTATTTCTCCGGATTTCATAAAGCTAATCGAACGAAGTTTGGGCGTTGTTCTTGCGCCGATTCCTGATCTGACATGGCCGCAAATCGTACAAGGTGTAAAGGATGAGACGCTCGACGTGATCGCGACGGCGGTTAAAACCCCGGAGCGAACGGCATTCCTGAATTTTACGGATATTTATCTACCGACACCGCTGGTCATCATGACGCGAAAGGACGACATACGTTTCCGCGATGCAGCAGACCTAAGCGGTAAGAAAGTTGCTCTGGTGCAAGGTTATTCCAGCTCGCAACGTGTTGTTAGCGAAGTCACGGGGATCAACGCCTACATGGTTGGATCTCCTTTGGAAGGCTTGTCCGCGGTCGCGGCGGGGGGAGCGGACGCCTATGTCGGTGTCTTAGGCGTAAATGCCTATTTTGCTAGTAAACATGGATTGTCGAATCTTAAGGTTGCCGCGAAATATGAAGCCTCGACCAATGGACAGCGATTTGCCATCCGCAAGGACTGGACGATTCTAGCGTCAATTCTAGACAAGGCTTTGAATGCGATACCCGAAACGAAGAAAGCACAAATCTTTGGCAAGTGGATTTCGGTTACCTCGGACCTAAATGCGGTTGCTCCTTTAAAATTTACCAATAGTGAAATTGAATGGCTGACGCGCAATCAAAAGATCCGTGTTGGGATAAACAACCGATGGCCACCCATGGATTTTGTCGACGCAAATGGGCGGCCACGAGGGATTGGTCCGGGGTACATTGAAGCGCTTCGCTCTCGACTACCCTTGGAAATAGAGATCGTTCCTGGAAATTGGGCGGAGATCTATGAGAGCGTTAAGGAAGCGAAGGTTGATGCCTTGATGGGTATTACGCCAACGCGCGAAAGAAAAGATCACTTCAACTTCACCGATCCTTATCTTTCTATCGCGCATGCGATTTTCGGGCGCCCCGACGATGTGTCTTTGGCTCGAAGTGAGGGTTTGAGGGGCCGGACTATAGGTTTGGAAAAGGGCTTTTTCCTCGTAAAGCTACTTAAAAAGAAATATCCCGGCATTCACGTTCGTGAATATGCATCAACTTTGGATGTGATTTACGCGGTCTCGCGCGGTGAGGTTGACGCCTATATCGGTAATCGGGCGGTGGCGCTGTACGAGATCGAAACGAATTTAATTTCGAATATCGAAGAGCTCGGAACATTCCGTGAAAGCCGGTCGGTAAATGCGGTCGGCGTACGCAAGGATTTACCAATCTTGCGCGATATTATTCAAAAAGGGCTCATGAGTATCAAGCGTGCCGAACGGCAGGCAATCCTGCATGAATGGGTTGATCCGGCACCGATAGATCCCGACAAATTGCTTACGGATAAGCAAAAATCATGGCTTGAGGCGCACAGCCCAATTCGGCTTATCTATGAATCAGGCTGGGTACCATTCGATTTCACGGACAAGGATGGCCGGTATGTCGGCATGGCCGCGGACGTTCTCAACCTAATCAATAGAATGATTCCCATTGACGTACGCCCCATGGCGGGACGGTTTGGCTCGGGCTCATTTACTGACTCACAAACGCGAGATTTTGATTTGGTCGCAACCGTGGTCAAATCGGATGCTTCCTTGGCGAATTTGGCATTTACCGAAAATTTTCTCAGCTTTCCCTTTGTAATCCTAATGCATAAGGATTCGACGCCAGTAGCGACCCTGCAGGCTCTCCGGCTGCAGCAAGTTGCGGTGATCAATGGTCACGCGATCTCCGAATTACTGGACAACCTGCATTTGGGGATGAATATCGTGGCTTTCGATAGAGCCGACGAAGCATTGACCGCCTTGAAGGAGCGGAAAGTCGACGCCTATATAGAAACCGTACCGACGATAAACTATGCCAGGCGGTTCGTTGATATCGACGATTTGCGCATTGTTGCGCCGACACCATATACCGTCGGTTTGTCGTTCGGTGTGCGCAAGGAACTGCCCGAGCTGCTTGAGATCATGAACCGGGCGATCGGTAATCTGACCAATTTGCAAAAGAGATCGATTACCCAAACATGGACGAACGCCAGGATACACACGCAAACGGATTGGGTTTTTATCATTCAGCTGGTTGGTTTTGTTGTTGGGGTTTCCTGCGTCGTTCTGATTTTTATAATTGTTTGGAATAGAAGACTCGCCGGCGAGATAAGTTCGCGGAACCGCATCGAAGGAGAGCTAAAAAAGGAAATAGCGATTAAGAATACGTTTTTCTCGATTGTTGCACATGACCTTCGCAGCCCGTTCAGTACGCTTCTTGGGATGACGAAATCGATGCACCATTTGGCCGATAAGTTGAGCAAGGAGCAACTCGTAGCGCAGGCAGGACGCGTAAATGCCGCCGCCGAGCGGGTCTTTGAATTGGTCGAAAATCTTCTGGAATGGTCCAGCGTACAAATGTCGGGCACGGAATCCGAGCCGGAAACGATCGATATTGGCGAGCTGGCCAAGGAATGCATTGATCTTTTCCACGCGACGGCGGAGGAGAAAAACATAACGCTGGTCAGCAATATCGCGAATTGCCAAGCTTGGGCGAACCGCGACATGGTCGTAACGGTAATCCGGAATTTGGTGAATAATGGGCTTAAGTTCACCGCAAGTGAAGGGCAGGTCGTCCTATCCGCGAAAAGCGAAGGGAATGAAGTGCAAGTTTTGGTTCGAGATACGGGTGTTGGAATTCCCGATGAGATACGTGAACGTGTTTTTGAAATCGATCAAAAAACCTCGACAAAAGGCACCAGTGACGAGCTAGGAAGCGGGCTTGGCTTGCCGCTCTGCGCGGAGTTGATCGCCAAAAACAATGGTAAAATCTGGATCGAAAGCGAACCGAATGAAGGTTGCACGGTTTTCTTTACGTTGACCGCATCGCACTAAGCGTTTTCATCCGCCTCCCGCAGTGCCCGGACAATTTTTTCCGGCGTGATGGGCAAGTCGAAGACACGGGTTCCGATGGCGTCGGCTATAGCGTTGGCGATCGCGGGCGCAACGGGTGTTAAGCTCGGCTCCCCGATGCCTTTGGCGCCAAAGGGACCGAGCCCGCTTCGTGATTCCAGGATGATGGACTTGATTTCCGGCATATCCATGGAAGTCGGGATCAAATACTCGCTGAAACTCGGACTGACCAGCTTGCCTTCCTGATAGATCAATTCCTCGCTCAAGGCATAACCTTGACCCATCAGCGCGCCGCCTTCGATCTGCCCTTCGACGGCTTGCGGGTTGATCGCTTGGCCGATGTCGTGTGCGCCGACACTTTTCAGTACGGTGACTTCGCCGGTTTCGGTGTCCACGGCGACCTCGACGGCATGGCATCCGTAAGTGAAGTCGGGGAAGACAGGCCCCTGTCCGGTTTCCTCGTCGATCGGGTCGGTGAAGGGGGCCCGGAACATGGCCAATTCAGAACGCTGAAGGCCTTCCGAAGCCCCTCGGGCCGCGAGATCTTTCAGGGACATGGCACTTTCTGGGTTGTCGATGACGAAAGCTTGTCCATTCGCCAGGTCCACATCCTCCGGCCGCACGCCGAGTTCCGATGCGGCGAATTCGACGAGACGCCCGCGCAGTATCTCGCTCGCTTTGTGCGCCGCTCGGCCGGTCATATAAAGCGCCCGTGTCGCGGTCGTCGTTCCCGCGAGCGGCGTTACCGCCGAGTCGCTATTGTAGACAACGACATCATCGAGCCCGACACCGAGTAGTTCCGCCGCGATCTGTCCCAGAGCCGACGCCTGTCCGGCGCCGATATCGGTAACGCCGGAACGGACGATGACCGTGCCGTCGACTTCGATCCCGACCCAGGCTTCAGCCGTATCGTGAAACCAGGTGATGCGGCCATAGCTTTGTTGATAGGTCGCGACGCCGCGGCCAACCTTAACTGGCCCTTCGGCGTTCGTTGGCTCCCCTAGCGCGGCGAGCGCTTGCGTCATGCATTTGTCGCTCCAGATCGCACTTTCGACGGTTTGTCCGGTTGCTGTTTTGTCACCCGTGCGCATGAAATTATGGCGCCGCAATTCGAACCGGTCGATGCTAATCGCCTTCGCGATTTCATCCATCTGTGCTTCATAGGCGACACAGGCTTGCGCGGCCCCGAAACCGCGAAAGGCGCTGGTATACATGTTATTGGTCGCGATGGCCTTGGAGTCGATCTTGACGTTATCAATTCGATAGGGTCCTGGCGCGGCAACCGCGCAATACAGCAACACATAGGGGCTCAGAAACACATAGGCCCCGGAGTCGGCTCGGATCGTGACTTCAAGCGCGGTAATCTTGCCGTCCTTTGTAACCCCTGTCTTGTGGGTAATATCAAACGGATGGCGTTTGCCGTGGCCGACAAAGGAGTCTTCGCGTGTATAGGCGAGACGAACCGGACGACGGGTCGCCTGCGCCAGAAGGGCGAGATAAAGCTCGACCGTGATATCTTCCTTGCCGCCGAAACCACCACCAACCATCGCCCCCAGAATGCGCACCTTGTTGTGTGGGACGCCCATCGCATCGGCGATGAAACGGAAATGCTCGATGACCTGCGTCGACATGCGGATGTTGATGACACCGTTCTCATCGACCCAGGCGAGTCCGACTTCGGGTTCGAGAAATGCATGTTCGATGAACTGCGTATGGAACGTGTTCTCGATGATGTGGTCGGCTTCGGCGAAGCCCTTCTCGGTATCGCCTTTCCGAATTTTGTGCTCGCCGACGATATTGTCTGGCTCTGTGACGACAGGCGCGCCAGCTTGGAGCGCTGCGCTGGTTTCGTAGACTCCAGGCAAGGGCTCTATCTCATACTCGATAAGATCGTGCGCTTTATCGGCGATCGCGGGTGTTTCCGCCGCGATCAAGGCCAAGGGCTCGCCATGATGACGAATGATTTCACGGACCAGAATTTGACGGTCTGTTGCCGCGCGCTTTTGGCCGGTCTGTCCCGGCATGTCGGTTGCCGCGAGGCGGTCCGGGAGATCTTCGGCCGTCAAAATGGCGGTGACACCGGGTAGGGCGCGAGCCTTGGAGGCGTCAAGCCGTTTCAATTTCCCGCTGGCGATATCGCTGCGCAGGACCTTGGCATGCAACATGCCTGGCATGGTGTAATCGCCGGCATAGCGGGTGCGCCCTGTTGCCTTGCCTTCGGCGTCGGTCCGTTCCAGTGGCTTGCCGACTTGCCGCAGAACGACATTGGCTTCCGTGTGCCGCGCGGTTGTTTGATCAGTCATCGCCACCTCCTTGCCGAAGGACGCCGGCCGCCTGCTTAACGGCGGTGAAGATTTTCGTATAGCCGGTACAACGGCAGAGATTGCCACTCAAGGCGATCGCGATATCCTCATTGGTTGGGTCTGGTTTTTCACGTAGCATCGCTTCCGCCGCGATCATAATGCCTGGTGTGCAATAACCGCATTGCACCGAACCGTGTTCGAGAAACGCCGCGATGAGTGGATGCGGGTTTTCGGCATCGTTTAGGCCTTCCAGCGTTGTGACCGACCGGCCTTCCACGGTCCAGGCCAAGGTTAGACAGCTATCCACGGGCTCGCCGTCGATTTGAACCGCGCAAGCACCGCAGTCGCCCTTCTCGCAACCGCTTTTAACCTCGAAATGTCCATGCCGCCGCAGACAGTCGAGGAGCGTTTCGTTCGCGGGCGCGGTCAGTTCTCGGTCAATGCCATTGATTTCGACCGAGATTGCTTTTTCGAGACTCATTTGTCGGCTTCCTTTCCGGCAAGCGAACGCCAAGCCTGGCCGATTAACCGTCGTGTCAACATATGAACGGTGTGTCGTCGATAGTCGGCTGAAGCCCGTATGTCATCGATTGGGTTGGATTGCGCCATTGCCGCGCGTGCCGCTTCATCAATCAATTCTTCGGTGAGCGGTTGATCGGTGAGCATCGCTTCCGCATCCTTGGCGCGGAACACCGTCGGGGCGACGGCGCCAAGTGCGATCCGGGCGTCGCTGCAACGGTCGCCATCGCGTGTTACCGTGACGGCAACACCGACGACCGTTATGGCATCACCTTTTCGGCGGGCGAGCTTGTAAAATAGATTGGCGGTACTCGGTCCGGGAACCGACCAGGAAAGGCCCGTGATCAACTCATCTTGCTTGCGCTGGTTCTTCTTGAACCCGCTGTAGAAACTATCAATCGGAACACTGCGAACCCCTGTCGAACTGGCGAGGCAAATTTCCGCATCGAGTGAAAGCAATGGTGGCACTGTGTCCGCCGCGGGGGAACCCGAACAGACATTTCCCGCAACCGTTGCCTGGTTGCGGACCATCTGGCCGCCGAATACCCGCGCCGCACCGACAAGCGAAGGGGCCGCGTCGATCATCGCGGAATTGCGAAGAATGTCACCGACTGTCGTGCCGCCCCCAATTGCGACATGGGCCTTATCGATCTTGATATCGCGGAACGCTTCGATATTGCCGAGCCAAACAAGCCTTTTCGCCTCTTCCCGCCGGGCCCGCAGATCGACTAGCAAGTTCGTACCACCAGCGAGCGGTGTCCCTCCCGGCAATCGTGTCAGGGTTTCCTGAAGGTCGCCCGGCAGATCCAGTTCAAATTCGCGCAGCATCGCGCTTTCCCCCGTTTACTCTTAAACGTCCCAGCCGCCATCGACGGAAATCTTTTGTCCCGTCATGTTTTTACTTTCGTCGCTCGCGCAATACAGCACGGCGTCGGCGACGTCTTCCGGTTCGGTCACCCGGCCCAAGCACATCTCCTGGACATATTCTTGATAGACCTGCTCGAAAGTCCAACCCCGCACCTTGGCCTTTTCCTCGCACAACTTATCCATTCGTGGGGTGTGCACGATTCCTGGCATGACGATGTTGACGTTGACATTATGCGGCCCCGCTTCGAGCGCGATCGTACGGGTCAGGCCGCGCAGTGCCCATTTAGAGGAGCTATAGGCGGTGCGGTATTTGTAGCCGCGCAAACCGGATGATCCGCCGATATTGACGATCTTGCCATATTTTTGTGCGATCATGACCGGCAGGGCGTATTTGATCGGCAGGAATGTACCGCGCACATTGATGTCGAGAACCTCCATAAAGTCGTCCGGGTCGATATCCTGAACCGGCGTCTCGATAGGCCCTGTCGTGCCGGCGACATTGACGAGAATATCGATGCGCCCACCGAAGGCCTGCTTGGTTTTCTCGACCATTGCTTCGACCTGTTTGGGGTCCGTCACATCGGCGGAAATGATTTCGACACGGCGGCCCATGGCGCGCACTTCCTGGGCAATTTCTTCCAGAGGCGCTACGTCGCGGGCGGCTAGCATCATATCCGCGCCTTCTCGTCCCAGGGTCCGGGTTATCGCGCTGCCCATGCCTTTCGCCGCACCCGTAATGATGGCGATTTTATTTTCGAGTCTCATAGTCGCTCCCCCAGTTAAACTTTGTCGCCGGCCGGTGCGCCGTAACCGCCACCGCCGCTGCTTTCCATAACGACGATATCGCCGCGGCCCAATCGTACATTGGTCTTGCCGGGCAGTTCGCGGCGCGTCCCATCCGCTGATATCAAATCGACCCGGAAGGGGGCACCATCGGCACCGCCTTGTAATCCATAAGGCGGAATGATCCGCCGTTCGAACATCGTCGTCAATGACATCTCGTCCGCTAAAACATGATACTCGCGATGCAGTCCTTCGCCACCGCAATGCGCGCCATTTCCGCCAGACCCTTCTCTCAGCCTTTGTGTTTCGATGCGGATAGGGTATTCGGCCTCGATAATCTCGGCTGGCGTGTTCATGACATTGGAGAGGTGCACACGGATGACCGGTGCGCCATCACGGTCTACGCGCGCACCTTCGCCGCCGCCATGGGTTTCGTAGAGTGTTGTCCAGACGCCGTCCGCGCGCTTGCCGCCGAATAAAAGCAAACCGGATGTCGTCGCGCCACCGGCGCTAATTCTTTCCGGGATAGCCGGTTCCAGCGCCCGGAAAATCGCGTCGGCGACGCGCTGGGATGTCTCGTGATTGCCGCCGACCACCGGTAAATCGACACTCGGTTCAAGAATCGATCCCGGCCGCGTAATGACCGAAAGCGGCCGATAGCAGCCGCCGTTCGGCTGTATCTCCGGTCCGGTGAGTACTTTCATCGCGTAAAACGCGGCGGCGGAAGCGATGAAGGGCGTCGAGTTGATGGGCCCGCGAGCCGCATCGTCGGATTCGGAAAAATCGAATAGCGCCTTGTCTTTCTCCAGTACGATACGGACGCGCACGGCAATGCGACGGTCTTCGACACCGTCATCGTCGAGCCAGTCCTCGCCGCGATACTCGCCGGCAGGTAGGTCCGCGATCGCGGCTCGCATTTGCGTTTCCGCTCTGTCGTGCAGCGCGACGATCGTTTGATTGACCGTTTCCTTGCCATGTCGCGCATACAGTTCTTGCAGACGCAGGTCGGCGGATCGCGTCGCGGCCATCTGCGCCAGAATATCGCCTTCGCGTTCCGGTGCGCCGCGCACATTGGCCAAGACGAAGTCGAGTTTCTCCCGGTCGGGACCGTTAGCGCTAAACAGACGAACTGGCGGAATGCGCAATCCTTCCTGCCAGGCATCGGTCGCGGAAGCGACGTAGCTACCGGGAACGGCGCCACCGATATCGGCCCAATGTGCGAGGCTGACGGCGAAGGCTTGCAAGGTACCCTCGATAAAAATCGGCCGGATCGCCTTGACGTCCGGCAGATGATTGCCGCCGACCTCTGGTAAATTCAGAAACCAAACGTCACCAGGGGCCATTTTGCCCGCGGGAACCCGTTTCAAGAACTCCTTTACCGTGAAACACATGACACCGAGATGCATCGGGATGTCTCGCCCTTGTGCGATCATCTCACCGGAAGCGTCGGTTAAGGCGGAAGACAGATCGCCGGCTTCACGCAAAAGCGGCGATCGGGCCGAGCGCATAACGACCAGCGACATTTCCTCGGCGATGGCCGTCAACGCATTACGGATGACCTCCAGCGTGAAGGGATCGATGGACACTGTCATGCCGTGTCTCCCACATCGATGTGCAAATGGCCCGACTGGTCTGACGTTGCCGAGGCACCAGGTGGGACGACAATGGTCGACCAGGCATCCTCGACAATGGCAGGCCCCGCGATCGGTTGATCGGGTGCGATGGCGGCACGGTCGTAGCGTGGCGTATCGATTGCCGCGCTAGCGCCGAACCAGCACGGTGCGGTTTTTCGAGGGCCGCCGGGAACCAAATTTATGTTGTGGCCGACCGGTTCGTCCTCGCTTGGTACCGATACCGTGCATCGTAGCGCGTATAGCTCCCATGGTTCGTCAGTGGCGAACCCGTATAATCGCTCGTGTGTTTCCTGAAATTGGCGGCCCAAGGCGTCCGGCGCGTTTAGTGCCGGTGTGGCGATTTCGGTTGCATAGCTGTGGCAGATATAGCGGATACTGGCATCATAGGTGATTTCGATGGAATCTGTGTGATATCCGGCGGCGTATAACGGTGCGGCAAGACTTTCGACGAGCCGTGTTTGAATTTCCGTGATACGCCGCTGATCCCAGTTGGCGCTCGCCATGCGTAGGGTTTGCTGTTGCGCATATTGCATTTCCGCACCGACGCAGCCGACGGCGGAAAAAACGCTGGACGCGGCGGGTACGATCACACGTTTAATACCGAAAGCGCGCGCCAGTTCGACGGCATGCATCGGGCCCGCACCGCCAAAGGCAAGCAGGTCGCAATCGCGGCCGTCGACGCCACGCTCGACCGTGACCCGGCTCAAAGCACGCACCATCGTGGCATTGGCGACCCGGAGAATGCCGAAAGCGGCTTCGGTCACGGTTACGCTCGCCGCTTCTGCAAGTGGTGCAAGGGCGCTCCGAGCCGCATCGGTATCCAATCGTATGTTTTCGCCCAACGTTCGTTCCGCGTCGAGGTAGCCGAGTAACAGGTTCGCATCCGTTACCGTCGGTGCCGTGCCGCCTTGACCGTAGCAGGCTGGACCAGGAACGGCGCCGGCGCTGTCAGGCCCAACTTCGACAGCGCCTAGATTCAACCGCGCAATCGAGCCTCCACCGGCGCCGATCGACTCAATTGCGACCATTGGCTGTCGCAACGGATGGTCGCCGAGACTTCGATTTGTGGAAATTTCCGCGTGGCCATCGACAATCAGGCAGACATCGGTCGTCGTGCCGCCCATGTCGAGACTGATCGCATGGTCAATCCCGAGCTCGGTCGAAATCTTGCACGCCGCCGCGACACCGGCCGCGGGGCCGGAAAGGGCGAGGCCCAAGGGCAGTTCACGCAATGCAGCCGGTGATGCCATGCCGCCGGTTGAGTGAAACAGGTGAAGTTGGCTTTCTTCCGGTGACGCTTTGTCGAGTTCTTCGAGATAGCGCGCGGCAAGCGGCATGACACTGGCGCTAAGCACGGTGGTTGCCGTTCTTTCATACTCTCGGGCCTCGGGATTGACTTGATGCGACAACGCAACGGGAATCTCGAACTGATTCAGAGCCGCGCCCACCCGAGCTTCATGTGCCGGGTTTGCATAAGCGTGCAGTAAAGATACCGCGATCGCTTCCGCGCCGGTCGCAACCGCCCGGTCCACCGCGTTCTTCAAATCCGCGTCGTCCATGGCGATCAACACGCCGCCATCGGCGTTGAGCCGTTCGAGCAGCTCAATCCGTCGTTCGGCGGGAACTTGCGGCGTCGCTTTGGGGGGCAAATCAAGCCGATAGAGATGGCGCCGGTTCTGTCTACCGATCGCAAGTGTGTCGCTAAACCCTTGTGTCGTGATCAGAGCCACGGTCCCAAGATGTCCCTCGACAATCGCATTGGTGACTAGTGTCGTGCCGTGGATGAGGTCGGCGACATTTTCCCACTCCAAATCGACCGCAGCGAGGGCAGCCACCAGGCCCGCCCGCGGGTCGGTAGCGCGGCTTTGCACCTTCGCCGTACGGAATTCGCGGGTTGTGGGATTGATTGCGACGATGTCCGTGAATGTTCCTCCGACATCGATGCCGGCTTGCCACTGCGGTTTCATTTCGCGCGCAACCTTTGAATTGAACCCGTCGATTGCTTCTCCATGTGGGCAGCGTGCGGCGGCGGCGTCCCTAGTGCAATGGCAATTCGAAAAAAACTGGAATTTTTACGAGGAGGTCTTGAAATAATTTCAATTGGGTACATATGTAATACAACGTATAACAAACGAACTCTTATGAAATTAGAAGGTAGTTTTGATATGCCCGGAAAATCGGTTTCGTTAAGCGTTCGTTTGTCGCCCGAGGAAGCGGCGTTTCTGGCGGCCTACAAATCACCTGGTGCGACGACGTTGAGCGAAAAGCTGCGGGCCGTGATCTCCGAAGCGCGTAAACGCCGCGCGGGTAGCGAGAACTATGCGGAATGCCTCGCTTTTGTTGAAGAACTGCTTGCGCCGTCGTTGCATCGGTTGCGAGAGACGGAAACGGCGGCAGGCCTGCATTCGGAGTTGTTGCTTAATTTTGCCCATTGGTTACCCGACGTCGTTGCCTATTCAATGGTCAACGTACCGGATGCCGATGAGCCTGACGCCGCGGAGAGGTTGGCAAACCTCGAAGCCGCAATCGCGGACCGTATATTTGTGTTGATTGAGCAGGTACTACGTTTGGGTGTAACCGGCGAAAGCCCATGTTACGATCCTACAATTATAACAAAGCGAATGCCCGCGATAATAAAGTTAAACGATATTATTAAAATGTCTTACGACTTAGAATAGGGAAATATCATGGCGGAAAATATTGCATCACGCGTAGGTAGAATGATTAGTGGAACCGCGAACATGCTGGTCGATGCCGTTGAAAACATGGCGCCGGAAATGGTCATGGAAGAGGCCGTCCGCGAAATAGACCGCGGTATAGAAGATGTCCGGGCGGAACTCGGGCGAACGCTGTCCAAACAACATATGGCGACGCGCCGTTTGGCGGCGGAAAATAGCAAGCACGGCGAAATATCCGAGAAGGCGCAAATCGCCCTGGATAGTGGACGAGAAGATTTAGCCGAAACCGCTGTCGCTCAGCTTGTCGATATCGAGGCACAAATTCCCGTGCTGGAAGCGACGATCGCCGATACCAAGGATACAGTAACCGAGTTGGAAGGTTATGTCGCGGCGCTTCAAGCCCGGAAGAGAGAAATGAAGGAAGAGCTCGCGGCCGTCCAGGAAGCGATCAAAGCGGTGGCGGGTCCCGGGCCTTCCGGCCCGAATGACGAAGATGGCC
>JAJFJC010000017.1 GCA_021774385.1 Alphaproteobacteria bacterium
GACGAACTCCTGCCATGGCGTTACGCTCAAGTCTGAGCGTAACAGCCCAACGTCATCGGCGGCAGGGCTGGTTCACCGGACGCTAACCCAAAATCGTTCATTCCGGAAGTATATGCGTATATATCTTCTGAAGAAAATTCGGAAATTTGGGGGAAAACAATTCATTGCACTATTGGCATAACATCGGTTCACCCGGGTTTAGTAATTTTGCCAGATCAACGCGATATTTATCGCTTTACAAATAGAGAGGCCTTTCAAAACAAGTCGTTTAAAATCAACCTGCCGTCAAAAGAATTTTTAAATGGCTATCGGACATGGAGATACGATCGGTATTTATTTAGAATTTGCCAGATCTGTTACTTTTTCGGATCCAGTATGTTCGGCAAAGAATTCAAAAAGGGCTATATGCCCGGAATGTGAATTTGCAGTGATGGTGTTCCCCCGATTTCGCGGACAATAATCCGCTGCCGCCCACTGAGGATCAAATCGCCAAAAAATGACCATGTCGATTCATCATCAAAATTGCGGAATGTCAAAGCTAGTTAGAGATGTCTCAGGGTGGGCAAAGTAGAAATGTCTCACTGCCCTTAGGTAGGGGCTGTGGCGGCATCATGGGGCCATGTCTCTTAATGGCTATTTTTTCGCGTCGCGAGCGTGATCGCACCACGACCGGTTTACTCCACAAACCGGAAATGACGCGGTGCATCGAAATATCTCCTTTTTAGAAGAGGTTTCCCTTAATCCGTTAAATTACAATCTCTGGACCCGGCGCGATTTAGTGGCCCGGGACGCGGCGCAGCGGTCGCGAAAATCCGTGCTGAAGGGATCGACCGTGCCGAAACGGTCGGGGCGGAAGGCGGCGATGTCGTAACGCGGTTCCCTACCCTGCGCCAAATCGGCGATGGCCGCGCCAATGCCCGCCGAAAGCGCGATGCCGCTGCCGCAGCACCCGGCGGCGGCGAGGAAACCGTCGATACCCGGTACCGGACCGAGGACGATCTTGCCATCGGGGGTATAGGCGGACAGGCCGGCGATGTAATTCGCGAACCGCGCCTCGTGAACACCTGGGAAGAAGCGTCCCACATTATCGGAGGCTTCCGCCAGCCGGTCCCAATGCTCCTCCCCCACCGTCGGCGAGAACGCATTCGGGTCCTCCGGCAGGTCGCGGGCGTCGAATGTGGCGGAGTTCTTCTCCTGGATCCCGAGCAGCAAGCCGCCTACGTCCGGTCGCGTGTAAGCGGAAGCATCGGGCATCGTGACCACGGGGTGATCGCCGCCATAGGCGGAATCGGGTTCGGTGATCCAGTAATGGCTGCGCACCGGCGCCATTGGCAGTGCATAGCCGGCGCGTGCGGCGAGCAATGTCGCCCAGGCGCCCGCGGCGTCGATGACGCTTTCGCACGCAATTGGGCCCTCGGCGGTTGTTACCCCGGCGACCCTGCCATCGGCGACCAGAATGTCCGCCACGGCGGTATTCGGCCGCAGCGTCACGCCGCGCGCCCGTGCGGCACGCGCATAGGCCATGCTCAACAGGTAAGGATCGACATAACCGTCGGTCGGCAGAAACCCGACTTTCCGCACCATGGCGATATCGAGCCAGGGCGCCCGGCCCCTCGCCTCCTCCGGAGCGATCCATTCAAATGGGATATCGTGGCGTTCCGCCTCCGCCGCCATGCCGTCGAGATCCTCGATCCGCGCCTCCGACGCGGCCAAGCGCAGGCTGCCGACCGCATGGAAGCCGATATCCTCTCCCAGTTCATCCGATAGGATATCGATGATCCGGCGGGTCCGCTTGATCAACGCCGTCTTGGTGTCGTTCGTCGAGACCTGCAGAATCAGCCCCGCCGCCCGGCTCGATGCCGCGCTGGCCAGCGCATTGCGTTCCAGAACAAGGATCCGCCCCGCACCGTCGCAGGCCAGATGATAGGCAATCGAAGCGCCAAGAATGCCGCCGCCGACGATCACATGATCGTACGCCGTCACCGCAATGTGCCGGTGACGCGATGCAGGACGTTACGGCGTATTGCGCGCAAGTTCATGCTCCGCCAGCAGGACCGCCCATTGCGCGCCATGCATGTCGCGGTCAAAGCGGTCGCCCTGGACGACGGGACGCGGCAGGCTGAACTTCACGACGTTCAAATCCGGGATATCGAAGCGCTTGATGACATCGACCGGCTGCCGGAACAGCCGCGCGACGTCCTCGTTCGACAGGCGTTCGGCAATCGTGGCGTAGGCGGCCGCGTCACCACAGAACACATCGATCGTCACCCAGAACGGGCCGGCATTCTTGGAACGAACCTTGAAGACCGTATCGGCTACCTTAGGCATGCCCGACCTCGGTCACGGTCAGACGAAACGCCTCCATCGGATCATCCAGCACCATGACATGGTTCAGGCAGAACTCGTACAGCGCGCCGCGTTCCGATTGAGCCGGCGAATGGGGAAAGGCGAAGGTCGGCAGTTCCTCGTCGCGGGTCAGCGGATAATGCAGCACATAGGGGTTGATCAACTTGCCGATCTCGCTGGCCGTTTCCGCATCCTCGGCGGTGATGATGCCGAGCACCCCAACCTCGGCCGGGGCCGAATGTTTCGATTCCAACGACCCGAGTGCGGCGTCGATACCGATCAGGCGGAATTCCAGATCATATTCCATGGCCGACAGCCCCATGCGTTTTTCGATCTGGCCGCTAACGAAGCCATGCAGCTTGTCGGCCCATTCCCGCGCCTGGGCGACATAGCGCTCATCGCGAAGGATCGCCATGATCGTCGTTTGATAGCCGCCGATTTTCGCGCCTTCCAGCTTGACCGTATAACGGTTCGAGGGCACCCACTCCGACCCGGTGACCCGCGTGCGCCGCTCATCGAGCGCCTCATAACGCGATTCCGTGACGTCGAGATGGCCGCCCGGCTCGTAAAGAACGAAGGGGTCGGAATTCTCGTACAACATATGCGCCGACACGGAATGCGGTGTGCAATGGGCGCTGTCGGCCATGGCCTCTACGGTGAACCCCTCTTTGTCGATATCAAGCAGAATGACCCCTGTCGTCGGGTCGGTCGAGCACAGCGCGCCGCATTCGGCGATCTTCGCGCCATGCCATGCCGCCCCGGCATGATCGCCGCGCATCAGCGGCAAGGCCGACACGATCGCGGTATCCGTCGCGCGCCCGGCGAGGACGATATCCGCGCCGGTTTCAAGCGCCGCGGCAATTTGCTCCGCACCTGCCAGGGCAACGATATTCTCGCATTGCTCCAGCAGCTCGGGTGACATGTCGGGCGCCGGCGTCAGGGGTGCGATCCGGCTTTCCCCGAGGGCGGTTTGGACCCGGTCGGCCGGCTGGCTCGAATACAGCGTCGCCACCTTCAATTTTTGGCCGAGCTCCGCCGCCAATTCCTGGGTAATCGTATACATCCAGTCGACGCTCTCATCCGACCCGCACGTCCCGCAAGTGCCGATGACCAGCGGTACTCCGGCCTCGGCCCGCGCGATCATGAGTTGCCGCCACTCATCCTTGGTGCCGGCGCGCGAATATTTCGACGTCCCCGTCCCGAGATAGAACGGCCCGCTATCCGTCGACCCGCCATCGACACAGATGATATCCGGTTTTGCCGCGATGCCGCGCGCAAAGGCTTCGCCACTGAAACTGATGCCCAGGGCACCGGTGGGAACAAGCACACGTGTGGTCATGACAGTTCGATCCTCTAGAGATAGTCGCCCATAAAAAAATGCGATCTTGCCTATAAATATACCGTGACCGATAGGAATACGACGTGATTAATATAGGTTAAGACCCTTATTTCTTCGGCAACTATTTTATGTACTCGGAGGCCTTGGATGCAACGGTGCCACACGCCCCTTAAATCGACGCCAAACAGAAGGCCCTGGTTGGTTTCCTTATGCCTTGTCTCGGCATTTCTGGGCTGGACGGCGGATAGCGTGGCCCAGACAGTGCCAAGCGTGATCGTCGCGCCGGCCGCGATACGGGATGTGACGCCCCAGTTCGAACATGTCGGCCGAGTCGAGGCGATAGAGACCGTCGATTTACGCGCGCGTGTCGAGGGTTTCCTGGAAAAACGCGAATTCCGGGAAGGTGCGGAAATCAAGAAGGGCACGCGCCTGTTCGTGATCGAGAGTGAGACCTACAAGGTCGTCGTCCAGGAACGCGAAGCGGATTTGGCCGTGGCGGAAGCGACCTTAAGGAATGCCGAATCAGACTTTAAGCGGAAGTCGAGCCTGGTAAAGCGCGGCAATGTTTCCGCCGCATCATTGGATACCTCCCGGGCCACGCTCGATGGTGCCAAGGCCAGCGTCCTCAAGGTAAAAGCCGCGCTGCGCCAGGCCGCTTTGGATTTAAGTTACACGAAAATTCACAGCCCGATTGCGGGGAAAATCAGCCGCGCCCGGTACAGCGTCGGCAACCTGGTCGGACCAACAAGTGACCCTCTGGCGACCGTCACCAGCGTTGATCCGGTTTACGTCACCATCGCCATTAGCGAGAAGCAGTTGATCGCCGCCCGGAAGCGCGGCATCGACCTCGACAATCCGCCCGTCGCGCCATCGTTGATCCTCACCGACGGCAGCCCTTATTCCCATGGCGGCGATTTCGACTATCTTGCCCCAAGCGTCGATCAGAGTACGGACACGGTCATTGCACGCGCCGTCTTCCCCAACCCCGGCCGCATTTTGCTTCCCGGCCAGTTCGTTACCGTCGTGGTACGGGAAAAGGTCACGGTTTCGAAACTCACCGTGCCCCAGTCCTCGGTTCAGCAGGACAGCCGTGGGCATTTCGTTCTGGTCGTCGAACGCGATAACAAGGTGGCACTAAAACGTATTACGCTCGGCCCACAGACGGGCGTGAACTGGGTCGTGGAAACCGGCCTGGCATCGGGGGAACGCGTTATCGTGCAAGGCGTGCAAAAAGTCCGCCCGGATATGACGGTCAATCCGGTCACCGGCAAAGGTTCCTGACCCTTGATTTCCGCCTTATTCATCGACCGGCCCCGGTTCGCGTTCGTCATTTCGATCATCATCACACTGGTCGGCGCGATCGCGCTTGGTGCGATTCCCATCGCCGAATATCCCGACATCACGCCGCCGCAAGTACAAGTCACCGCCTCCTATCCCGGCGCCAATAGCGCCGTGGTCCGGGACACCGTCGCCACCCCCATCGAGGAACAGGTAAACGGCGTCGACGACATGCTCTACATGTCCTCAACCAGCAGCGACAACGGTGGCTACGCCTTGACCGTCACCTTCGCTGTCGGTACCGACCCCGACATCGCGGCGGTGAACGTGCAAAATCGGGTTGCGACCGCCAATTCCCAGCTGCCCGAGGACGTCACCCGCGATGGGGTGATTACCAAGAAACAATCCAGCAATATGCTGATGGTTATCAACCTTGTCTCGCCCGGCGGCGGCCGCGACGCCCTGTTTCTCAGCAACTACGCCGCCATTCACGTCGAAGGCGCGTTATCGCGCATCAACGGGGTCGGCAGCGTTTCCCAGTTCGGGCCTCTGAGCTATGGCATGCGGGTGTGGATGAACCCAACCCGGATGACGGCGCTGCAACTGACGACAAGCGACGTGGCCAACGCCATCCGCAACCAGAATATACAGGCGACGGCGGGGCAACTCGGCGCGCCGCCCTTCGAGGGCGAACCGCAATTCCAATTCACTATTCAGGCCAAGGGGCGATTGGTGACGGTCAAGGAGTTCGGGAATATTGTCCTTCGCGCCAATAGCGATGGCTCCTTCGTTCGGCTCCGGGATATCGCGCGCATCGAGCTCGGCTCGCAAAACTATACCTCCCAGGCGCGGCTCAACAATAAGCCGGCGACGGCGATCGGCGTCTATCAAAGCCCAGGCGCCAATGCGCTGGATGTCGCCGATGCGGTGTATGCGGAGCTTAAGGGTCTATCGACCCGCTTCCCGCCCGGCGTGGAATACAAAATTCTTTACGACACGACACGCGCGGTACGGGCATCCATCAAGGAAGTTGCCGAGACCATGCTGGTGACCTTCATTCTCGTGGTCGCGGTCACCTTTTTATTCCTCGCCGACTGGCGCTCGACCTTGGTGCCGACACTTGCCATACCGGTCTCGCTCATCGGCACGTTCGCCGTTCTTTTCGCGCTCGGGTTTTCCATCAATCTAATCACGCTGTTCGCGTTGATTCTGGCGATAGGCGTCGTCGTCGATGACAGCATCGTGGTCGTCGAAAACGTGCAACGGATCATGCATGAGGAAAATCTCCCCGCGCGGGAGGCGACCCGCAAGGCGATGCGCGAAATCACTGGTCCGGTCATCGCGACCACGCTCGTGCTGTTGGCGGTGTTCGTCCCGGTTGCCTTCATGCCCGGCGTGACGGGTCAGCTCTACCTGCAGTTTTCGGTTACCATCTGCGTCGCGGTCGTCATATCTTCGATCAATGCCCTGACGCTGGCCCCGGCGCTGGCCGCTATCCTGTTCAAGCCGAAGACCGGTGTGCCGCGCGGACCTCTCAAATGGTTCTCGGCCGCGGTCGATTCGACCCGGAACGGTTATGTCCGCGTCGTCGCCCTGATGCTTCGTCGCCTAGCGTTTACCGCATTGTTTTTCGCCGCCTTCGCCGCCGCCGCGTTTTATATGTTCCGCGAAGCCCCGACGGGGTTTCTTCCGATCGAGGATAAGGGCGTGTTGTTCTCCGACGTGCAATTGCCGGATGGCGCATCGCTGAAACGGACCGAGGAAATCGTGTCCGGTATCGTCGACACGATGCTTGCCACCAACGGCGTCGCGGATGTTATTTCCGTTTCCGGCGCCAGCCTCATCTCCGGCGCCGCATCGAACGCCGCGCTGGTTATCGCCATTCTCGACCCCTGGGAGGCGCGGACCGGTCCAGGACGCAAATGGTACGAAATACTGCGCGGGTTGAACGGCAAACTCGCCGCGATCCCCGGGGCAAACGCCTTTGCCTTTCCCTTACCGCCGATCATGGGCCTTGGCACCAGCGGCGGCTTGGAAGCAGAGTTACAGGACCT
>JAJFJC010000161.1 GCA_021774385.1 Alphaproteobacteria bacterium
TCCGTCATGCAAGCCTTCTCCGGTTTGATGTCGGTGAACAAGGAATCGAATGGCATGCCCATGCGCGGTGGCATGCTGGCCATTGATGTGTCCACCGGACTATATGCGTTTCAGGCGGTCGCACCCGCGATCTACCGCCGCGCCATGCAGGGCAAGGGCAAGCACATCACGACCAGCCTGATGGAATCGGTTGGCGCCTTCCAGGCGGCGAAGATGATCGAATACGAACTCGAAGGGTCCGAAGTCCAGTCGCCCGGCGTACCGGTTGGCACTTTCAAGGCCAAGGATGGTTTCATCAACATCAATGGGCGGCGCGACGCCCATTTTGCGGCATTGTGCAAATTCATCGGCAAGGATGAATGGGCGGAAGACCCGCGCTACGCGACTGTCGAATCACGGTTCGAACATGAAGCCGAACTGATGCCGATGCTGCGCGAACTGGTTAAGGGCTACACGGTCAAGGCGTTGAACACCGCCTTGAACGAAGCGGACGTTCTGAATGGGCCGGTTAACAATTACGGCGATTATTTCGAAGACGCCCATGTGAAGGAAGTCGATGCCGTTTCGTGGATCGAGCAAAGCGGTATCGGCCGTATTCCCGTGCCGGTTCTGCCTGGTCACCCGGCAGCGCGCGCCGGCGAAGCACGTTCTCACGTACCGCATCTAGGCGAACATAGCCGCGAGGTTCTGCAAGAGTTGGACTATAGCGACGCGGAAATCAACGGGCTGCGCGATCAAGGTGCGGTCACCGTCATGGATCAAGCCGAAGCGGCGGATTAAAAAAGATAGCGGGAATTCTTTCCGGACCCAGGACACTTGGGCGGCGCCTCTGCTTCAAACAACGTTACACCGCTACCCGTCCAACCGCGCCAGATACTGGCCAACGAAGTCGCAACCTACCGACTCCGCATAGGTGTCGATCAAGCGTTGCGTGACCGGGCCCGGCACCGGGCCGTCACCAATCGTAGCCCCGTTCACTGTACGGACACCGCAGATGCACAGGCTGGTCGAGGTCAAGAATATCTCGTCGGCGTTCATCGCGTCGAAGACGTCGAGATCCACCTCCTCGCAGGCAATTCCGAGGTCCGCCGCCAGTTCCATCGTCATGGCGCGGCTGATTCCGGGTAGAACGAACTGCTCACGCGGCGTCGCCAGCGCACCGTCACGGACCAGGAAAATGTTCGAGCCCTGTGCCTCGCAAAGATTGCCATTGACGTCGAGCAGCATCGACCAATTGTCCGGATTAGCCGCCTTAGCCTCCAGGTCGGCCATCACCAGATTCAGATAATTATGCGTCTTGGCACGGGGCGACAAAGATTCCGGCGCCGTGCGGCGCACCGAGGAGACGGCGAGATTGATGCCGTCGCGATAGATGCGCGCGCGCTTTTTGAATGGCAACGGCGTCGCCTCGACGATCACCGTCGGGCCTTCATGCTCAATTTCCGAAGCGTCGACCCCATCGATACCGCGTGTGACACGCTGAGCAATCCAGTAATCGTCGCCATCGCCACGCAAATGTTCGTTCCGCTGCGTGACTTCCTCGCTGATCGCGATCATCTCATCGGGCGAGAGCCCGGGATCGATTTGCAGGTATTTCAGCGAGCGGTAGAAACGATCGATATGCTCGCGGAGCTTGAATGGCGCGCCATTGAAGGTCCGTGTCATGTCGAACGCCGCGTCACCAAGCCGGAACCCGCGATCGCGGAACGACACGGCGACTTGATCTTCCGGAACATACTCACCGTTGAAATAAGCAATGCGTTGGTTCGATAGCGTCGGCATGGTGTCCTCCTTGTAACGGTAGCGCCGGGACCGGAGTATTACCCGGTCCCGCTACGCCATTTAGTTCATCGGCAGTCCCGGATGTACGGCCCGGGAATTGGCGATGTCGACGAATTGCGGCGACAAGGCCGGCATCGCGCTCTCGGCGATGAGTTCCGGCGTCCAACCACCGTCATGATGAACCATACGGGTCGGCCTTGGCTGCCCGTACAGCGACAATTCACCGCCGCGCTGATGGAAGATCTGACCGGTGACATGTCCCGCCCCTTCAGAGGCCAGGAAGGTGATCAGCGGCGCGATCGCATCGGCCGGGCTGCGCGACAGACGTTCTTCGCGCATCTTGGCTGCATCCGCGTCCTTTGGTGTCGGCACCGAGCGGGTCATGCGGGTATCCGCCGAGGGGCAGATCACATTGCTGGTCACATTCTTGCTGTGGCTTTCCATGGCAACGATGCGCGATAGGCCAACAATCCCCATCTTGGCTGCGCCATAGTTCGCCTGGCCGACATTGCCGAGCAGACCCGAGGTCGAGCTGCACATGATAATGCGGCCATATTCTTGCTCACGGAACATATTGATCGCTGCCCGGTTGACATTGAAATGGCCGGTCAGATGCACGTCGATAACGTCCTGCCAATCGTCCGGCGACATTTTGTGGAACATACGGTCGCGCAGAATACCGGCCGGGTTAAAGATGATATGAAGCCCGCCCAACTCGTCGCGCGCCTGTTGCACCATCCCGAGGCAATCCTCGTAACTGGCAACGGAACCGAAATTTGGTGCAGCGTCGCCGCCCGCCGCCTTGATCGCGTTGGCCACTTCTTCGGCCGGCCCTTGCTCGCCGCCTTCACCGCCGCCGCCGACACCCGGATCGTTGACCAGAACCTTGGCCCCGTTGGCGGCGAACATCTTCGCAACCTCCATACCGACACCACGGCCACCGCCGGTTACCATCGCCACCCGACCATCAAGCATGCCCATTTTTATATTCCTCCTGTGTGATATTTTGATTAGCTTCGTTTCATATTCCAAGGGTGCGGCGGTGGCAAATTCCTGTCAACCGCGTGAACCATTTTTACGATCGACTGTTTTTCAAGCGGACGTTACCAAGCCGGAAATCACATGTGTCCCATCCTTGTCCAAGGGCAAAGGCCGAACCGTATCCACGAGGCCAACGTCCAGCGATTCATAAAGGTGCGGGAACAAAGCACCGCCGCGTGACTCTTCCCACTTTAACGCACCCGTCAGTTTCTCGGAATCGACCGTGACCAACACCAAACCAACCTGTCCCGCGAAATGTTTGCGGGCCGTTTCTTCGACCTGTTCGGCGGCGGAAAAATGGATGAAGCCGTCGGCCTTATCTACGGCGCTGCCGATAAACTGGCCGAGGCGTTCGGCGTCGCGCCATTCTTCTTCGGTACAAATCTTGTATATCAATGTCATAGCGCGACGCGCTCCTCTACACCTTAATCGTCGCCGTCTTCGGCACGCATTTCGGCGAACACGTCCTTGGCGATGATCATCGCTTCCCGCACCGAAGGCACGCCGATATAGCCACCGGTATGCAGTAGCGCCTCGGCCAGCTCATCTTCGGTCCAGCCCTGGCGGCGCGCCATCTTGAGGTGCAGCTCCAGTTCCGGCCAACGGCCCGTTGCCGTATCGGTGATGACGCAGATTAGTGCCCGTGTTTTCGTATCAAGACCAGGCCGCGTCCAGAGCAGGCCGAACACCGCTTCCCGGGCGTAATCGCCGAACTTCTCCATGATCGGGTCGTTGTAGACCGTGGCGGCCATGCCGTCGGCCAGTTTGTCGCCCATCAATTGCTGGCGCATTTCGCTACCCTTCTTATAGGCTTCACTCTTGGACATTGCTTTCTACTCCCTATGGATTGAGTGGCCAGCCTAGCCAACGACGGAAGCGCGACCAAATCGCGCAAGGCCGTTTTATGGAATCCGCTTGATCACTCGGCCCGGTAGCGCGCACAATTCCGCTCCACGCGCACGCAATGGCGTACGCTGCAAAATTCTTGAGGATTGCCACGATGTCGAATACTGCCGAAGCGGCGAACAATGCCGAAATCGCCCTGAACAAACGGGATATGGCGCACCTGATCCACCCGCTGCATAGCCCCGCCGCACAGTCCGGCGGCAAGGTCTGGGTTGGCGGCGAAGGCGCCTTTCTGACCGACGCCAATGGAGAGCAGTATATCGACGGTCTCAGCGGCCTGTGGAACAACACCGCCGGCAATGGCCGCAACGAATTGGCGGCGGCCGGCGCCAAGCAGCTCACCGATATGGGCTACGCGTCCGGCTACGCGGGCAGCTCCAATCTTCAGGCCATCGAGTTGGCCGAGCGGTTGGCCAAGATCACCTATTCCAACATCAACCATTTCTATTTCACCTCCGGCGGCGGCGAAGCGACCGACACCAACATCAAGATGGCGCGCTATTACTGGAAGCTGAAGGGCAAACCGGAAAAGACCAAATGCATTTCCCGCATCTGGGGCTATCACGGCGTTACCTTGGCGGCGATGAGCGCGACCGGCATCGATGCCTACTGGCCGATGTTCGAGCCGAGGGTGCCGGGTTTCATTCATATTCCCGGACCCTATCCCTATCTCTACCAAGCACCGGCGGGCGAAAGCCAAGGCGTCGCGGCGGCAAACGAGCTGGAAAAGGCGATCCTGGCGGCGGGACCCGAGACCGTGGCGATGTTCATCGCCGAGCCTGTACAAGGCGCCGGCGGCGTGATCGTGCCGCAGGACGACTATTTCCCGCGCATTCGCGAAATCTGCGACAAGTATGAAGTGCTCTTGGTCTCAGATGAGGTCATCACCGGATTTGGGCGAACCGGTACAATGTTCGGGCTCGAGCATTGGGGCGTTAAGCCCGACCTGATCCAGTTCGCCAAGGCGATCACCTCGGGCTATTTCCCGCTCGGTGGCATCGGTGTCAGCGACGAGATTACCAAAACCATGGAGGACAGCGGCAAGCCCTTCATGCATGCCTATACCTACAGTGCGCACCCCGTCGGCTGCGCCATCGCGAATGCCATGTTGGGTGTCATCGAAAAGGAAGACTTCCCTGGCCAGGCGGAAGCCAAGGGTAAGCGGCTTCTGAACGGGTTGAAGGACACGCTTGGCGATCACCCCAATGTCGGTGACATTCGCGGTCTCGGCATGATGTGCGGCGTCGAATACGTCAAGGACCGCTCGACGAAGGAAATGTTCGATGGCGCGGATGGCATTGGCGCGAAGATTCACAACGAAACCATGACGCGCGGCATGTTCAGCCGGGTACGCGGCGACGTCTATTGCCTCGCCCCGCCGATTGTCACTGGCGAGGACACGGTCGACCAAATCGTCGATATCATGGCGGAGTCGACGAAGGCGGTGCTGGGTTAGGACCACGGAAAGCCTATAGGGGCTCGTAATCCCCTCTCCCCAAGGAGATCTCTCCGAAATAGTGCATACGGCATCGTCGTCCACCCCCACCTCGGTCCTCCCCCATCGAGGGGGAGGCGAAAATTGTGTATTGGCAATTCGTTATCCCTTCCCCCCTTGTGGGGGAAGGTTGGGATGGGGGGGTGAATCGCCGGCGCTGATAGAATTTCGAAGATCTCCTCGGGGAGAGAGCAGGGTGAGGGGAGAAGCCGCCGTTTAACGGTTCCGCGCCGACAGCGCCTCGAACAGACCAGCCAGCAACCGCGCCCGCGGCACCAGCGAGGACACCAATAGGTGTTCCTGCTTGGTATGCACGCCGTCACCACACACACCCAGCCCATCCAGGGTCGGGATTCCCAGCGCGCCGGTGAAATTACCGTCGCTGCCGCCGCCGAACTGGCCGTGGCCGAGTTCCAGGCCGACCTCTCGCGCGACCCGCTGCGCCACCTCCAGAAGTTCTAGCGTCGTCTCGTGAGCCTGAAAGAGGGGCCGCACCACACCGGCTTCGACAACCAATCGAACTTCCGGGTCGGGCGACGACAAAGATTCCATGCGCTGTTGAACCTCTTCAAACGCGGCAGGGGTCGGTGCGACACACAACACCTCCGCATGGCATTCGGTTGGGATGACGTTGACGAAATTGCCCCCATTGACGACACCGACGCGATAGGTCGTCTCCTGCTCGATATCGCTGAATCCTTCGACCTGCGCGATCACTTTTGCCATCACGCTAATCGCGCTACGGCCGACGCCCTTGGCGACACCGGCATGCGCCGGACGACCATAGGTGTGCAGCTTATAACGCAAAAAGGCATGGCGGCCGGTGACGAACTTGTCGGGCTTGCCAGGCTCCGGAACCAGTACGTAGCGGCTCGCACGGGCTTCCGTTTCGATCAATGCACGGGTCGACGGGCTGCCAATCTCTTCGTCGGGTATGAACAGAAAGGTCACCGGGATATTGAGACGCTCCCGCCGCGCAATGACTTTCCCTATCGCATGCACGGCAAGATACATGCCGCCCTTCATGTCGAGCACGCCGGGACCGAAAAGTTGGTCTCCATCGCGCTTCACCGCCAGCGAACCCGCAAGGGTGCCGATCAGATGCACCGTGTCGAGATGCCCCAGCACCAGAATGCCCGGCCCCTCGCCCCAGGCAAACCGGGCGCGAACAGCGTCACCATACCGGTCCACACCGGGAATACGTTCCACCGCCGCGCCGAGTTCGGTCATCGATCGCTCGGCGACATCCATCATGCGGTTGACCGCGGCGGCATCGAAGCTTGGGCTCTCGATTCCAGCCCATCCGGCAATACCGGCAGCGATTTCCTCGGCGTCGAAAGCGTCGGCGTAAGTATTCATCGGCGTCCTACGCAATCTCGGAAATGCCAAACATCTGCCGCAGGGCGAGCGTTCCAGCCGGGGTGATCTCCAGCGCCCGCGTCCCATTTCGGCGGCGCACGAACCCTTTCTCGAAATAATGCGTACAAATCGCCGCGCCCAGCTTCCCCGCGATATGCGGCCGCCGTTCGCTCCAGTCCAGGCAGGGACGGCAAACCGGACGCGACGACTTTCGTTTCGTTGGTCCACTATCCAACACTTCGATTCCCCGTTGACGCAAATAGGCCGTACCGCTTTCCGTCAGCAAACCCGACTCGCTGTCGAGCTCAACCACGCCTTCGCCGACGAGTTGATCGGCGATCGCAACGCCAAGACGCCCGGCGAAATGGTCGTAACAGGTTCGGGCTCTTTGCATCGCCGCATCGCGCGGCCCGGTGACGACCTTCCGCCCCGCCGTCGCACCATCGTTCGATGCGATTTGCATGATGCCTTCGAGCATCCGCGCGACTTCCGGTCTGGCGAGCCGATGGTATCGGTGCCGCCCCTGTTTCTGCACGGCAATAAGATTTGCCGACGTGAGGCGCGCAAGGTGGCTGCTCGCCGTCTGTGGCGTCACGCCGGCGATACGCGAAAGTTCCGTCGCCGTCAGGGCCCGCCCATCCATTAACGCTCCCAAGATAGCGGCACGGGCTGGCTCTCCGACCAGCATGCCAATTTCAGCGATCTGATTCGTACTGACCATAATCCTAAATCCTCCACGCCTTAACTTAGCAGAAATTTTGCAGCAACGCTTCGATCCCCATCGAAACATGGTGGCGGCATTCCTTCCTACGATCAGACCGGATTTCAGGAGAAATGCAATGAGAACGCAGCATCGATTTTTCGGGTGGCGGGTCGCTTGGGCGGCGTTCGTCGTGGGGATTTTCGGCTGGGGCGTCGGCTTCTACGGGCCGCCGGTCTTCCTGCATGCGGTGATCGAGCGGACGGGATGGTCGCTAACATTGGTTTCGAGCGCGGTAACTTGCCATTTTCTGATCGGCGCCATCGTCGTCGCCAACGCGACCACACTGTACCGGCGCTATGGCGTCCCCGCCGTAACCTTGGCTGGCAGCGTGTGCCTGACCATCGGCATTGCCGGTTGGGCCCTGGCCGATGCACCCTATCAGCTGTTCGCCGCCGCCTTCTTCAGCGGGGCGGGATGGGTAACCATGGGTGCTGTGGCGATGAATGCGATTGTCGCACCCTGGTTCGAGAAGAAGCGTCCTGCCGCCCTTTCCCTGGCCTATAACGGGTCGAGTATCGGCGGCGTGCTTTTTTCACCGCTGTGGGTCGTACTGATTGCGGTGGCGGGATTTTCGCTCGCGGCGGCACTCGTCGGCGCCGCGATGATCGCCACAACCGCCTTCATATGCCGCCGATACCTAGCAAAAACGCCGCAGGCCCTTGGTCTTTTGCCGGATGGCGACAAGTTCGCCGACTCGGTGCAAAGCCATGCTACCGCGCCGCTTCCAACCGGCCCCGGAAAATCACTGTATCGGGATCGAACCTTCCTATCGTTAGGCGCCGCCATGGCACTGGGTTTGTTTGCTCAAATCGGTCTCATAGCCCATCTCTTTTCCGTGCTGGTCGCGCCGCTTGGCGCACAGGCCGCCGGCCTGCTCATGGGCGGCGTGACGTTGAGCGCCTTAATTGGCCGCACCCTGACCGGTTTCCTATTGCCGTCCAACTTGAACCGCCGTTATGCCGCCTGCGCGAGCTACGCGGTCCAAATACTTGGTGCCGCTCTCTTGATAGCCGCCGGCAAGAGCGATATCCCGCTCCTGGTCCTCGGCGTCCTATTGTTCGGATTCGGGATTGGCAACGCAACCTCCTTGCCGCCGCTTATCGCGCAACAGGAATTCGCGAAGCTCGAGGTACAGCGCGTTGTCTCGCTCATCGTTGCCGGCGCCCAAGCGACCTACGCCTTTGCGCCGGTCGCCTTCGCGGCCGTGCAGGCGACGGCACCGCAATTCGTCGGTATTTCCAATGAAAGCGCGGCGCCATTCTTTGCCACAACGGCAGTTTTCCAAGCCCTTGCGATTGCCTGCATGCTGTGGGGCAGGCCCGGCAATAACCGCAGACCTAGCCTAACTGCTGCCATCCGCTGAGTTTTGGGTTCCGATAGGCGGATGCTCGCGAATCGCGTCTTCATTCAACTCCACACCCCATCCAGGGCCTTGCGGCAATTTCAGATACCCGTCCTCGATCTCCGGTACGTAGGTGACGATATCGTCCTTCCAAGGCACGTCGTCGACGTCGATTTCCATGATCCGGAAATTGGGCAGCGCGGCGCAAAGATGTGCGCTCATAATGGTCGAAAGATGGCCGTAAAAATTATGCGGCGCGCAGTTGATCTCGTAGGCTTCGGCCATCGCCGCGATCTTCATGCTTTGCCAGGCGCCATTCCAGGGCAGGTCGATGATCGCCACATCCATCGAATGATGTTCGAAGAACGGGCGGAACTCCCGCAACCCGTACAGCGACTCACACGACGCAATCGGCGTGCGGTTCGAATTGCGGATATGGCGCAGGGCGGCGGGGTCGTACATGTCAATCTCGAACCAGGTCAGGCCAAGATCGTCCAGCGCGCGGGTCATCTGCAAATAGCCTTCGGTCTTGCAGTTGAAGTTGATGTCGAGATGGATGCCCATATCGGGCCCGGCGCCCTCGCGGAACGCCTCAAGCTGCGCGCGCAGCCCATCGATGATGCCTTTTTCGACATTGAGTTCCGGCCCGCCACCGCCGCGCGCAAAGCCCGGCATATAGAGGCCAGGGTCGCGGTCGAACAGAAAAATATTCGTTTTCAATGCCTTGAAACCGCTCTCCTTCACCCGGCGGCCGAGCGCTACCACATCGTCGAGCGAGCGCATGCGCGGCTGCCCCATCGCCGCGGCGGCATTGTCATTCATCAGATAGGTGCCGCAATGCGACCAGTAGAGTTTGAGCCGGTCGCGCACCGCGCCGCCGAGCAGCGCGTAGACGGGGACGTCCAGCGCCTTGCCCTTAATATCCATCATGGCGTTTTCGATGGCGGCGATAGCCTGCTGGTTGATCCCGCCCGGCGCCTGCCGCGTCATGGCGTAGAGTTGCTGGCTAATCGGCTCATGATCCCGCGGATCGAGGCCGACAATTGACGACACCAATGCTTGGATGAC
>JAJFJC010000162.1 GCA_021774385.1 Alphaproteobacteria bacterium
ACTTGGCAGCGTTCGCAGCCCAAACCGATGACGAGCGCGCCGGCGACATTCGGGTGCTGGATATAGCCGGCCAAGGTGCGCTGCAGGAGATCCATCGGCTCACCGGTCATTTCCATGCCGCAACCCAGCGCGTGCGCAAAGGCAGCGACACCATCGACATTGGGATAATTGGCCAACCGTTCACGGGTGAAATGGTTGGCGATTTCATGCACCACGGTCGCGGAACAATTGACCGTCGAAACAACGGCGATGAAGTTGCGCGTGCCGGCGCGCCCGTCGGGGCGCAAATATCCCTGGAAGGTCGCGCGCTCCGACTTGGGCAGAAGGGTCAAGGGTTTGTAGTCGCGCGAATAGGCGTAGTCCCGGTCGAACTCCTGGAACGAAATATTGTGGTTATGGACCATCGTGCCGGCGGGAACCGGTTCCGACGCGAAGCCGATAATCGTGTTGTACTTTAAGACCGGTTCGCCTTCTTCAATATCGCGAATGGCGATCTTGTAGCCGGACGGCACCAGGTTCCGGGCGACGATGTTATAACCTTCAAGCGCCGTGCCCACCTTGATGTCGGTTCGCGCGACGACAACATTGTCGGCCGAGTTTAACCGGATCGCGGGCCCATTTACGCGCTTTTCGGATAGGTCCAACATAGATTTATCCTTTGTTCAAAATAGTGGGTGCAGCTTACAGCGTTATTCCGTGCCGGACGCGGTCCCAATCATCGGCATCGTCGGTGACCCGCGCCAAATCTTCTTTCAGCATAAGGTCGTCGGCAACCAGTTGTTCCGCCGCCGCGACCGCCGCGCGTTTATAGGCTCCGGCGTCTTCGTAGCGCTCAAGAACCGACGGGCGCGGGTCGCCGGTTGCTTTTCGCATGGTTTCGGTTTCGGCAAAGGGGATATAGCTGCCCGTGAATTCGTGCATATGGCCTTCGCCCTTGCCTCGGGCGCGCAGGTTCCAGCCGGCATAAGTGCCCAGCGGTGCTTGAACCATCGGCGCGCGGACGCCTGCCTTGTCATTGCCATCGCTGTCGACGGCCGGGATCAGGACCGTATAGCCGTTGTCGCGGTCGAAACCTGGCGGCTGCTGTGTGAAAATGCCGCTGCCCGTTTCCGGCCCAAAATCGTATCGAAACAAAGGGGCGGGCTCTCTCGGTGTCGCGCTTCCGGGAATGGCGGGAAATTGCCCGCGCCATTCGTCGATCGTTGCGAGCGTAGCGTCACCGCGAAGCGGAATGCGGCTATCGGGCGGCGGCGTGCCATTGCTGGCCCAGGCATCCATGGCATCGAGCAGGGCGCGGAACAGCATCGAGGTGCGGACGATATTGATCAGATTCTGGCAGATCCCTCGGCTGGGCTCTATAAGTCGAGGATTGGCGAAGTGCTGGGAGCTCGACCAGAAATAGACACGGACATTGTCGGGTTGTGTTAGATCGTTGCCTTGCGTGTCGGTGTGGACCAACGAGCCATGCCGCTGCCAGTATTCGGTACCCGTTTGAGAATGGAAAATAAGCGGGTCGGTATTCGGCCGTTTGCAGATAGCGTCGGTCGCGCCGGTCAGATGGTCCGTCGATTCCGCATAGGAGAAGGGGAACCGGTCGGCGATATTTTCGCGTTCTTCATATTGCTGTCCGGCCGCCGTGATAACATTTGCAAAACGGTGGTTCATCCACATCAAGCCGCCGCCGGCGACATGCGGTAGTGCACCATCGAAGACCTTCCGTCCCTCGGGGTCGGCGTTGAAGCCGCGATGGATCATGTCACGGATACAGCGGCCGGTTTGCGATCGGCCCCAGCAATAGGCTTTTTCAATCGTGATCCCGAGCGGATTGGGCGTTCCCGCTGCATCGGCGTCGCTGTTTTTGAGATAACTGACTAAATCACGGATAGCGACATGACCGAGGCCAAGTACTAAGGGGTCGCGTCCGGTATAGACAAGTTCGTATATCCATCCGGACTCAAAACCGGCTGGCAGGTAGATATGGCCGTCGGAGGGAATAACGGATTTTTCCGCGCCCTGATTGTCCAGCCCGACGCCACCCTCAACGCGGGCGAAGGACCAATCCTCCGACGGAATCTCGGTTCGGCTGTCTTCCGGATAACGGCGTCGGGTTAACCGCGCTTCGTGCGTATCGCGTGATACGGCGGGATGACTGCGGGTCGACGCGCGGCCACTGAGTGGAAAACAGGTTTGGCCTGGCGCATCGACGATGAATTCGCTGCGCACGGGGCCGGTAACGGCTGATCCGTCCGCGTTAAGTGCCACCGGCAGGTCGAGCAGCATTCGTCCGTCACCGGGTAGTAAATCGCCCTGCCATGCCGCCCAAACTACGGTGTAGCCGCGCCGCATGAGGAACCCGTTGCCGGCATGTGCGAGGTCGCTGGGGTCGTTGGAACCTGGCGCGTCGTTGAAGAATTGGAGGGCGCGGATGTTGCCTCGGTTTCCGTAATCATAGAAGAGGCGCTGGTTGCCGCGCGTCATGTCGGCTGGCTTTAGGATGATGACGTCGGTGGCGAATTCGACCAATCCGGTGTCGTTGACGGGGGCCTTGTCGAGATCGACGATACCGGCTTGCGCCGCCGCATTCGGATCGATGGCGAAATGCGCCCGCCCGGTTAGCTTTTCGTACGCGCCGGTTCCCTCGAATTCATGCCCATCGGCGAAGGGCTCGCGAGTCGTAATTTTCAGTTCGATATTGTTCGTCACGCGAACCTCCCAATTTTCTGTTGGGCGAATTGTCAAATCAAGCTGGCGCCATGTCAAACGCGAGGGTATCTGGATTTCCCAACCAGACTGGCGTCGCTTGCGAAAGATCGGAGCTTCGGCATAGGATTGCCCACCTTTTAAGCAAATGGATTGAAATTTACATGTCTCAAGACGTCATCGCCGAATTGGCGCCGACCGGCGTACTGCGCGCCGGAATTAACATGTCCAACTTCCTGCTGGTTACGGGTGAAACGCCGGATGGCGATCCCGATGGGGTGTCGCCGGACATGGCGAGGGCGATTGGAGAGCGACTCGGCGTGCCGGTGCAACTTATTCCGTTTAAGTCGCCTGCCGAAATCGCCGACTCCGCCGGCAAGAATATCTGGGATATCGGCAATATCGGGGCCGAACCGCAGCGCGCGCAGGTCATGGAATTCACGGCCGCCTATGTCGAGATCGAAGCGACGTATCTCGTGCCTGCGGGGTCGCCAATACAGTCCATCGACGAAGTCGACCGCGAGGGCGTGCGGATCGCGAATCCGCCGCGAAGTGCCTATGGCCTGTGGCTGGCGAACAACATCAAACACGCCACGTTGGTCCCCGCGGACGGTCTCGCCGGATCCTTCGAGCTGTTCGTCAACGATAAGTTGGAGGCGCTTGCAGGACTGCGCCCTGGGTTGGTTTCCGATCTCGAGAAACTACCCGGCGCGCGAATTCTGGACGGTCAATTCTCCGCCGTGCAGCAAGCCGTGGGAACGAACAAGGGTAACGATGCGGGCTTT
This sequence comes from Alphaproteobacteria bacterium, assembly GCA_021774385.1. GTDB lineage: Bacteria > Pseudomonadota > Alphaproteobacteria > UBA8366. The sequence goes on from JAJFJC010000162.1 coordinate 3,486, forward strand.
GCGTTCGTGCGGGATTTTGTCGAGGAGGCAAAAGCCTCTGGTTTCGTTGCGAGCCTTATCGAGAAACACGGCGTCGTTGGGCGCCTGTCGGTCGCGCCATCGGCGTAACAATTTAAGCCGCGTCCTCGAGCACCATCGCCGATGCCTTTTCGCCGATCATGATTGATGGTGCGTTGGTGTTGCCCGACGTCAATGTCGGCATGATCGAGGCGTCAGCGACACGCAATCCTTGAAGACCGTGCACCCGCAGGCGGTCGTCGACGACGGCCCTCGGGTCGGAACCCATCTTGCAAGTGCCGACGGGATGGTAGGTGGTCTCGGCGGTCTCCATGACATGCGCTAAAAGCTCGTCGTCGGATTGCAAAGCCGTGCCGGGGGCGATTTCTTCACCGACGATTTGCGCCATGGCGGGGGCATTCATCACTTTGCGGACGATACGCATCACCGCCACCGTGATCTCACGGTCGATTTCGGCGGACAGGAAGTTGAATCGGATCGCGGGCGGGCGCTTCGGATCGTTCGCGGCGAGATGAATGCTGCCTTGGCTTTCCGATCGCAGCGCATGCGGGATCGACGTTATACCCGGCTTCGGCGCCAATCGACGGTTGCCGTCGGCGAGGAAGGGCTGCCAGGAAATGCCTGCATCCGGCGAGGCAAGTCCCTCGCGGGTGCGGACATAGGCCCGGATTGTCGAGGCGGGCATGCCGAGCAGTCCGTCCCGTTTCAAAGCGAACCGCGCGACTTGTCCAATGAGGCCAAGGCCGCGCGCCGTCTCGTTGTAGGTCAGGCCTTGCGGTACGACATTCCACTTCATGCGGGGCGCATAATGGTCGCGCAGGTTTTCGCCGACGCCGGCAAGTTCGTGCTGAACATCGATCCCAAGGCTACCCAGGAGTTCCGGTTGTCCGATACCCGATAGTTCCAGCAATTGCGGTGAATTGATCGCGCCCGCGCTGACGATGACTTCCCTATTGGCGCGCGCTTCACGAACGGTACCGCCTTGCGCGTAGCGGACGCCGACACATTTTT
>JAJFJC010000163.1 GCA_021774385.1 Alphaproteobacteria bacterium
ATATGAGAACCGTCTCGCAAAGACGCCTTGCCAGTGCCCTTGAAACCATCAACCATAGGCCCCGCAAATGCCTCGGCTACAAAACGCCAATCGAGGTCCTAAAGGCGCACTTACATGGCGCAATTGGATGATGAATCCACCGGGAAACCTCAACGGATACTACAGTAAATGGTGTGCGGACGACACATAATATAGATGTTCTTGTTAGGTCCCATCATGTGGGGTTTGAAATTACCTGGCTGGTCGAGTGCAAGCGTTGGAAATCGCGCGTATCTGAATTCAAGGGACACTATACTGAACTAGCCACGCATCAGCGCAACCTCGCCCTAAACCCCTTTCCCCGCCGCGTGCCCACTCGCCGTGGCGAACAGCATTTCCTGCGGCGCGCGGGCGTCGCCCACTGTCACCACCTCGATCCCGGCGTCTTGCAGCGGTGCCATCAGCGCATCGTTCGGCACGCGCGGTGTCGCGTAGGTGAGTAGGGCCAGTTCCTCGATCACGCTGACGTCGCCGGTATAGATATTGACGAGATCGAGCCGGCCCTCGGCGATGGCGTCGCTCCAGCGCGGTTCGGCCAGGGTGGTGATCTCGATGCGCTGTTCCGCCATCCGCCGCAGGATCCCCTGTCGGGTGACCATCGGCACGTCGGTGGCGATGGTGTCGCGCGGGGTGACGATCACGGTGCGGGCGAAGCGGGCGTTCAGCGCCTCGGCGGCGGCGTAGGCGGCTTCGGTGTGGTCGGTGTCGTACAGGATCGCGGTGCCAGCCATTGGTCGGTCATGGCGCAGCACCTCGGCCATCGACGCGCGGACATCCACAACCCAGCCTTCCGCGCGCACGTCTTCGGGCAGCCAGTCGGGCGCGATCATCGTCGACCCGGTGGCCAGGATCACGCTATCGGGGCGGCGGGCGATGATGTCGGCGGCGGTCACGGCGCGGCCCAGTTCCAGGCGCATGCCGGCGCGTTCCGCCGCGACGAATTGATAGTCGTAAATCGAGCTTACGGTCTCGCCGCCCGGCAATTGTTCGCGCCAGCGCGCCTTGCCGCCGACCGCGTCCGAGGCGCCGAACACCGTCACCTCGTGGCCGCGCGCGGCGGCGACCCAGGCGGCCTCCATCCCGGCGATCCCCGCGCCGACAACGGCGATGCGTTTCGGCGTGTCCGTACGCGCGGGCCAGAAATCGACCTCGTCCGGCAGGGCGATGCGCGGGTTGTTGACACAGGCGATCGGCTGCTGCTGCGTGACGATCGTGCCCCAGCAGGTGTTACAGCTGAGGCAATAGCGGATATCCCAACTGCGGCCCGTGCGCGCTTTCTTTGGCCAGGCCGGGTCGGCGATGAGGGTGCGGCCAAGCCCGATCAACTGCGCCTCGCCCCGCGCCAGGATGCCGTCCGCCTCCGCCGGGTCGGTGATACGGCCGAGCGCCATTAGCGGCACCCCGTTGAGGCTGCTCTGTAATCCCTTGATGAAATGCATGTAGGGCATTGGCGGACCATGCCGGTCGGGCGTGTGCATTTCCAGGGTGCGGGCATGGGCACCGCCAGCGAAGCAGACATAGTCCGTATTCCGGGCGACGGTCAGACGGTCGGCAATGATGGCGGCTTCCGCCGGGCCGATGGACCCGGGCACCCCGTCATCGCCGGGCAGCTTCAACCCAATGATGAAACCGCCGCCGCAGGCCGCGCGTAAGGCCGCGACGAGTTCGGCGACGATGCGGGTGCGGCCGTCCCAATCGCCACCGAATTCGTCCTCGCGGCGGTTCGAATGCGGCGAGAGGAACTGGTGGAACAGATGGCCGTGCCCAGCGGATATCTCCACCCCGGAGAAGCCGCAATCCCGCAGATGGGCGGCGGACTCGGCGGTCTGTTCGATCAGGTCGCGGATTTCGGTTGTGGTGAGGGCGCGCGGCACGGTCCAGGAGAGGTCGTCGGGCAGGGCGGAAGCACCGATCGCCTCGGGATTGCGGCCCGGGAAATGACGCCCGCGCCCAGCGTCCTGGATTTGGCCGAGCAGGCGGCAGTCCTGGCTTTCCACCGCCTCCGCGAACCGTTTGAGGGCGTCGGGGTCGTCCTGCCGCCAGACCTGCACCCGGGGCAGGCGGGCCTGATGGCGCATCATGCCAAGCGGCTCCGTCACGCTGAGCGCCGCGCCACCGGCGGCCCGGTTGGCGTGGTACTGGATCTGCCGGTCCGTCACCTGCCCCCTAGGCGTCGACAGGGTGGTCATCGAGGCATGGGTGATGCGATTGCGCAACGTTTTGCCCGCGAGGGTAAACGGCGTGAAGAGCGCGGCGAAGTCGCTGTCCCCAATATTCTCGGTACGGTCGGCCATGGTCTGCGTTCCTCGATCCCTGCCGCCAGCATGCCCAACGGCGGCAGGCGCGTCGATCCCCTTGGGGCTTCCGCCGGCCTGTCCTAAGATCAGGTGTATTTTACGGAGAAGGTCCATGACCGACCACGCGCCGCCTGCCTTGCCGCCGCTCGCCACCATGGGGGTCGGCAGCTACGCCACGCCCGGCTGGATGTTCGCCTTCCGCACCGCGATGCGCGACGGGCGGACCGGTGAGATGGATATCGAGGAGGCCTTCGATGATGCGACGCGGGTCGTCGTCGGCGATCAGATCGAGGCCGGAATCGACGTGCTGTCGGATGGCGAGTTGCGTCGGCAGCGCTTCGTTTATGAGATGTATGACCGGCTAACCGGGATCGGCCGCGTGCCGGCGGGGCGGCGGCTCGGCGTGACCGGCTACGACATGGCGCCGTCCTTCACCGCCACCGACCGGGTCACGGCCCCCGACGGACTCGGGCTGGTGGCGGAATATGAAGCGCTGCGGCGGATCGCGCCGGACCGCCGGCTGAAGATGGCTGTGCCGGGGCCGATGACCTTTGCCAGCAACATCGCGCCGGCACCACATTACGGTGACGACGGGGTGGTGGCGTTGCTGGCCGATCTCACCGATATTATCGCCGCCGAGTTGAGGTTGCTGGCCGAGTCGGGCGCGGATTTCGTGCAGCTCGACGAGCCGGGCTTCGCCAATCCACCCAACGGCGTGAGCCTGGAAGCCGGGGCGGAAGCCATCAACCGGGCCCTCGCGCCAGCCAAGGGCATCAGCGCCGTGCATGTCTGTTTCGGCAACAATGCCAGCCGCCCCTTTGTGCGGCGCGACTTCGCGCGGTTGATGCCGGCGATGGGCGATCTGGCTTGCGACCTGCTGCTGCTGGAATTCGCCAACCGGGAAATGGCGGACTTGTCCTTCCTGCCCGAACTGGCGCAGGGCCGCGCCATCGCCGCCGGGGTGATCGATGTGAAGAACTTCCATGTCGAGACGGCGGAAGAAGTCGCCGAGCGCATCCGCGCGGTGCTGGAATTCGTGCCCGCCGAGAAATTGTTCGTCACCGCCGATTGCGGCTTCTCCGCCATTCCGCGCTGGCTCGCCCGGGATAAGCTGCGGGCAATGGTGGCGGGAGCCGCAATCGTGCGTGGCGAGATCGCCTAATTCAACAGTCCGTTTCTATCGACTAGGATGGCCAGCTGTCGCGGACTGGGTCGCGGCCGTCCCAATTCACGGCAGCGTCACGGACACCATCAAAAATGCGTCTGCGGTCCGCCGTCATATGCGCCATCTCGATGACCGTGCCGGGGTGGCCTTCGTTCCACAGATAAACGAAGCGGCCGCGTGGGCTGTCGCCCTGCTGGCCGATGCTGTAGCCGCTGGCGAGGGCGTGGTCCAATTTCGCGTCGAAATCGGTGGGCCAGCTTGACCAGTGCTGCATACCTTCATGGCCGGCGGCGAGAAAGTCACGGTACATGCTGGGCGTATCGCAGCGTTGCTGAATCAGCTCAAGCTGCACGTCGCCGGAATTGGCCAGCGCCACGGAGATATGGATGCCATCGAACGTTTGATCGCGATAGCCGAAGGACGTCACCGGCAGCTTGTCGGCATAGAACCAGGGGCCGACGCCGCACACTTCGACCCAATGTTTCATCGCCGCGTCGATATCGCGCACGACGATTCCGATTTGACGCAAGTCACCAAACAGACGGCTCATGATTGCCTCCCCAAAATTTCCATCGCGGTACAGCATACGCCATTCCGACATACTTGGCATAAGGCGGGATCGGCCCCTATCCTATTGCGCCCGCAACCCGTGCATCCACGAGACCATGGAGGACAGAAAACATGAAGGTCGGTTTTGGCATTCCCAACAATTACGGTATCGAGGACCCAAACGATCTCGTGACGATGGCCGTGACGGCGGAAGAACTGGGTTACAACAGCGTGTGGGTGCGCGAGCATCTGTTTCACGCCGAGTATGTGGCGGAGCGGCTTGGCGACAAGCCTTATCACGATGCGCTGACCGTGCTCATCGCCATCGGGGTCGCAACGAAAACCGTGCGGCTCGGCACTTCGGTTCTGGTACTCCCGTGGCATGATCCGGCACGTCTGGGAAAGATGATCGCCACATTGGATCAACTCTCCCACGGCCGTGTGGATTTTGGCATCGGCGTCGCCACCACCCGCGACGAGTTCGAGAATCTCGGCGTCGAATTCACCACCCGAGGCAAGCGCACCGATGAGATGCTGGATGCGCTGCGGGTGCTGTGGATGCAGGACACGCCGGAACACAATGGGCACTTCTACCGCTATAGCGGGCTCAAATTCTCGCCGAAACCCTTTCAGAAACCCTATCCCCCAATCCTGGTTGGGGGATCGAGTCCCGCGGCGTACCGCCGCGTGGCACGGATTGGCGACGGTTGGCATACCTTGCGCCAGACGCCGGCCCAATTCGCCGACGGGCGGGCCAAGATCATCGCGCTGACCGAAGCGGCGGGCCGCGACCCAGCCGGGCTGCATTATTCGATCACCGTGCCGATGAAATTCACCGGCAAGCCGCCAAGCGCGCCGGTGCAAGATCGTACCGCCCTCACCGGCACCGACGACGACATCGCCGCTACCATGCGGGCCTATCGCGACGCGGGGCTGGATGAGATCATCGTCAGCGTCAGCACCGGCGAAGTAGCCGAACATGACAGCGCCATGCGCCATTTCATGGCCAGCATCTGGCCGAAAATTTAGACGAATGTACTGCCATGCTGCACCTATTGAAGCCGCAATGTAGGAAACCTAGATCTAACGGAAGCAGGGGAGAAACCACATGAGCAACGGGCAACCGCGTGTCGCGGTCATCGGAACGGGTGGGTCGATTTCATCGGTCGGGCGCAATAGCCTCGACATCGTTCGCTATTCGGACAACGGAAAAATTTATCAGGTCGACGAATTGCTGAACGCCTTCCCCGAAACCTTGGAACAGGCGGATGTCATGCCGGTGCGGCTGCGTGCGATGCCGAGCACCGCGATCGG
>JAJFJC010000164.1 GCA_021774385.1 Alphaproteobacteria bacterium
TGAAGATCATCGCGGTCCACGGCGCGGGTGTTGATCAGGTCGACGTCGAGGCCTGCACGGAACGCGGTGTGTTGGTGACAAACGCACCGGGCGCCAACGCCGACGCCGTGGCGGAGATCACACTCTGCCTGATGATCAATCTCGCGCGGCGCGTGCCGGAAGGTGCGTCGCGAGTCCACAATGAACGGGTCTGGGGCGAAGCGCGTCATACAGGGAGCGAAATTAAAGGGAAAATGCTGGGCCTGGTCGGGGTTGGGCAAATCGGCAGCCGCGTCGCGGGTATTGCCAAGGCGTTCGGCATGAAAGTGTGCGCCCACGACCCAGGACTGGCAGCAAAGGATATCCGAGCACTAGGCGCAAAATCGGTGACGTTTGACGCCTTATTGGCTGAGTCGGACTACGTCTCCCTGCACGCACCGCACATTCCCGCAACCCATCACCTCATAGACGGCAAAGCGCTGCGTCGGATGAAGAAAGGCGCGTTCCTGATCAATGCGGCGCGTGGCGCTTTGGTCGATGAAATCGCGGTGGCGGGGGCACTAAAGAGTGGCCGGCTTGGTGGGGCAGCGCTGGATGTCCTTGAAGGGGAGCCGCCAAACCCGAAAAGCCCGATTTTCGACGCACCGAATATTCTGCTCACCCCGCATATGGCCGGCTCCACAACAGAATGTCTGGACACCATCGCTGGAACGGCGGCGGCGGATATAGCCAGATTTCTGCAGAATAAAAGACCGAAATATCGCGTCAACAAGCCGCGAAAATAGAACCACCTGCTACTATTTCCGCGCAACCTCATTCCGAGAGGACATCATGTCCGACAAAGCCTCTAATATTCCGCATGTCGATCCCGAGGAAATACTCGAAGGGGTTCGCACCTGGGTCGATATCGAAACGCCGTCCTATGACGGCGAAGCTGTGAACAAGCTTGTCGATAAGGTTGAGTCGGACATGCGGGCCATCGGCGCTGAAATCGACCGACTACCCGGCCGCGACGGGTTCGGGGATATCCTGACAACGCGCACGCCTTGGGGTGGCGACGGTCCCGGAATCTTAGTCCTGAGCCATGTCGACACCGTCCACCCAATCGGCATGAAGGACGATATCCTGCGTTGGCGGCGCGAAGGCGACAGTGTCTTCGGGCCCGGCATCTATGACATGAAGGCGGGTGCATACCTCGCCTATTACGCCTATCGGCACCTTGTCCGGGAAGGCAAACAAACACCACTCCCCATTACCTTCATGTATATTCCCGAGGAAGAAATCGGCAGCCCGACCTCGCGCGCGCTTATCGAAGAGACGGCGAAGCAAAACAAATATGTCCTTGTCACGGAGCCGGCGCGTGAGGGTGGCAAGATCGTCACGGCGCGCAAGGGTGTCGCCCATTTCCAGATCGAAGCCACCGGGGTTTCAGCGCATGCCGGCTCACGCCCGGAAGACGGGCGCAGTGCGGTCCATGAAATCGCCCACCAGATTGTCAAAATTCAGGCGATGAACGATTTTGAGCGCGGTGTTTCGGCGAATGTCGGCCTCATCGACGGCGGCACCGGCATCAATGTCGTCGCCGCATCGTGCCGGATCGAGGTCGATATCCGCGTACCCGACGCGGAAGCGGGCGAGGAGTTCGTCGAAAAGATCATGAATTTGAAACCGGTCACGCCGGACGTCACATTGGAGATCACGGGCGGCATGAACCGGCCGCCCTTCGAAAAAAACGAAGGCATCAGCATGCTGTTCGAGCACGCCAAGGCGATTTGCGCCGATATTGGCTTCGAACTGGAAGATATGAAAACCGGCGGCGGCAGCGACGGTAACTTTACGGCTGCACTCGGCATACCGACTCTGGACGGGCTCGGCGCGGACGGCGTCGGGGCGCATGCACATCATGAACAAATTTATTTCTCTTCCCTGGAGCCACGCGCCAAGATGTGGATCCGGCTGCTCGAGACTCTGGAATAGACAGGAAGGACACCCAAACTCATGGCGGACCAATCTAGCAATCGCCCCAAGGTCGACCCCGATGAAATTCTCGAAGGCATTCGGACCTGGGTTCAAATCGAGTCACCGTCGAACGACGCGGAAGCCGTCAACCGCATGGTCGACAAGGTCGAAACCGACTATCAGGCGATTGGCGCTGAAATAGACCGAACACCGGGCCGCGACGGCTTCGGCGATATTCTAACCGCGCGGACGCCATGGGGTGGGGACGAACCCGGTATCCTCGTCATGAGCCATTCCGACACCGTCCACCCGATCGGCATGATCGAGGACATTCTGCGCTGGCGTCGCGAAGGCGATAGCGTTTTCGGACCCGGCATCTATGACATGAAATCTGGCGCCTACATGGCCTACTACGCCTATCGCCATCTCGTCCGGCAAGGCAAGCAGACACCGCTGCCAATTACCTTCATGTTCGTTCCGGAAGAGGAGGTCGGGAGCCCAACCTCGCAAGCCGCGATTGAGGAAGCCGCGCGACGCAACAAATATGTGCTCGTCACGGAACCCGCTCGCGAGGGCGGCAAGATCGTCACTGGCCGCCGAGGTTCAGCCCGCTTTCACATCACCGTCAATGGCGTCCCGGCCCATTCCGGTTTACGCCATCAGGACGGCCGTAGCGCCATCAAGGAAATGGCACAGCATATCCTGTATATCGAAGGATTAACCGACTACGAGCGTAATGTGACGACAAATGTGGGCCTGATATCCGGCGGGACCGGCACGAACGTCGTGCCCAGCGAATGCACCATCGAAGTCGATATGCGTCTGCCGGACATGGAGGCGGTGGAAGAATTCGTCGCGCCTGTCCTGAACATCACGAACATCGATCCCGACTGCACCGTAACCGTTAAAGGCGGCTTGAACCGACCTCCCTATCAAAAGGATGATGGGATCAGCGCCTTATACGAACATGCCAAAGGACTTGCCGAAGAGATTGGTTTCGACTTGCAGGACATGTATACCGGTGGCGGCAGCGACGGCAATTTCACCGCCGCGCTTGGCGTTCCGACCCTCGACGGGCTGGGCGCCGATGGCAAAGGCGCACATGCGCACGATGAGCAAATCTACTTCTCATCGCTAGAACCCCGCACGGAACTTTGGATCCGCTTGTTCGAAACTCTTACGTAAGCGGAAAGCCGCTTAACAGCCGAGTTGGCTCGCGAGATCCTCGAAGTCGTTCGCGACATAGTCGAAGTCATGCTCCGCCCTGAAGTCCTTGATCTGTCCTGGACCGTATTCCGTGGGCCGCGCGACAAACGCCGTCCTTAATCCACAACCGGCCGCGGCGACAAGGTCGCCATTATGCGCAGCGGTCATCAGCACCTGCTTCGGCGCGAGACCAAGCCGGTCGCAGGCTTTGATATAGGCTTCCGGTTCCGGCTTGTAATGCCCGACGACTTCGGCCCCCAGAATTGCGTCCCAAGGCAGACCCGCCCGCTTCGCCATATTGACCATCAAGGCGATATTGCCGTTCGACTGTGTGGCAATGATGAATTTGGACTTCAAGCGCGTCAGGCCCGCCACCGAATCCGGCCACGGGTCGAGGCGATGCCAGGCATGATTTAAGTCGTCAATTTCCGCTTCGCTAAGCCCGGAAATGTCCATTCGATCGAGCATCTCTAGCAGGTTCTCGCGGTGCAGTATGTCGAGTTTGACGAATCCCCGTTTGCCGTCGCGAATCCGCGCCATCGAGGGGTCGTAAAGCGACCGCCAACCATCAGCGAAAACAGACCAATCGACCTCCACTTCCTTCCGCGCGCCAAGCGCCTGGCCTTCCCGAATGATACTGCTCCGCCAATCGACTACCGTGCCAAATACGTCGAAAATCAATGCCTTAATATCCGCAGACGCCATTATGCTCTCCAAAACTTCCATCTCCCTTTCCCTACCATACATGACGGCACCGCATCACGAGAGGCCATCGGAATTCTTTTGATCACGGGAATTTGAGGAAAGAATGGGGAACGTTACTAGCGCGACCACGTCTGTAATTGTCTAATCAAGCGGTAAAATCAGATGCGGGCCGGAATGAATTGGCCCCACGTAAATTGTAGACAGGAGAACGCTATGATCAAGAAAACAGTAGTCGCCCTGAGCGTCGCGGCCATGGCCGCGGGCAGTGTTGCGCTTCCAGCGGCGGCGGCAAGCCTCGACACCCCAGTTCAACTCGCCAGTTGCAACCCCTGCAAGGCGAAAAAGGGCTGTAATCCCTGCGCCGCGAAAGGGTGCAATCCTTGCGCCGCGAAAGGCTGCAATCCCTGCGCCGCGAAAAAGGGCTGCAATCCCTGCGCCGCAAAGAAGAAATAATACCGTTTAGCACCTAGCGTTATCCGGTGTATGAGAAGCGTTCGGCGGCGATATCTCGCTGTCCGGGCGCTTTCTCGTACGCCGATCAACATCGACGAAATCGCGAGACTTGATCGGTCGAAAAAAAGTGTGCCATCGAGACGTCGCACATCCTTCCAAACCCTCTATATTTACATCAATGTTTCGTTTTTAGCGGGTCTAGGGAGATTTGATCTTGCCGCACGCCTCGTCGGTGCAGGTTTGGGCGTTTTTTACGTTGATGGTTCTCCTTGCCACGGCGTTTGCCCCACGGAATGGCCCCCTAGCCGCGAATGCCCCTCAGACCAACATTCAAAATCTCACCGGCCTGCTTTTAGTCGCGCGGCCGGAAATGCCCGACCCTCGGTTTCGTGACACCGTTATATTCATAGCGCGCCATGACGAAAATGGTGCGTTTGGCCTGATCGTAAACCGGCCACTTGGTGAAATCGACTACGCAACCATCATCGAAAATTTAGGTGTCGATGCGGCGGGTCTTGAAGGCGAAATCGCAATATTTTTCGGTGGTCCCGTCGATCCGAAACGCGGCTTCATCTTACACTCCAATGATTATCCGCATCCCCCTCTAATTCCCGTAAACGACCGTTACAGTATTTCCATGAGCACCAGCCTGCTCCTCGCCCTGGCGAATGGCTTCGGCCCCAAACACAGCATCCTCGCGATCGGCTATGCGGGGTGGAGTAAAGATCAGCTGGAACAGGAACTCGCGCGCAAAGACTGGGTCGTCGCGCCCAGTAATGACGAGATTATGTTTGATTCCCAATTTGCCAGTAAATGGAAACGGGCCTACGACAGCCGATATCTGAATATCTAAACTCAAACGAAGCTCAGATCTAAATTAGCTTTTCGGCACGTGCAGGCAGGTAGCGACGGTTTCCGCCAAATTCTCCATCAATTTAAAATAGGCATCAGGACCAGATGCAAGTTGCACCCCCAAGGGCTTAAGCACCCCGACGCGCAATGCCACTTTTTCTGGATTATCCTTCAATAATGGTGGGAGGAAGTGCGGCTCGCGAAAGATGCATTTTATGTCTCCGCGGGCAATTCTTCTTCGCAGCGTGCTAAGATGACGAGCACCGGGACGGCGCTCCGGGTCAACACGGAATGCCCCAACCGAGCGCAATTGATAGCGCCTCTCGAAATACTGAAACGCGTCGTGAAAAACAAGAAATGGTATTGCCTTAACGGGCTGCAATGTTCCCCGCAGACGTTCGTCTAATTCCTTTAAACGTAAGAGGAGATATTCTCCGTTCGCCTTATATTGTGCGGCATTACGACGGTCGGTTTGAGACAAAACACGCACGATGAGCGGCACAATGGCCGACACTAGCGACGGGTCGAGCCAGAAGTGCGGATCGTAACGGCCGTGCCCTTTGTGATCACCAAGACTATTTTTATCGTGTTTCTCGCGATGAGATGCGCTCGACCAAATTCCGGACCCGCGATTTGGCAGCAAGGCGATCGATTTTGAAACAGCCGTCACCACGGCGTGCCGGGAAAGCGATTGCAAAGGCTTAACCAAAAACCGCTCAAGCGACGCACCAACCCAAAAAATTGCGTCCGCATTTTGAAGTAACCGAGCTTGCGACGGCTTCATCGCAAACCCATGTGGCGATGCCCCCGCTGATACCAAAAGCTCAGGCTGGGCCACGCCTTGCATCACGGATGAAACAATGGAGTGAAGTGGTTGAATGCTCACCACAACCCTCGGCGAGGCCATTGCACCCGACGCATCCCCGAAAAACAGCAGAGCTAGGACGATCAAGGTCCTGTGCCGCCACCTTAGGAGGGTGCGTATGAAGCTGAATTTACGATTAGTTAGCATCGATACGATCTAAAATGTTATATTATAACATATGAAATTTGCGATGACATCTGTCAACGCTTTTGATCTCACACCGACCATACAAAATTCTGGAATTTGTCATGCCGCTTGCCGACTCAATGCTTATAAAGGCGGATCGTATTGCTTTCAGCTATAGCGAGCGAACGATCCTGGACGGCGTCGATTTAGCCATCTCGAGCAATGAAATCGTTACATTGATCGGCCCGAATGGCTCGGGTAAAACCACCCTAGCGCGCATCATACTTGGTTTGCTTGCGCCAAGTCAGGGTCATGTCGAACGCAAACGGAACCTATCGGTTGGCTATGTTCCCCAACGTCTAAGCATCGACGACAATCTTCCGCTCACGGTGGCGCGGTTCCTACATTTAGCGCAACGGCGAAAAGAGATGCGAATAGAGGACGCCTTAAGCGAAGTTGGGGCATCGCGACTTGCCAATGCCGGCATCGGTTCCCTATCGGGTGGCGAACTCCAACGCGTCCTGCTGGCGCGCGCGTTGCTCCGTAGACCTGACCTTCTCGTGCTCGACGAGCCGACGCAAGGAGTCGATTTTTCAGGACAAATCGAATTCTATGGGCTGATCGGCCGTATCCGCGACCAGCACGGGTGCGGCATTCTGACAATCTCACACGATTTGCATCTTGTAATGGCAGCAACAGACAGGGTGGTTTGCCTGAACCATCACATATGCTGTTCAGGGGCACCGGAATCCGTCCGCAGGCATCCCGAATATCTAGCCCTTTTCGGGCCAGATGCGGCCGAGCGCTTGGCGGTCTACGCGCATCACCATGACCATAGCCATGATCTCGCGGGGGAGATCATAACGTCGCATAACCATGAACACGGTCCGCGCGAAGCCACCGAAGCTCACCATCGTGGCGACCACAACACACAAACCTAAATCGCCTTAACGTTAAGGGTCGGCAAAATCCATATGCTTGATGATTTTTTTTGGCGCGCCATGCTCGGTGGTCTCGGCGTCGCCCTCGCCGCGGGGCCGCTTGGTTGCTTCGTGGTTTGGCGCCGAATGGCCTATTTTGGTGCTTCGATAGCGCACACCGCACTTCTCGGTGTTGCGCTTGGATTTCTCTTGGCAATCGACCTCACGATGGGCATTGCGGCTACCTGCATCGCGTTCTCGCTCATTCTGGTCCTCCTGCAACGCCAAACGAAATTGGCGACGGATACCTTGCTTGGAATTCTCGCCCACGCAGCCCTCGCAACGGGTCTTGTGGCACTTTCCTTCATGAAGGACATGCGTATCGATCTCATGGCCTATCTGTTCGGCGATATCCTATCGGTTTCGGCGACGGACATACTCTGGATCTATGCGGGAAGCAGCCTCTCTCTAGCGGTCCTTGTCGTGATTTGGCGTGCACTCCTTGCAATCACCGTGCACGAGGAACTGGCGCGCGCGGAAGGCATACCGGTTGACACGGTGCAGATGGTATTCACCCTGTTGCTTGCAATTGTCATCGCGGTATCGATGAAAATTGTCGGAGCGCTCTTGATCATCTCGCTTTTGATCATTCCCGCCGCGACAGCAAGACCTTTTTCGCGCTCACCGGAACGCATGGCGGTTTTCGCCAGTCTCATCGGCATGTTCGCCGTGGCGGGCGGGCTATTCGCATCGTTTCAATGGGATACTCCGTCAGGCCCGTCCATAGTCGTGGCGGCCTTCCTTTTATTCGCGGCGAGCCTGTTTTTCGGACCAAAGCGTTTATAGAATCATTACACTAGCTGTAGCGCGCGCCACCACCGGCCACCGCGATCCGCGATCCGGACCGGACTTCCGCCACGCTATCCACCATATCCGCCAAATAGTCTTCCACCACGAGGGCATGTCCAGGGGACAGCATGAGGTGCATGCCTTTCGGCTGCTTTAGATTTGCCGACATCCAACCCCGATCCCGCATTCCTTCCGCAACAGCAAAAATGTCAAATTCATCCGAGCCAAACGCCAATAGCCCTAGCATCGGATTGCCCCAGATTTGAAATCCGCCGATTTCTCCGAGCCCGCGTTCATATTTCTTACGAGTCTCGACCACGGTTTGCGCCTTCGCCCGGTACCCGTCTTGGCCAAGATAGTTCATAACGGCCCATGCCGCCGCAATCGCGCCGCCGGGGCGCGTCCCAGGCATGGTTGGCGTCGTCATCTCCCCCGTCGGCCAGTCACCGAAACGAAACAGTTGATGCTCTCTCAGGTCGCCCGAGCGGTAAAATACCGTTGATGCACCCTTCGCCGCATAGCCATATTTATGAAGGTCGGCTGACATCGAACGAACGCCCGGCAAGGCAAAATCGAAAGGTGCCAAATTGACTCCGTTCATACGCGCAAACGGTGCAAAATACCCGCCCACACAGGCGTCCACATGCAGCCAGATATCTTGCTCCAGTGCGATGGATGAAAGCGCCTCGATATCGTCGATTACCCCGAACGGAAAGCAAGGTGCGGAACCAACCAACATCATTGTCCGGTCGCCAACCGCCGCGGCCATGGCGGTGGCATCCGCCGTGAAGTCGGCCAACACCGGGATTCGCCGAACCGTCAGTCCAAAATATTCCGCCGCCTTGTTGAAGGCGGGATGCGCCGAATGCGGCGCAATGATCTCGATGCGTGCGGAATCGCCGCGCGCGCGCCACCAATCACGGCATGTTTTGACGGCCAGTAGAATGCTTTCCGTGCCACCCGACGTCATATCCCCGCATGCGTCTTCGGGGGCGCCGAGTAGAGACAGACCGAAACCGACAACATCATCTTCCATTCGGCGAAGACTTGGGAAGGCCGCCGGTCCAAGCCCGTTCTCGGCGATAAACGCCGCATAGGCATCACGCGCCACCGCGCGGACATCCTCGCCTGCATCAAAGACATAAACGCCAAGACGACCCGCGCGCCAGTCGAAGTCGTCTTTGGCCAAGCCTTCCATTTTGGCTTTTATCTGTTCCCAAGACAGACCGTGATCCGGCAGGCGTGCTCGTTTAGTACTCATACGGGACTCCGCTCAACGAATCCGGACTGTTGCCAAATAGCTAATGGGCCATGATCACCGGGATTTCGGAGTAGGCAAGAATATGACTGGTCGCTCCCCCGAAGATCATCTGCCGCAATCGGCTGTGAGTATAAGCGCCCTTGACGAGCAAATCGGCACCATGTGCTGCCGCTTCTTCAAGCATCGCCTCGCCCAAAGAACGCTTTCCAGCACTGGCGCTGACAGCCGTTGCTTCTATGCCGCTACGGCCGAGATACTGCGCGACTTCGGCACCCGTCGGTCCCGGCACCATCGCATCCTCCACCGTCGATACGGTGACCCGTTTCGCCATTCTCAAAAAAGGCATCGCTAAAGCGATCGTCCTGGCTGTTTCGGTGCTGCCATTCCAAGCGATGACAATGGATTCCCCCAGTACCGAAGGTGATTTCGGCGGCGCGATAAGAATCGGTCGACCGGTTTCGAACAAAGCGGCCTCCAACGTGTGCATGGTTGGAGTCGTCGCGCCATGAATGGGGCGTCCGACGACAACGACATCGAACAACCGGCCACGATGGCCGACATAATCGTCGCTTGGCCCAACATTCTGCCAGACGGCGGACGGCTGGTCGGGCACGATCTCAGAACTCACGCCACGCGCTTGCATGAAGTCGTTAAAATATTGTTCCGCTTGACTTATTCGATCACGGTCTTCCTGTTCGTATTTTTCAACAAAGGCTGGCGTTACGACACCAAATCCATCCGCACTCGCGATCGCGGGCAAGGCTGGCTGAACATAAACCCCTTCGATATAGCCGCCAAATCGCTGCGCCGTAAAAAATGCGGTTCCAAGCACTGAATCAACCACATCGCTTTCTTCGAATGGTATAAGAATCGCCTTCATGTCATTCCCTCCGTTTGCGGACCGAAATGCCCAAACCGGGCGAACAGGATAAACTGTATCATCGCTCAGATGCCGCATTTTGCAAAGTCCAAGTTTTTTTTTCGATCCGAGAAATGGAAACTCGTCGCAACACTTTTCTTGTGCATCGCATCGGCGGGCTTGTTTCAGCTAGACGGCCGCTATGAGCTGACGCAAAAAAACATTTTGCCCAATTTGAATTTCAAGGAACTCGGCGCGCATTGGACCGGGTCACCAGCCGGCATAGCGATCACCAAAGGCTCAGCTTATACTTTGGTTCTTGTAAAAAGAGGCACCAAGCAAACGCTCGTTACACAGACCGTTCCCAATCCTCAACGATATGAGAATATCAGAGTTGCAGTCGATATCTCCCTTCACGACGTTTCCGCCGGGGCAAACTGGTGGCGGCAGGCCGGCGTTATCCTTCTCGGCTTCGATAAAAATAAAACACGTATGGCCTACTGGCCGTACAAAGTAGCCTTGATTTCCGGGACCAAGGCTTGGGCGGCATACGAATTGGTCGTACCCATCGCCACCCAAATGGAACGGCTGCAATTGTTTCTCTTCCATGGCGGCGAAACCGGCCGGGTTTTGATGAAAAACCTTCGCGTCGACGCGGTAAGTGAAAGAGTATGGTTTTACAGCGCCAAATTTCTTTTGATAGGGTTTTGGATCGCCCTCGGCCTCTGGGTGCTTGTACCTCTGCTCGTCCAGCGGCGGAATTCAGTAGTCGCACATCTGACCTTCTTGGTATTTATATCAATGCTCGGCGGCGCGCTCATGCCGCAGCCTGAACTCTCCCAATTCGTTCGCCCAACTCTTAACGTACTTACCAATCTCGCAAAGGCGACAAGAGGCGCGAAGGAAGATCGCGATACAAAAACCAACGTGACGCAAAAAGCACAAAAAAAAGCAGCACAGCCCGCAGACAAGCCCACCGCACAGTCGGAAAAACCTCTTCATCCCCAGCCCGCGGCACTACCCGTCCGGTTCGAGGGGGACCACGGTCAATACACGCTGCATTTTTTAAGTCATGTTGCCTTGGGATTCCTTGTTACATTCGCGTTTCGCGGCACCCCCCCATGGAAACTGTTCGCTTATTTGATACTTGCCGCAACAGTAACCGAATTGGCCCAAATTTTCGTCATCACACGGTCCGCCGGGATCGGCGACGGCTTGGCCAACATGGCTGGTGCCGCGACGGGGCTCGTACTTTATGCCGCATTGCATCGCTGCATAAAATTGCTGCCTACTAGTGGACAGAACAACACGATATAACGTCGTTCGGAGAAGAGCCATGGCCAATGCGCCAATTTCCATTGCGAATGAAACGCCCTGGGCAACGTCGTTGTTCATGGTGGAAAACCCCGCTCACACTCAGATAGAAAGCGGTATCAAAAACTTTATCTATGCCTATGAGGAAAAGCGGGGAACCGGCATCGCCAGCGGCGTGGCAGCGGATATCAAATCCGGCTTATTTGAAAGCGCTTTCGACTTTTTCGAGCATGACAACGCGGCGATCGACACGCTCAAAAACTTTTGCGCAAACTCGGTCATGGAAGTGGTGAAACACGCGAACGCCAAAAGTTGGCCGCAAGAAGAGAACTTCTCCCTCGAATTCAATGAAAGCTGGTTTCATATCACGCGCCAAGGCGGATATCACGACTACCACAATCACCCCAACTGCTCTTGGTGCGGTATTTACTATCTCGATATTGGCGAGGCGACAATCGAGAATGGCTGCAATAGTTTCTTCGATCCAAGGCCTGCGGCACATAATTATACGGATTATGGAACGGCGTATCTTGAAGGAATGAATCGTGTCGATACGACGCCAAAGGATGGCCTACTTGTGATTTTTCCGTCTTACCTTTACCACTCGGCCATACCCTATATCGGCGATCGTGATCGCATCGTGATCGCGTTCAATACAAGCATTCACTAC
>JAJFJC010000165.1 GCA_021774385.1 Alphaproteobacteria bacterium
GACTGGCTCGGCTACTCCGCCGAGGAAGTGAAGGACATGAAGGCCCGCGACGTTATCTAATCCGGAGCCGAGAAGCGGTTTAAGATACGCTCGCCTGTTTCCGGGCGAGCGTCCGCTCGCGGTGAAAGACGTAAATGCCGGAACTGATGATAATAGCGACGCCGCACCAAGTCGTCAGATCGGGGAAGTCGCCGAACAGAACGAAGCCGAAAATCGTCGCCGAGATGATCTCCAAATATTGAAAGGGCGCCAATATCGCGGCTTCCGCACGCCGGAAGGCATGCACAACCATCATGTGGCCGACCGTTGCCACAACGCCTATCCCCAAGAGCATCAACAGTTCCCGCAAATTCGGCCAAACCGGTTGGAATATCGGGAAGTCGAAAATAGCGCCCACCACTAGGCTCGTCGACATCACGATACAGCCGAACAAACCCGCCCAGAACTGCATTGTAATTGGGTCTTCCCGTGGTGCGATATGCCGCGTCAAGATTAGGTAGAGCGCGAAACACAGGGCCGCCGCCAAGGGTAGCAAGGCGGATATACCGAAAACGGCGTAGCTTGGGCGCACGATAATCAGAGCGCCAATAAACCCGATGCCGATCGCGCTTAGCCGGCGCCAACCAACCGTTTCGCCCAATAAAACAACAGATAACAAAGTCAGAATCAGCGGTTCCACGAAAAAGATCGAAATCGCATCGGCAAGTGGCAAAACCCGAACCGCCGCGAAGAATAGCAGGGTGGTAACGGCTAGCAAGCACCCCCGCGCGGCATGGATAGGCCAAAATACCACTTGCCAGTCCTCACGGCGCTTCAGCGCGGATGGCGCTAACGACAAGGATTGAAACGCAAACCGGCTCCACACGATCAACCCAACGGGGACCGTAGCGGCTAGCACCTTCGCCAGGGCATCTATAGCCGGCAGAAGTAGCATGGCCGCGATCATAATCAACATCGCCCGCTCGACGTTCCGATTTGCCACGCGGGATGCCGGCATGTCTTAAGCGCCGAGCGAACGGACGATGATGTATATGCCAAGAATTAGGATGGCGACAAAAAATACGAGTCTGAATTTCGCTTCGGACAGGCGCTGACGAATTTTTTGTCCAAAGACCATCCCGATGATCGCCGGAACGACCGCGGCCGCCGAAATGACGCCGAGTTCCACGGTCAAGAGCTGCTGCCCGCCAAGCGCCAGCCCCAACGCCACCGTGGACACCGTGAACAACATACCCATCGCCTGAATGAGCATGTCACGCGGCAAGCCGATCGCCTGAAGGTACAGCACGCCGGGCACGACGAAAGAGCCCGTCATGCCGGTTAAGACACCGTTGGCGGTCCCCAGTACCGGGCCGGCCCAGCCTTCCCATCCGCTCGGGATGGCGATGCTTGGCTTGCTTAGACTAAGCAGCGAATAAACCACCAGCAAAGCACCCAACAACGCGGATAGGTATGAAACGTCAACGCCAACAAGCACTTGCGTTCCCAGCCAAACCGTCACGGTGGCGGTGAGCAGAAACAGCCATATCCGGGCGATGATCGCCTTGCCATTCCCTCCGACGACCGCTTGCCACAAATTGGTGACAAAGGATGGCATCAGCAACAACGCCATGGCCGGCTGCAATCCAATCGTCGCCGTCAGCACGGCCAAGGAAACCGTCGGCAACCCAAGCCCAATGACGCCCTTCACGCTGCCCGCCAGCAAAAAGGTGCAGAAGACGAGGACAAGTACGCTGATATCGGTCATGGTAATGTGCCTATCACACTCAAACCAACTGGGGCCTCTTAACGCAATGACCGTGACCGTAAGGCCGGCGACGCCGGACGACAAACAGAAATGTCTGCAATTCATCAGTGAACTGCGTCGTGAGGTTATCCAGGCCGGGTGGGCGGAAACCTATGATGCGCTGATGATGGGTGAGCGCGGCACCGTGCTGGTCGCCGACGACGAAAAAATGGGCGTATTGGGGATGGCGACCATTTCCTTCAACCTGGCGATTCGCTACAGCGGTGAATATTGCCAGCTTGAGGAGCTCTTCGTCGATCCGCAAGCCCGGGGCAAGAACGCCGGCGGCCTGCTTATTGAAGGAATCTTGAAGTCAGCGCGAGACCGCGGCTGTGCCGAAATAGGGCTCTACCTCATCGAACGCACGACACACAATCAGCCCTTTTACGAAAAATACGGCTTTAAGGTCGTCGGCGGCGAAATGCGGCAACCGCTACGCTGATGATTTGTCAGCGACGGACCGCGAAAAAGTCCTTTAGCAATGCCGCCGCTCGGCTTTCCTCGACGCCGCCGATCACTTCCGGCGCGTGGTGGCAGGTGTCCTGTTGAAAAAACCGGACACCATGTTCGACACCCCCACCCTTCGGATCATAGGCGCCAAAATACAAACGCCGGATCCGAGCAAACGAAACGGCGGCGGCACACATCGCGCAGGGCTCCAACGTGACATAAAGGTCCATATTCGGTAGCCGTGGCGCGCCAAGTTTTCCCGCAGCCTCGCGGATAACCAAGATTTCCGCATGCGCCGTCGGATCGTTGGATTCCTCGACCCGGTTCCCGGATTGCGCGACCACGGCACCCGTATTCACATCGATGAGAATAGCGCCAACAGGCACTTCCCCGCGCGCGGCGGCCCGCGCGGCTTCGTCCAGGGCGCGCGCCATGTAGGTTTCGGTCATCATCCAGGGCACCCTGCCGTGGCACCCTTACCGGGTCAAGCATACCCCCGCATTGCCATGGGCAGTCAAACAGAGTACTCGTCTCCGCCCATGAGCAACACCGAAACAGATTCACCACCCAAGGGCGACCGCATCGCGAAAGTGATGGCGCGGGCGGGCTTGTGCTCGCGGCGTGAAGCCGAGCGCTGGATTGCCGACGGCCGGGTTACCGTTGCCGGCAAGGTGCTCGATTCGCCCGCCTTCAATGTGACTGATCCCGCAACCGTTCGTGTCGATGGCGAGCCGTTACCCGCCACGGAAACCACACGGCTTTGGCGTTACCACAAACCCCAGGGCGTGGTAACGACGGACCGCGACCCGGAGGGCCGTCCCACCGTATTCGAGAAGCTGCCGTCCAGTCTGCCCCGCGTCATGGCAATCGGGCGTCTCGATATTGCGTCGGAAGGCCTGTTGTTGCTGACCAATGACGGTGAGTTGAAACGGCATCTGGAATTGCCCGCGACCGGTTGGACGCGGCGTTACCGAATCCGGGTCTATGGACGGGTCGAACAGGAAAAACTGACGGGGCTTGCCGGCGGCGTTACGGTGGACGGCATGCGCTACGGCGCCATTCAAGCCAAGCTCGAGCGCCAGGAAGGCGCCAATGCGTGGATTGCCATCGCGTTGCGCGAAGGCAAGAACCGCGAGGTTCGGCGCGTCATGGACCACCTAGGCTATTCCGTTAACCGCCTGTTTCGCACCGCATACGGGCCTTTTCAATTGGGTAGCCTGCATCGCGGCGGCGTCGAGGAAGCGCCAAGCCGGGTGCTCAAGGATCAACTCGGCAAGAAATTGGCGGCGAGATTTACCTTTGCGAATCGTCGCCGGTAAACATCGCGGCCGGCCGCTGGCCGCGCCGGCGGGTAAGGATATCCGCCCCACCTCGGACCGCGCGCGCGAAGGGTTGTTCAATATCCTCGAACATGGCCGTTTCGCCGCCGAACGTAATTTCACCCTCCAAGACGCGCGTGTCCTGGATGCCTTCGCCGGAACCGGCGCGCTTGGTCTCGAAGCGCTGAGTCGGGGCGCACGCCATGCGACATTCCTCGAGAATGCGCGGGAAGCACGCCGCACGCTCGATCAGAATATCGCCGCTTGTGACGAGACTGAACGCACCGACATCATTGCCGTCGACGCCACGAAGCCGCCACCGGTCAATCGCACCGTCGATATCGCCTTTCTCGATCCCCCTTACAAGGCAGGTCTGGTCGAACCCGCGCTAATCGCGCTGGAGCACCGGGGCTGGTTCGGCGGCGATACACTGATCATCGTGGAGATTGCTGCCGGCGAAAAACTTATTGTCCCGGATTTCCTGGAAGAGCTCGATCGCCGCAAATACGGCGCGGCCCAGATTGTTTTCTTAGCCAGATGCGGGCCGGCGCAGTAGCGGCAGTGCCGCAACGGTAACCGCCGCCAACATCATCGCGCCGATGAAATAGGGCCAGTGCAGCCCTACTTCCGCGAAGACAAATCCGGCCCAGGCCGGGCCCGCGATACGCGCGGCGCTCGCAAAAGACTGCGCCAGCCCCATGATGCCACCCTTGACGTTATCGGGTGCCGCTTGGGACATAAGACTTTGCGCGGCCGGGCCAATGACGCTGAACCCGAACACGATCAAGGCCATCGGCGCTAAGACAAGCCAAGGCGTATACGCCACCGGGAGAAGGCCAAGACCAGCGCCTAGCGTCACGATTCCCAGAAACACCACGCGCGCTTCGCCAAGGCGTTTCACCAGCGGCCCGATCAACCCGCCCTGCACCACGGCCGCCACAAGACCAATGAAAGTGAAATAAAGCGCGACCTCCTCCGGACCGAAACCGAAAAGATCGCGGCACCACAAGGCAAAGGTTCCCTCAAGCGCCGTAAACGCCAGAAAAATACAGAAATAGATCAAGAAAAGGCGGAGCAGAACGCGGTCGCGGAGTATGTTCAAATTGAACCGGGAACCGGTATGAGTCTCGTGCCGTTCCGGCTCCTTGATAAAGAAAAAGGAGAGCACCAGTCCGGCAACCGTGCAGCCGGTAGCGACGAGCGCCGGCAGAACCAAATCGCCACCGTCACTGGCCCCCAAGACGGCGAATGTAATCGTCGGCCCGATAACGAAGGCAATACCGAAGGTCGCGCCCAGGAAACCGAGACTTTTCGCTCTGTTTTCCGGGGTCGTAATATCCGCGATATAGGCCTGCGATGCCGTCAACCACCCTGCTGTCGCCCCCGCAAAGGCGCGGCTCGCGAACACGTCCCATATCGTATCCGCGTTGGCCAGCCAAATATACGAGGCACAAGTGCCCGCGACACTGATGAGCAGAACCGGCTTCCGGCCGATGCGGTCAGAGAGCCGTCCCCAGAATGGCGCGGCGATAAGGCTTGCAGCGGAAAACACCGAGAAGATCAACGCGGCGATTTGTGGGCCTGCATCGAACTGCGTCACATAAAATGGCAAAACCGGCAAAATAATGCCAAGCGCGATTAGATTTACGCTCGTGGCGAATAGAAGAGGAATCATCCGGGAGATCGATGCGCTTGCGTTGTTCGTTATCGGCGGCCGAAGAGCCGCTCGATATCGGCGAGCTTCAATTCGACATAGGTCGGCCGACCATGATTACACTGTCCGGAATGCGGTGTCGCTTCCATTTCCCGGAGCAAAGCGTTCATTTCCTCCGCATTTAGCCGGCGGCCTGCGCGAACCGAGCCGTGGCACGCCATGGTGCCGCAAACTTCCTCCAGTTTTTCCTTCAAACTAAACGCATCGCCCAAGGCGGCCAATTCATCGGCAAGATCGCGGATAAGCGCCTGGGCATTGATCTGTCCCAACATGGCCGGCACCTCACGCACAAGCACCGCGCCCTCTCCGAAGGCCTCAATTACCAGTCCGAGTTCGGACAGTTCCTCCGCCCGCGACGCGAGGCGCGACGCAGCCGCCTCGTCCAGCTCGACCACTTCCGGGATCAATAATGCTTGGCGCGAGACACCCGTTTCATCCAGCGACCGCTTCATGCCTTCGTATACGAGACGCTCATGCGCCGCGTGCTGATCGACGATGACAATCCCATCATCGGTTTGCGAGACGATATAGGTCGCGTGAACCTGCGCCCGGGCCGCCCCCAGCGGATAGGCCGGCATATCCGTTTCGGTCGTTTGGA
Organism: Alphaproteobacteria bacterium; assembly: GCA_021774385.1. Taxonomy (GTDB): domain Bacteria; phylum Pseudomonadota; class Alphaproteobacteria; order UBA8366. The sequence continues at coordinate 5,868 of JAJFJC010000165.1, forward strand.
TATCACCTGATGGCGGTATTGGCGCGCTATGATCGAGCGGCGCTTGAAAGGCCATGCCTTGCTCGGCCAGGCCGCGCGACGGCGTTGTGGGACGGTAGCCATAGCCGCCGTAACCGCCGCCGCCGGCCGGAAGAGGATTCGCGGCCGGATGCACCGCGCCCAGCGCGGCGGCGCTAACTGTTGTCGAGGTGCGATGGCCGGCCTCCGCCAATGCATGCTTGAGCGCGCCGATGATGAGCCCCCGTACCGTACCAGCGTCGCGGAAGCGCACTTCCGCCTTGGCCGGATGCACATTGATATCCACCTGACGCGGCTCGACTTCGACGAATAACGCCACCATCGGGTGCCGGTTGCGCGCCAGAAAATCCATATAGGCCGCCCGAACGGCGCCAAAAAGCAATTTGTCGCGGACCGGGCGGCCATTCACGAACAGGAATTGTTGCATGGCATTGGCGCGGTTCAGTGTTGGTACGCCGGCATAGCCGTCCAGACGCACGCCGTCCCGCTCGGCCTCGATCCGCAAGGCGTTGTCGGAAAACTCCCGCCCCATGATCGCGCCCAACCGCTCGAGCCGCGTGTCGAGCAGATCGCCCGACGTGGGGGTCACGCGAAGCCGTTCCCGTGCACCGTCATGCACCATGAAGCCGACATCCGGACGCGCCATGGCCAGCCGTTTGACAACGTCGAGAATTTGACTGGTTTCGGTCCGGTCGCCCTTGAGAAATTTAAGCCGCGCCGGAGTCGCATAGAACAGGTCGCGCACTTCGATCCGCGTACCGAACGGATGCGCCGCCGGCGACGGGCCCGTTACGGCGCCGCCCTCCACGAGAACCGACCAGGCGGAGTCCGCGTCGGGCGGACGGCTGGTGATCGATAGCCGGCTGACAGCACCCAGCGACGGCAAGGCCTCGCCGCGGAACCCCATCGTATGGATGTCGAATAAATCGTCCCCGGACAGTTTCGAGGTGGCGTGACGTTCGATCGCCAGCGTCAATTCCTCGGGCGTCATGCCCATACCGTCATCGGTCACCGCGATCAGTGACTTGCCACCTTCCCGTAAGGCAATCTCAATTCGTGCCGCCCCCGCGTCGATGCTGTTTTCGACAAGCTCCTTTACCGCCGAGGCCGGCCGTTCCACAACCTCGCCGGCGGCAATGCGGTTGATGACGGTGTCGGGAAGCCGACGGATCGTCATCTCTGGCCCGCCCCCATTTCGTCCAGATAACGGTGCGCGCGTTGTTTACCATCCTCGACGGCAGGCTGATCGAATGGATCGACGCCGAATAAATGCGCCGCGATAATCGTTTCCAGCATGAAGTGCATCAGAAGTGCGCCCATCGCGCGCTCATCGACACTGTCGAGCATGATAACCCGGACCGGGCGTCCTGCGGCGGCCAGCGAATCCGCCGTGCCACGCTGGCAGGCGTCGAGCAGATCTCCGAGACTACGTCCCGTCAGGAATTCGAGCGCCGGATCAGATGCAATGGCGGTATCAACCGGGGCGCCACTAGCATCGGTCATGACGATCGTGAGCATCTTGTCGTTGGGTCCGGCTAGATATAATTGTAATTGACTGTGCTGATCGACCGTACCGATCGCATTAATCGGTGTCGTACCCTTACCGTCCTTGCCGAGACTTTCCGCCCAAAGCTGCCGGAACCATGCGGCGAACGGCGCAAGCCGGTCCGAATAAGGCATGAGCACCGTGCCGGCCACATCGCGGGACTCCGCCAGCGCGACATTTACCGCCGCCCCTATCGCTGGCGCGCTTTCCGATGGATCCGTTGCCGCCAAGGTTGCGTCGAGCACCGCCGCCGCACCTTCGCGAACAGCCACCGCATCCAATCCCGCTATCAGCGCCGGCAAAAGACCGACCAGCGACAGCACCGCGTAACGCCCACCGACACCGGGATCATGATCCAGCGTGGCAATACCGTGCCGCGTCGCCAGCCGGCGCAGCGGGTTATCCGCCGCTTCGGCGATCGCCGTCACATGGCGCGACAATTCTGCCCCCACAGATTGCAGCCAGGCGAAACAGGCAAGCGCCTGCGATATCGTTTCCGCCGTACCACCAGATTTGGAGATGACCAGCAGTCCCGTGCGTGTCGGCTCCAGGGCACGGAAAATCGCCTCGAAACTGTGCGGGTCGACATTGTCCATGAAATGCAGGCGCGGCGTTCCAGGAGACGGCCCCCATCCCGCATCGGAGAGAGTATTAAGGCTACGGCCACCGAGACTGGACCCGCCCGTACCAAGGATAATGACATCGTCGAAAGACGCGCGGAATCGGTCCGCGATGGCCCCGAGGGCCACGAGATCATCACGCGCGTCCGGAAGGGCCAGCAGCGGCAAGCCGCCCTCAACGCGCCAGGCGCGCAATTGTTCGAGCGCCGGCACGGTCCGAGCGAGCGCGGCCGCGTAGGTTTCAGGGTCCAACCCCTTGGCGCCAATAGCGTCCGCGAGGCAGTTTTCAATTAGATGGCGATAGGTCATGTGGTTGCCATTTTCATCCACGATTCGCGGCGATGCAATGCGCGAAAGCGCCTTGCATGGTGATTAGCACACAGGCCGCTACCAGGTATCAATCCAGGGCCGCTTCTTGCCCTGACGTTTGGGCACCGGCGGCGCGGCGCGCAGGCCGCTCATTATCCATTCCCGCGTGTCTGCTGGATCGATGACGTTATCGAGCTCGAACAGGCTGGCGGCATTGATCGCCTTGCCCTGCGCATACATACCGGCGACGAGCTCCTCGTAGCGCGCCATGCGTTCGTCCGGGTCTTCAATCGCCTGTAATTCATCGCGAAAACCAAGCTTGATCGCACCTTCCAAGCCCATGCCGCCGAATTCGCCCGTCGGCCAGGAAATCGCGAAGAACGGCGAATGGAACCCGCCACCCGCCATAGCCTGCGCGCCCAGCCCGTATGCCTTGCGCAACACGACGGTAAAGGTCGGCACCGTGACATTGGCGCCGATGACATTCATTCGGCAGCAATGACGCACCAGAGCGGTTTTCTCCTCCTCCGGGCCGACCATGTTGCCAGGCGTATCACAAAGGAAAATCAGTGGAATATCGTAGGCGTCGCAAAGCTGCATAAACCGCGCCGCCTTATCCGAACCGTCTGAGTCGATAGCGCCCGCGAGATGAACCGGATTATTGGCGACAATGCCAACCGGCCGTCCCTCGATGCGCACCAGCGCAGTAACCATGCCGAGCCCGAATTCCTTGCGCAATTCCAACACGGAATCGGTATCGGCCATCGTTTCGATCACCGTCCGCACATCGTAGATACGCAGCCGGTCTTCCGGAATGGCGCGGCGTAGCAAGCGTTGATCGGGACAGTCCCAATCCGCCAACGGTCCCTGAAAATAGCTTAGATACTGTTTCGTAACCGCGACCGCTTCTTCCTCGTTCGCGACCACGATGTCAATCACCCCGTTCGGCGACTGCACCGAAACCGGGCCGACTTCTTCCGGCGTAAACACGCCCAGTCCGCCACCTTCGATCATCGCCGGACCGCCCATGCCGATCGTCGAGTTTTCGGTAGCGATCACGACATCGCAACAGCCAAGAATGACCGCATTGCCCGCGAAACATCGACCAGATGTGATGCCGATGATCGGGGCTAGGCCGCTAAGCCGCGCGAACAGATTGAAGGCCGGCGTATGCAGATTGGCGGCAAAGGGTACGTCCGTATCGCCCGGCCGACCGCCGCCGCCTTCGGCGAAAAACACGATGGGCAGTTCCCATTTCTCCGCCAGTTCGAACATCCGATCCTTTTTCTTATGGTTCATCTTGCCCTGTGTCCCAGCAAGCACCGTGTAGTCGTAAGACATGATCAGGCATCGAGCGTCTTCGTCGTCAAACAAATCGCCATTGACGCGGCCGAGCCCGGTGATTAACCCATCCGCCGGCGTACGCTTGGTCAACTCCTCGACCGAGTGCTTCTTCCGGCGCGCGGCCAACACCAGCGATCCATATTCGGCGAAGGAGCCTGGGTCGCAGAGGTCCTCGACATTCTCGCGCGCCGTCCTCTGCTTAGTCTTGCGCCGCCGCGCGACCGCGTCTGGTCTTTGACCATCTTGGGTCAATGACTGCCGTTCATTCACCTCCGCGAGGTCGGGGCGGATTTCATCAAGGTTGATTTCCGCCTGTTCCGCCGCACCGCCGCCCTCGATTTCCGCTTCTTCGACGAATGCGAGGGCCTGACCTTCGAATACGGTGTCGCCCTCCGAGGCCGTGACCCGTCGGATATAGCCGCTAACCTCGGATGCGACGACGTGCTGCATCTTCATCGCTTCCAGAATGAGAACTTGCTGTCCCTCCTGTACCGTCTCACCCTCCGCGACTGAAACGCTCACGATCGTCCCCAGCATCGGGGCCGCAACCGGCACCGTCCCGTCCGGCGCCACCGCTGGCGCATTCTCATCGCTGGCGGCCGTGGCGGCGGCTCGCCCATGATCGAGAATCGCCAGGGGATCCGAGGCATCGAGCTTGGTCGCCGCAGACTTTTTCTCGGCTTCGAAATACCGCTTTGGGTAGGACGCGCCATTCACCAATCCCGGCATTTCGGAATCGAGAAAGGTCGTCGGCACCGCACCCTTCTGGAAACTTTCATGCGACAGAACGGCTTGGAGGAAATCGCTGTTGGTAGCGATGCCCTCGATCTTGAATTCCGACAGGGCGCGTTGCGTTTTCCGCACGGCGTCGGCAAAGGATTTTCCGTTCGCGTGAACGATCAGTTTGGCGAGAAGCGAATCGAAGCTTGGATTTGTCTGGTATCCGTTATAGCCAAAAGTATCGACCCGCACACCGGGACCAGACGGCAGATCGAATGCGCTAAGACGCCCGCCGCTGGGACGGACGCTGCCATCCACCGCCATCGTTTCCATGTTGAGACGAACCTGGACCGCATAACCACGCGGCTCGATCCCGCCCCCCTTCTCTAGCCCTCTGGATTCAAGGGTCGCACCACTCGCCAAAGCGAGTTGAAGTTGGACCAAATCTTCACCCGTCACGGCTTCCGTCACCGTATGCTCGACCTGCAGCCGGGCATTCGCTTCGATAAAATAGAAGTCTTCACCCGCGACCAAAAATTCGATCGTACCGACATTCTTATAGCGTGCCGCGCCAGCCAGCGTCAGAGCCGCTTCCACCAGCCGTTGGCGCACCGCATCGGATAAATTTGGCGCGGGCGCGATTTCAACAATCTTCTGATGCCGGCGCTGGATGCTGCAGTCGCGTTCGCCGAAATGGCAGACCGCGCCGGAGCCATCACCGGCAATCTGCACTTCGATATGGCGCGCGTTCGGCAAATACTGCTCAAGATAAAGATCGCCATTTCCAAAGGCCGCCTGTGCCTCCGAACGACAAATATCATATGCGGCCTCTAGCTCGGCGAGCAGCGCGACCGGCCGCATGCCACGGCCGCCGCCGCCGCCCGCCGCCTTGATCATGACCATCCCGCCATCGCCTAGCGCGCCAAGAAAGACGAGCGCGTCGTCCAAAGAGGTCGGACTTACCGTACCGGACAATATTGGCACGCCGGAATCGGCCGCCAGGGAACGCGCCGCGCCTTTATCACCAAACAGGTCGAGCGTTTCCGGTTCCGGCCCAATGAAATTCAACCCCGCCGCGGCGCAATCCCGCGCAAAATCCGCGTTCTCCGACAAAAACCCGTAACCCGGATGAACCGCATCGCAGCCCGCCTGTTTCGCCGCCGCGATCAAACCGGCGCTGTCGAGATAGGCTGGCGCCCCCCTGCCCGCCAAGGCGATTGCCGTGTCGGCGATTTTGATATGCAACGAGGCTTCATCGTCTTCCGAATATACAGCGACGGCGCTGAGCCCCGCTTCATGGGCGGCACGTATGACACGAATGGCAATCTCGCCGCGATTGGCGACAAGCACACGTTCGAATTTCATAAAAATATCCTTTGCGGAACGGGCGTAACGAGTGATCAGACTTTAGTCAGACACCCATGGCTGTTGCAAACCACGCCGAGAAACACACCGACCGTGAAAGGCTTTCTATCCGTTCCTGCAACCAGACTGGTGGCGACGCGGAACATGGCGCCCAATATCAGCTTTCTATGTCCGGTGCGTCCGCCGTGGGCTCGATCTTTTCGGGTTTCCCCACAATGACGACCGTTAACTGTTTGGGGTCAAGCAGGCGACGCGCAACGCGCTTTACATCGGCCAGCGTTACCGCGTCGATGAACTCATGACGGTGATCAATATAATCCTGGCCCAGATCGTGATATTGCATGGCAACCAACATGCGCGCGATGCTGCCAGTACTGCTCAAACGCAGGGGGAACGAGCCGTTGAGAAAAGTTTTCGCGTCTCCAAGCTCTTGCTCGTTCGGTCCCGTGTCGCGCATGCGTCCCCATTCTTCGCGGATTATGGCGATGCTCTGCGCAACCTGGTCGTTCCGCGTCGCGACGCCGCCGGTAATCAGCGCGGCTCGTTGCATGGGATTGAGATAGCTATAAACGCTGTAGGCCAATCCTCGTTTTTCGCGCACTTCATGGTAAAGACGCGACGAAAACCCACCGCCACCCAAGACGTAGTTCATCACATAGGCGGCGTAATAGTCCGGATGTTTGCGTTTGACGCCTTTGTGACCAAATACAACGACGCTTTGTGGAATATTCATCTGCACCACGTAAGTTTCGCCTTCGGCCCCCGTCGCGGCATCCTTCAATCCGGAAGGCGGCGTCGATGCGGGAAGGCCGCCAAAAATTTGATCCAGCAGGGGTGCTAAATCCGTCGGCGTAATATCGCCGACGACACCGACAAGCAAATTCTCCCGAGCTAATCGATCGGCCACGAACTTACGCAAATCCGTCGCCGTGATATCCCCGATGGAACCAAGCGTACCATCCACCGGCCGCGCATAGGGATGTTCGCCGAACACCGCACGACGCCATATACGGCTTGCCAAAACATTTGGGTCCGTGGATTTGCGCTTCAACCCAACCGTAATCTGGCGCCGCATTCGCTCGATTGCTTCCGCATCGAACCGCGGCTCGTTGAGCGCCATGCGCAGAAGTTCGACTGCTTCGGCGCGATTTCGGTTCAGTGTCTTGAAACTGCCGCGAACAGTCTCGAGCCCGGCGCTGAAACTCATGCGCACCGACAGATTTTCAAGCTTTCCTTGAAAAGCCTGACTATCCAGCGCGCCCGCGCCTTCATCGAGAAGGCTTGTCGCCATGCTCGCAAGTCCGGTTTTTCCAGCCGGGTCCGATGCCGCGCCGCCGCGAAAAGAAAATTCCATCGCCGTTATCGGAATGCTGTGATCACGAACCAACCAAGCCACTACCCCACCAGGGCTGATGACCTTTTCAACCTTCACCGCATGGCTCGGCGTGGTCGACATCAAAATAAAAGCTACGCCGAACAAAACCATGCCGAGGCTGCGAAACCATGATTTTCTAAAACTATACATCGTGATTTCTTCCCGTCAGGTCGTTGGTTTGGGTAGTAGAAGCGCCGTCACGGATTTTCGATCTTTCAGTACGGCTGCTATCGCGCGATTCACGGCATCCTTGGTCACCGCGCCAATGTGTTCCGGCCATGCTTCCACATTCTCGACGGTCCGGCCGATTGCCAGCGCGCCGCCAAGAATTCGAGCCGGCGTCCTATAGGAATCGCGTGCGTAAATGGCCGAGTCCTGCAATCGCTGCACGGCCTTGGCAACATCCTGATCTGTAACACCTTTTTCGATCAAAAGATCGATCTCCGCGGCCATCGCGGCGCCGGTTTTCTCCACATCGCCTCCGGGTGCCGGCGAAATATAGAATCCGAAAATGCCCGGACCGCGCGAACGGCCGCTGTACCACCCCCCCGCGCTAACCGCTATTTTCCGTTCAACGACGAGCTTCCGATGAAGCCGGCTCGTGGCGCCACCGGACAATATCTCGCCCAAAACTTGTAGCGCATAAGCATGTTCGGTGGCGCCATGGACCTGACTCGGCGCGATAAAACGGCGCGACCAGGATGGCTGACGCACCCGCTCATTTTCCAAAACCACCTGACGGTCTGCCTTAAGCGGCGGCTCAATCCATTTCACGCGCTTCGGCAAGGGGCGAGAGGGTATAACGCCATAGTATTTTTCAGCCAAGGGACGGACATCATCGATCGTTACGTCGCCGGAAATGACCAAAATCGCATTATTCGGTGCATACCAATTGCGGTAGAACGTGATTAAATCGTCCCGCGTCAGGCTTTCAATTTCCTCTCGCCAGCCAATTATCGGTATCCGGTAGGGATGATTCTGATAAAGCACCGTGTTGAGCTGTTCACCCAGCATAGCGGACGGGTTGTTATCAGTCCGGCTGCGTCGCTCCTCGATAACCACGGCGCGTTCCGGTTCAATGATCTCATCATTGAGAACGAGGTTGGTCATGCGATCGGCTTCGATTTTCATCATCAACGGCAATCGGTCGACCGCAACGGATTGAAAATATCCGGTATAATCTTGCGAGGTAAAGGCGTTCTCCCGACCGCCATTGCGCGCAACGGTCGCGGAAAACTCGCCAGGTTTCAGCGATTTCGTGCCTTTATACATAAGATGTTCGAAATAATGCGCGAGGCCCGACTTGCCCGGTGGTTCATCCATCGCACCGACCTTGTACCAGACCATGTGCGTTACGACCGGGACCCGGTGATTGGTCACGACAACGACCTGCATTCCGTTATCGAGGGTAAAAGATTGCGGATTGAAAACTTCCGCCACCGAATTCGCGGACATACCGGAAACGAGAAAAAGGGTTGTCAAAATTCGTGAAATTGCGTGGCCCAAGACATAATCCCCAAGAGCTAAAAGGTAATTACTAAAAGATGGGGTAAACACCACCGACACTCAAGGGCGACTTCCTTGTGCGCACGCCAAATTGATCGTTTCCAATGCCCAGATTGCGAAATTCAAGGAATTGAATTTTACGTCAATCAGCACGCTGGCAATTCAAATTTGGAATCATCAAACTAGAAAAGAAGCCCGGCTTCCTTTCGCTTAATCGTCGGAGTGACACCTTCGGTTATTGGCTTGCCAAGAACCTCGTTCTCCCGCAGCCGGCGTGACTCAGCCTTTGGATCGACGACCAAGTCTATGTTTTGCGGCGGTTTTTTTTCATCGTCGCGCCAGAACAGCAGCGTGTCGACAAAACTGGTATCCTCTTCGCTCGCCGCGCCAGCCGCTTCCCGATTGATAACTTGACGTATATCCGGGTCGACATTGATCGCGCCGGTGCGTTTCAGCAACGCCACCTCGCTACTGGAGCGAGCACCAGCCCGGCGTTTTTCTTCCGCCTTGACAGCCTGCCTTGTCTTCTGGGCTTTCGATTGCGAACCCAAAACGCTTTTCTTGGCTTCCGATCGCGCGGAAACAGCTTGCGGTCGAGCCGCGCCCGGCCGTGGCGGACGAAGCCCAAAATTCGGTGGCAGCGTGAGCGGTGCGCGCTTAACAACCGCGAATTCGTCCGGAACCGTTTTCTCGAAGCCCAGAATATTACCGGCCTTATCGCTGCACCCCGAGAGGGCCGCAACTAAGACGGCACCGAACACAAAAAAGAAAACGCCGCGATTTTGCATAAATCTCCGCCTTAATCGCAGTTGTAATGACAATACATATTACTTGCTTTGTTTCCTTGCGGCAAACAACCCCTCAAGCAAGATAAATATCACACCCATCGTTATTGCGGCATCGGCGATATTGAACGCGGGCCAATGGTATCCGGAGGCATGAAAGTCGAGAAAATCGATAACTGCACCATGCGCGAGACGATCGACTGCATTGCCAAGCGCACCACCAATTATCAGGCCCAAGGAAAGCGCGATATATCGGTTTTCCGCGCGCCACAGCCAAAACCCCATGAATACGGCAACCGCCGTCGCGAAAGCCGCGAACGCTGGCTGCGCCCATGGTGTATCGGTGCTGAACATACCGAAGCTGACACCGCGATTGCCGACCAGTACGAGATTGAAAAAGCTTGTCATTTCAATCACGCGCGGCGGCGCCATGACAACCGACAGAATATACCATTTGCTAAGCTGATCCGCCGCAATGACGAGAACCGCGATACTGATCCCAAGCCGGAACAAAAGCGAGAAACCCTATTCCGCCGCCGGGCGCATGGTCCGCACGACATCTGCGCAACGGCCGCATATACCCGGCAGCGCCTCATCCGATCCCACGTCCGGCAGAACGCGCCAGCACCGTTCGCATTTATCACCGTCCGCCGGAGCTGCAACGACACCGATACCGGGCACTTCCGTCACCGTGAACGCTTCGTCCGGTGGTTCTCCTTCGACAATCGAAATGCCGGACGTGATTGCAATTTCCGCCGCGTCGATGCTCTCGAACGCCCGAATCGCGTCCGCAGTCATATAGACCGTTGGCGCGGCCTGAAGGCTTGAACCGATCCGTTTTTCCGCGCGCTCGATTTCCAACGCGCCCGTGATGACACGGCGCACCTGCCGAATGGTATCCCATTTTTCGGCCAAGGCATCATCCCGCCAGCTAGCCGGTAAATCAGGAAACTGGCGCAAATGCACGCTATTGTCCGGTGTATCGCCTGTCCGTGCGAGCCAGGCTTCCTCCGCCGTAAAACAGAGAATTGGCGCGAACCAGGCGGTCAGGCAGCTAAAGATTTCATCCAGCACCGACAATGTGGCTCGCCGGGTCGGATCGTCTTCCGCGTCGCAATAGAGACTGTCCTTGCGGATGTCGAAATAGAATGCCGAGAGATCTACCGCGCAGAAATCGTGCAGTTCGCGGAAGATACGATGGAAATCGTATTCCGACGCGCAGGATCGAACAAGCGCATCCATCAGGTGTAAGCGATGCAGAACCCAACGTTCGAGTTCCGGAAGTTCCGCGATCGGCACGCGCGTGGACGAATCGAAGGTGCCAAGGTTTCCAAGCATCCACCGGAACGTATTGCGAATTCTGCGATAGGAATCGATCAACCGCTTGATAATCTCCGGCCCGATCTTCAGGTCTTCGGAATAGTCCGACGCAACGACCCAAAGCCGCAATGTTTCGGCGCCGTATTGATCGGTCACCTTTTGCGGTACGACCACATTGCCGAGTGATTTCGACATCTTGCGGCCATCTTCGGCCATGACGAAGCCGTGCGTAAGAACCGCGTCGAACGGTGCGCGGCCGCGAGTACCGCAGGCCTCGAGCAACGAGGAATGGAACCAGCCGCGATGCTGGTCCGAGCCTTCCAAGTAAAGCGATGCCGGCCAATGCAGATCCTTGCGTTGTTCCAGAACAAAACTATGGGTCGAACCGGAATCGAACCAGACATCCAGTATGTCGGTCACCTGGTCGTATGCCGCGGGATCATACTTGTCGCCGAGAAACCGTTCGGCTCGCCCGGCGAACCAGGCGTCCGCGCCTTGTTCCTTAAAAGCATCAACGATGCGGGCATTGACTTCCTTGTCGACGAGGATTTCACCGCTTTCCCGATGAACGAACACGGTAATCGGAACACCCCAGGCGCGTTGTCGCGAAATCACCCAATCCGGTCGCTGCTCTATCATGCCATGCAATCGGTTACGCCCGCTCGCGGGATAGAATTCCGTTTCGCTAATCGCCTTGAGTGCCTTCGCGCGCAACCCTTCGTTACCGTGCTCATCACCCATGGTGATGAACCATTGCGGCGTATTTCGGAAAATCAGCGGTGCCTTGGATCGCCAAGAATGCGGATACTGATGCTTGAGACGGCCCCGCGCCATCAGCGCGCCGGTCCGCGTCAACAGGTCGATAACCGCCCCGTTGGCATCGCCTTCCTTGCCTCTCTGGTCGTAGATCCTCTTGCCCGCCAACAAGGGGATATGATCGTAGTACTCGCCAAACTCACCCACGGTATGGGGTACTTCAAGCAAGCCTACCGCCTTGAAGACGGCGGGGTTTTGAACGTAGGTATTATAGTCGTCCGCGCCGTGGCCAGGCGCTGTATGAACAAAACCGGTCCCGGCTTCATCGGTAACATAGTCGCCGGGCAGCATCGGCACTTCGAAGTCCCAAAAGCCGTTAGCATCCGATAGCCCGCGGAACGGGTGGGCGCACAATTCGATGCCCGACGGATCCACGGTCGATAGCCGCTTCCAGGACTCGATCCGAGTCGCTTTCTCAACGCTCTCCGCGAGGGCATCGGCAAGAATGAGCCGTTCACCCGGCAGCGCCCAATTTTCGTCTGGCGCGTCGGTTACCTCGTACAAGCCGTAAGTAATCAATTTCGAATAGACGATCGCGCGGTTCGCCGGAATTGTCCAAGGCGTCGTCGTCCAGATGAGAACGGACGCGCCGTCGGTATCGGCACCGCCTTTTGTTACCGGAAATTTAACCCAAATCGTCGGCGACACGTGATCTTCATATTCGACTTCCGCCTCGGCCAGCGCCGTCCGTTCCACGACCGACCACATCACCGGCTTGGACCCACGATAAAGCTGCCCGGTTTCAGCGAAACGGATCAGTTCGGCGGCGATTTGCGCTTCCGATGCATAGGCCATCGTCGTGTACGGGTCGTCCCACTCACCCATGACGCCCAAGCGCTTGAATTCCTCGCGCTGCACGTCGATCCAATGATCCGCGAATTCACGGCATTCCTTGCGGAATTCAGCGATGGGAACGTCATCCTTATCTTTCCCCGCATCGCGATATTTCTCTTCGATCTTCCATTCGATCGGCAGGCCGTGACAATCCCAGCCGGGAACGTAATGCGCATCGCGGCCGCGCATTTGCTCGAACCGGTTGATCACGTCCTTCAAAATTTTGTTGAGCGCATGGCCGATATGCAGATGGCCGTTCGCGTAGGGAGGGCCGTCGTGCAAGATAAAGGGCTCACGGTCGGCGGATTGGGCGCGAATTTGCTTCCACAGATCCATTTTCTCCCAACGGGCGAGCAATTCGGGTTCCCGCTTCGGCAAACCGGCCTTCATTGGGAAGTCCGTCTTTGGCAAGAAGACCGTATCCTTATAATCCGCGCTCATTGCACGGGCTCCATTTCCGTAATTATCATTTATTTTCCGCCTTTTGGCGGGCGCGCGATCCTATGCATGACCTTGGTTGAGGTCAAGATGCTCCCGCCGCCCTGACCACCAAAATCCGACGCGCCGTCGCGCTATCCTCGTCGATTTGCGCTTTCAACGCCTCTAGACCATCGAACTTGCGTTCCGGTCGCAAATATTCGATCAGCGCGACCCTTAAATTCTTCCCATAAAGATCGCCGTTAAAATCGAGCAGATGCACTTCCAGCAGAAGGCTGTCGCCGCCAATGGTCGGACGATTGCCAAAATTAGCGACGCCGTCGACCCAGATTATCTCCGAGTCCGTTTCGATCCCGGCACGCACCGCGTAAACGCCCCGCGCTGGCCGGATATATTCGCCCAGTACAATGTTTGCGGTTGGGAATCCCAGTGTCCGGCCGCGCTGATCGCCGGAAATAACCTCTCCTTCAATCTCGAACGGTCGGCCAAGCATTGCAGCCGCATGGCCCGGCTTCCCGGCTTCGACATTCTCGCGAATATGTGTCGACGAATAGATTTCCGCATCGGCGGACGCCACTGGCGCAACCGTCGTTACCGAATATCCTCCAAACTCGGCATGAGCTTCCAAAAGGGCGGTATCCCCGCCACGTTTGCGCCCAAAGCGAAAATCCTGCCCGATAACCACCTGTTTCGCGGACATCCCCTCGACGAGGACGCGTCGAATGAATTCGTCGGCTTCAAAATGAGAAAGCGTTTTATCGAACTCGAGAACGATAAGCGCATCGACGCCCAGTGCCTCGATATGATGGGCCTTGTTCTGGAAGGGCGTCAGGCGAAAGGGGGCATCGTGCGGACGGAAAAAAGTCCTCGGATGGGGCTCGAACGTAACGACGACGACGGGTATTTTGGCATCCCGGGCCAGTTCGATTCCATGGCCGATTACCGCCTGATGTCCCCTGTGGACGCCATCGAAATTGCCCAAAACCACGACGCCATCGCGAGCTTCGCTCGGAACATTTTCGTAATCACGAATAATCTGCATACCGTTCACGCCTATCCTCAGACCCGCCTGACCGCGAGCAACGACGCTATGTAGCGGATTTCCGCCGGTTACGTAAGCCCTCTAAAAGAGGCAAAGGCACTGTAACGACCATGGAGACAAGTGCTATAATGAAGGAATGCTATCGCCGGATGGATTTCAGGCTCACCCGCACGATCATCAGGATTGCATTGATGACGCAATCAAGGTCGCCACACGCCTTTGCGCGGAGCGCGGGATGCGCTTTACGAAAATTCGGCAGCGCGTCCTTACCTTGGTTTGGAGCGGCCACCAACCTATCGGCGCTTATGCGATTCTCGAAGCCTTGAAATCGGAATATCCGCGTGCGGCACCGCCCACGGTTTATCGCGCACTCGATTTTTTGATTGAAATTGGGCTCATTCATAGAATTGAATCGATGAACGCCTTTGTCGGCTGCACGCATCCATACGAAAGGCATTCCGGCCAATTCCTCATCTGCAAAAATTGTGGTACCGCGGCGGAACTCGACGATCCAAGCATTATCGACGTGGTACGGCAAAGCGCGGGCGAGAGAGGCTTTCTGGCACAGCGGCAGATGATCGAGGTAACCGGCCTGTGCCCCGATTGCCGTCCCGGCGCCTAGTGTGATTCAGAGAAAGCAAAATGACTGAAGTTCAAGTTCACGACGCCGGCGAGCGGCTGCCTGTTTCCGTGCTAACCGGATTCCTCGGTAGCGGCAAAACCACCGTATTGTCGAACCTGCTACAGGATCCGTCGATGCACGATACCGCCGTTGTCATTAACGAATTCGGCGATGTCGGGCTCGATCATATGCTGGTCGAATCGTCGAGCGACGATGTCGTCGTGCTGAACAGCGGCTGTCTATGTTGCACAATCCGCGGCGATCTGATCGACACCTTAAGAAACCTCTTTCGGCGGCGGGTCACGGGCGAAGTCCCCGAATTCGCACGATTAATTATCGAAACGACAGGTCTCGCAGATCCCGCACCCATCTTGCATACACTGATGACCGATCCCCTACTCGCCGCGCGATATCGCCTCGACAGTGTCATCTCCACAGTCGACGGCGTTCATGGCTTGGCGCAAATGGACGCGCAATTCGAGCCCATTAAGCAGGCCGCGGTAGCGGACCGCTTGCTCGTTACAAAACGTGACTTAATATCGGACGAAGCGGCAGCCGATTTGACCGAGCGGCTCCGCACGATCAATCCGGCGGCACCAATTTATCCGATTGCACACGGCAAAGTCGCGGCGGATACGCTGTTCGGCGCCGGACTCTATGATCCGGCGACGAAATCACCCGATGTCGGACGCTGGCTGCGTGACGAGGCCTATGCAGAGGCGGAAGAAACCCATGGACATCACCATCATCACGACGTGAACCGTCACGACGATCGTATTCGCTCATTTTGCCTCACCTCCGAAACACCCATGGCATGGGATGCCTTTGCCGACTGGATGGAAGCGCTCATTTCAGTTCATGGCGACGCCCTCTTGAGGGTTAAGGGAATTTTGCACGTTACCGATACCGATCAGCCCGTCGCCGTTCACGGTGTGCAGCATGTTTTTCATCCGCCCGCGATGCTCGACGCATGGCCCGACAGCAACCGGCACAGCCGGATCGTCATGATTACCCGCGATCTAAACAAAGAACCCGTCGAAAAGATGTTCCACGCCTTCGTCGAGAAATCCGCATCGGACGGATGAATACTCCAACAACCGTCGTTTTCGATCTCGGCGGCGTCCTGATCGATTGGGACCCCCGTCACCTATATCGAAAACTGTTCGATGACACCGATGCGATGGAGTATTTCCTCGCCGATATTTGCAATATTGATTGGATTCATCAACTGGATGGCGGCTTATCCTTGGAAAAAGGGATCGCAATGCTTTCCTCCCGCTACCCCGACATGGCGCGCTATATTGATGCTTACCAGAAGCGCTGGCCGGAAATGATAATTGGTGCGATCGAAGGTAGCGTGGACATCCTCCGAAAGCTTAAGGCGAATAACACGCCTTTATACGTGTTGAGCAACTGGTCGGTGGAAACCTGGCCGCATGCGCGTGATTAATTCACCTTCCTCGAACTTTTCGATGGCATGGTCGTGTCCGGTTTCGAAGGCACGAAAAAACCTGACAGAAAAATTTTCGAAATCCTGATCGATCGGTATGCACTTTCTCCGTCCGAGACCTTGTTTATCGACGACCGACTGGAGAACGTCACCGTAGCAAAACAGCTTGGATTTCATGGCGTCCATTTCTCCAACGCCAAAGCGTTATCCC